>CALWLF010000111.1 GCA_944381455.1 uncultured Clostridia bacterium | reverse complement strand
CCCTTTTAAGGGTAGCAAGTAACAGACACGCAGTTGGCAGGCTAGGTTATGCGTTTACGCATAAGCGAAGAACATAGGGCTATGCCCGCATAGGAAAAACCACCCGCTAGGCGGGTGGATGTTTTTTCCTGCCAATCTAGCCAAAAAACGAAGCTTTGGCCCATTGTTTTGCAAGATTATGACAAAAATCATACGATCTGCCAGAAATACTTGAAAAAACAGGAACAATAGGCATATACTGTTGAAAAAGAAGTTTTTAAAGGAGCAGACACATTGAAGCAGAACATCAAAAACTGGTTGTCGGCAGCGGCAGAGGCCCTGCTGATTTTATTGATATTATATGTGGTTTGTTTCCCGGCTAAGGTGGACGGCAGTTCCATGGAGCCGGGAATTTTCGATGGAGACACCCTCTGCATCAGCCGCCTGGCTGCCTGGATGGGCTGGTATGACACGGGAGATATCATCACATTTACCAAAGAGGTGGATGGAGAATCCATTGATATGGTAAAACGGGTCATTGCGCTGGAAGGTGACACGGTGGGCATTGAAAACGGTGTGGTGACAGTCAATGGAAAAGAGCTGGAAGAGCCTTATGCCGCAGGAGAGACGGAGGGAATTGTATGGATGACGGTGCCGGTGGGAGAAGTCTTTGTGATGGGGGATAACCGCTCCTGCAGCACCGACAGCCGTTTTTTTGGCACCATCCGTGCAGACGATGTGCAGGGCAAAGTGATTTTCCGGCTGCTACCCCTTTCCAGATGGGGACTGCTGGAAGAGAAAGCTGCTTTGGATTGATATGGCATTGCGATATAGGGGCAGTTTTGGTATAATAAAATAGAAAATAACATGGAAAGGATGGAGGGCTTGGACATGAAAGGGATGTTCCTCACCATAGAAGGCACCGATGGCGCAGGAAAATCGACACAGATTGCGCTTTTGGCTGATTTTTTGCGTCAAAAAGGGTGTTCGGTGGTGCTGACCAGAGAGCCGGGCGGCACACCCATTGGGGAAAAAATCCGCTCGCTGTTGTTGGATCCGGCCAATGGCGACATGACCAGCGCCACAGAGGCGCTGTTATATGCGGCAAGCCGTGCCCAGCACGTTTCCCAGACCATTGTGCCGGCCCTGCAGGAAGGATCTGTCGTTATCTGCGACAGGTTTTATGACAGCAGCGTCGTTTATCAAGCCTATGGCAGAGGCCTGGGAGAAGCGATGATAAAAAGCATCAATGGATGGGCGCTGGATGGGCTGGAGCCGGATTGCACGGTGTTGTTTTTGCTGCCGCCGCAAAAGGCGTTGGAGCGGGCAAGAAAGGACCATGCGCCGGACCGGCTGGAACAAGCTGGCCTTTCCCTGCAACAAAAAGTCTATGAAGCCTATGTGGCCTTGGCGCAAAGAGAGCCTGGGCGAATTGTGACTGTGGATGCTTCCCAATCGGTGGAAAAAGTGGCAGAGCAAGTGCAGCAGGCCGTTTGGGAAAAACTGCAAAAAAAAGCAGCACTTTAATGGAGGTGTTTGACGATGAAATTGGTGATTGCGATTGTACACGATGATGATGCGGCAAAATTGGTGCGGTTGTTAAACCAGGAAGGATTTATGGTAACAAAGCTGGTTTCTTCCGGCGGATTTTTGCGGGTGGGCAACACGACGCTGATTTCCGGCGTAGAAGATGATAAAGTGGAAGAAGTGCTAGATATTTTCCGCACCAACTGCAAAATGAAAAACAAAATGGTGGGCGACTATACGCCATACACCAATTTGGACGGATTTGTGCGCCGCCCCATTGAAGTGAAAGTGGGCGGAGCCACAGTGTTTGTGGTGGACGTGGAACAATTCATCAAAATTTAAGGTGCAGGCCATGAATCAAATGGATGCAATGAGGGGCAATGAGGCGCTGCGGCGGCGGATGTTTTCGGCCGTTCGCCAGGGCCGATTTCCCCATGCCTGTATTTTGCAAGGGGCAAAGGGCAGCGGCAAGGGGCTTTTGGCCTTGGCGTTAGCAAGGGCACTGCAGTGCGAAACTGGGCAGGGTGTTTCCTGCGGCACCTGCGTTTCCTGCCGCACCATCGAAAGCGGTAATCACCCTGACGTGTTTTGGGTGGAACCAACAAAGACAAAGGTGCTGGGAGTGGAGGATATCCGCCAGCAGGTGGTGCAGGAAGTATCCATCAAGCCTTACAGCGGCCGCTATAAAATCTTTGTGCTGCCGGAGGCCGACCAAATGACACCGGCGGCACAAAATGCGTTTTTAAAAACATTGGAAGAGCCGCCGGCCTATGGCGTTTTTTTGCTGCTGGCCGAGCAGGCAGCCTCTCTTTTGCCGACGGTCCGTTCCCGCTGTCCGGTGTATGGATTAAAACCTCTTTCCCAAGGAGAAGTGGCTTCTTTTTTGATGGAAGAAAAAGGGGTGCCGGCCCAGCAGGCCCATCTGTTGGGAGAATATGCAGCAGGAGCCATTGGCAAAGCCTTGCAGCTGTTGGAAGACGACTCGTTTTTGGCCATGCAGCAAGATGTGACAGAAAAACTGTTTTTGCTGCCAAAGACCAACACAGCCACGGTGCTGGGGTGGGCGGCCGGATGGACGGCTTATAAACAGCAGCCCTTATTTTGGGAGCTGTTGCTGTTGTTTTACCGGGACTTGCTGCTGGAACAACAGCTGCCGCAATCGAAGTTTTTGATGGAAAAAGAAAAAAGAAGCCAGATGGCCGCTTTGGGCCGTCAGCTGACGCCGGGGCAGATTCGCCGCAGCGCAGATGCCGTGTGGACGGCCAAAAAACAGGCGGCGCAAAACGTAAATTTACAGCTGGCATTGGAAGAGATGTTGCTGACAATCAAAGGAGAACAACATGTTTGAAGTGGTAGGAATCCGGTTTAAAAAAGCCGGTAAAGTTTATTTTTTTGATCCCAATGGCATTGCTTTGGAAAAAGGAGAGTTTGCCATTGTGGAAACGGCCCGCGGCGTGGAGCTGGGGGCAGTGGTGAAGGCAAACACCATGGTGGAAGATGACCAGGTGGTGCAGCCATTAAAACAAGTGCTGCGCAAAGCCACCCGAGAAGACATTGCCCAGCAGGAGGCAGATCATCAAAAAGAGAAAGAAGCCTTTGCCATTTGCGAGGAAAAGATTGCCAAGCACGACTTGGGCATGAAACTGGTGGATGTGGAGATGACCTTTGACCACAACAAGCTGATTTTCTATTTTACGGCCGATGGCCGGGTGGATTTTCGGGAGCTGGTCAAGGAACTGGCAGCCGTTTTCCGCACCCGCATTGAGCTGAGGCAAATTGGGGTGCGGGATGAGGCAAAAATGCTTAACGGCATTGGCATCTGCGGCCGTCCGCTGTGCTGCGCCAGTTTCCTGGGCGATTTTACGCCAGTTTCCATTAAAATGGCCAAAGAGCAAAATCTCTCTTTAAACCCGACAAAAATCAGCGGCATCTGCGGCCGGCTGATGTGCTGTTTAAAATATGAAGAAGATGTTTATGAAGAATTGAACCGGAAACTTCCCTTTGTGGGCGACATCATCGAAGTGCCCGACGGCACCGGTGAAATTCTGGCCGTTAACGTGCTGATGCAGCAGGTGAAAGCGGCTGTGCGCAAAAAAGAAAATGATCCGCCCACCATCGGGTTTTATCATGTGGACGAGGTGAAGGTGATCCGCTCTAAAAAAAGCAGAAAACAAAAGCCGGAGCCAAAACCGGAAGAGAAAAAAGGCAAAAACAAAGACGATATGCTGGACTTGGATTTGGATGGTTGAGGCAATGGAACAAGAAATCACACTGCGTCCCGGGGAGCGGGTGGATGATTTACACCGCAACGGGTTTCGTATCATTCAAGATCCCAAGCGGTTTTGCTTTGGTGTGGATGCCGTTTTGTTAAGCGGTTTTGCAAAAGCGGCCAAAGGGGAACGGGTGGTGGATTTGGGCACAGGCACCGGCATCATCCCTATTTTGCTTGCGGCCAGAACAAAAGCAGAGGAGATTTACGGCTTGGAAATCCAGGCCGAAAGCGCCGAAATGGCAAGCCGCAGCGTGGCGCTCAACCGCCTGCAAGGGCGTATTACCATTTTAGAAGGCGACATCAAAGCGCCGCCGGCTCAGCTGAAACCTTCTTCGTTTCAGGTAGTGACCTGTAATCCGCCATATATGAATAGCGGCGGGGGGCTGCAAAACCAGTTTGGGCCCAAAGCCATTGCCCGCCACGAAGTGTTGGTGAATTTGGAAGAGGTGGTGGCCCAGGCCAGCCGCCTGCTTTCCTTTGGCGGCCGGTTTTATTTGGTGCACCGGCCCCACCGGCTGGTGGACATTTTTTGTCTGCTGCGCCAATATAAGCTGGAGCCAAAACAGATGCGCCTGGTGCATCCTTATGTGCAAAAAGAGCCGATGATGGTGCTGGTCGAAGCGGTGCGCAGCGGAAAGCCTATGTTAAAAGTACTGCCGCCGCTGGTCATTTATGAAGCAGACGGCAGTTATACGAAAGAAACGTTGCAAATATATTATGAATGATTGGGCAGGGGAGCGGCCGCGGGCCAAAGCCACTGCCCTCTTTTCTCAAAAGGAGGCAAAGACGTGGCCGGAACCCTTTATTTGTGTGCAACGCCCATTGGAAATTTGGAAGACATTTCTCTGCGGGTGCTGCGGCTATTGCGTGAATGTGATCTGGTGGCGGCAGAAGATACGCGCCATACGTTAAAACTATTGAACCATTTTGAAATTACCACACACCTTGTCAGCTACCATGAACACAACAAAGAGGCCAAAGGACCTCAGTTGGTACAGCTTTTGCAAGAGGGAAAGAACATTGCCCTGGTGACCGATGCAGGGATGCCTGGCATTTCCGATCCGGGAGAGGATTTGGTGCGGCTTTGTTATGAAGCAGGAATTGCGGTGACGGTGGCGCCAGGGGCTTCGGCAGTGGTGACGGCACTGGTGCTTTCTGCCATGGGCGGGCGGCGGTTTGTCTTTGAAGGATTTTTGCCGCCGGACAAAAAAGAACGGGCGGCGGTGCTGGAACGGCTCAAAGACGAAGCGCGGACGACGATTTTTTATGAAGCACCCCACCGGCTTTTGGAAACCTTGCGCCTGCTGGCTGAGGCAACGGGAAACCGCCGGGCCTGCTGTCTGCGGGAGCTGACAAAAAAATATGAAGAACGAAGGGAAGATACCTTACTGGATTTGGCAGCCTATTATGAGGCCAATCCGCCCAAAGGGGAGTTTGTGATTGTCCTGGCGGGCAAAGATCCCCAGGAGGCCAAAAAAGAAAAAGAAGCTTCTTTTTCGGCCATGCCCTTGGAAGAACACATGCAGCAATATCTTGCGAAAGGCTGGTCGGAAAAAGAGGCCATGAAACAAGTGGCCAAAGACCGCGGCGTTTCCAAACGAGATATTTATGCCCTTTGGAAAGGGTAAAAGAAGAAACCACAGAAATAGAAAAGAGGAGTTTGATGGACGCACCGTTATTTTCCCAATTACAATCCTATGCCAAAAATCCCCGGTATCCCTTTCATATGCCGGGGCATAAGATGGGCCGGGGGATGGACCATGACTTATTTGCCATGGATTTGACAGAGATTGACGGATTTGATAATTTGCACCAGGCCCAAGGAGTGATTTTGGCGGCGGAAGAACAATACGCCGCCGCTGTGGGCGCCAGACGCACCTTTTTTTTGGTCAACGGCGCTTCTTGTGGTTTGCAGGCAGCTATGCTGGCGCTGTGCGGCGAGGGGGACGAGGTGATTGTGGCGCGCAACTGCCACAAAAGCGTTTGGGACGCATTGATATTCAGCGGGGCAATGCCCCGGTTTTTTTATCC
>CALWLF010000110.1 GCA_944381455.1 uncultured Clostridia bacterium | reverse complement strand
TCTATAAAATTGGATTTTTTGGGGCTTTGAAAATCGCCCTCAAAAACCGCTGGAAGCCTTGATTTTACTGGCTTTGCGGCTATGTCATCTATTTTGATCACTCATCCCAGTTATGATATACATTCTGCACATCGTCATCATCTTCCAACAAATCCAACAGCTTATTCATCTTCTTAATATCTTCTTCATTGGTCAATGCAGTGTACGTCTGCGGAATCATGGTCACTTCAGCGCTGGCCATGGGAATGCCGGCTGCTTCCAGTGCTTCTCTTACGGCAGAAAAATCGTCTGGTGTTGTGGTGATTTCATAGCAGTCTTCTTCTGCAGCAAAATCTTCTGCCCCAGCATCCAGTGCTGCCATCATCAATTCTTCCTCGTCCAGTTCCACTTCTTCTTTATCGACGATAATCAAGCCTTTTTCGTCAAACATAAAGGACACACAGCCGCTGGTGCCCATATTGCCGCCGCCTTTGGTAAAAGCATTGCGCACATTGGCTGCTGCACGGTTTCTGTTATCAGTCAGCGCCTCCACAATGACTGCCACGCCGCTTGGGCCATAGCCTTCGTATACAACGCTTTCATACATCACGCCGTCTTCTGCGCCGGCCGCTTTGCGGATGCTGCGCTCGATGGTATCGTTGGGCATATTGTTGGATTTGGCCTTGGCAATGACATCGCGCAGTTTTCCGTTATTGGCAGGGTCAGGTCCGCCAGCTTTTACGGCAACGGCAATTTCACGGCCCAGCATGGTAAAAATTTTGCCTTTTGCGGCATCGTTTTTTTCCTTTTTATGCTTAATGTTAGCAAATTTGGAATGTCCTGACATAACTAATTTCCCCTTTCATTCTTCTGCGCAATATTTTATCATTTTTTGGCTGGCAATACAAGTTTTTTTCACGCCAGCACCTGCAGTTTTCCATCCACAAAAACGCCTTCCACCGGTGGCTTTGTCTCAATTTTGGCCTGACCATTGGTCAGGTTTTGCATGGTCTGGCAGAAGGTTTCGGCTTCCTCCTGGGCACAGAGAAGCCGAAACTCCACTTGGTCGGTAAAAATGGTATCTTCCAGCAAATAATTGCCCTTTGAAATTTCATAGGAGAGTTTACCCTGCAAGGCATACTCTGTTTTCACCGATACGGCCACATAGCGCTTTACCGCCCCAATGCCTGCATCCAGCAGCGCTTCTTTGGCCGCCCTGCCATAGGCTCGCACCAAACCGCCGGTGCCAAGGAGGGTGCCGCCGAAGTATCGAGTGACCACAATACAGCAGTCGCTGACGCCTTCGCCGGTGATAACGCCAAGAACCGGCAGTCCTGCCGTACCCTGAGGCTCCCCATCGTCGCTGTAGCGCTGGATCTCGTTTTGCTCTCCCACCTGAAATGCAAACACATGGTGTCTGGCATCATGATATTTTTTTCTGATTTCTTCCACAAAGGCACGAGCCTCCGCTTCTGTTTTCACAGGCCGGGCCGCCGCCAGAAACTTTGATTTTTTTTCTTCTACAAACCCGTTTCCCTCCCGGGTGATGATTTTCTTTTCCTTCATAAAACCTCCACACACCCTCTTCTGGTCAAATTCTGTTTTTCTATTATACCGCAAAAAGACAGCCTCTGCCAAACAATTGGAAAAATTTCTGCACCGATCCCAGAGCAGCACATAGTATATAGCAAACAAAGCGCTTCTTCAAAAAGGAGGAACTTCTATGGATGGATATGCAACCTGCTCTAACAGCTACGCTTCTCCAACAACCGACTGCATTATGGCGCAAAAACTGTTTGACCAGTGCCGCCTGCAAGTTTGCCTGACGCCGGACATTTTGGGTGCTGCCCGCAAAGCAACCAAAGGCCGCTGTGGCACCAGTAAATCTTGCAGCTGTAATGGCACATGCAATGGTGCCTGCGGCGGAACGTGTGGCTGCGGCAACTGCGGCAGTGCCTGCAATAACGCCTGCGGCAGCACCTGCAACAATACTTGCAATAACACCTGCAATAACACCTGTAATAACACCTGTAATAACACCTGCAACGATTCTTGCAGCAGTAACGGAGAATATATCGTACCTCCCTGCAACGCCGACTCCGTTGCTGTCAAACACCTGTGCACCTCCAACGTTTCTGTCGTCAGCAAGACAGAAAGCTCCTTCCAGTGCGGCTATTGGGATTTGGTGGTAAAATTTACGTTCCAGTACTGCCTGGTGTTCTATGACGGCGACGGCTGTGAAATTTCTTCCATTCCAGCCACCAGCTGCTATACCACCAATTTGTCCCTGTATGGCGGAGAAAACATGTGCGTCACCACGTTCAACGAACTGTTCTCCTCCATCTGCGGCAACGGTCCTTTCGTTGGCGTAGAAGCCAATGCCATGGCCCTTTCTGCCTGCCTGAGCTACCCTTGCCCCACAAACTGCGGCAGCTGCAACTGCGGCGGTTGTGGTAGTTGTGGATGCGGCACCTGCGGCGGCTGCGGATGCAACAGCTGCAACAACACCATCATCAATGGCTGCGAATGCACGCCTCCTTGCAGCAGCAACTGCTCGCCTTCCCCTGTGGCCGTGCATGTAACCATCGGCCTGTTCGCTGTGGTGAAGCTGTTCCGTCTTTCTAACATGATGGTGCAAAACCTGGGCGCCTGTGTGCCGGAAGAAGCAACTCAAGTATCGCCAGAAAGCTGCAATCCTTGCGAATTCTTCCAGAACCTGGATTTCCCGGTGAACTTATTTGCACCGCAATCGGGCTATGTCCCCTCTTCAGAAATTCCTGTTGTGACCAATAACGGCGGCTGCTGCAACGACTGCGGCTGCGGCGGAAACTGCGGCAGCTGCGGTGGATGCGGCACCTGCGGCAACTGCGGCAACTGTGGCTGCAAATGACAGCCAGCAAAAACCCCCGGTAGTAAAACCGGGGGTTCTTTCATCTGCCGAAGAAGTCTGCCACTACATAGAAACAACTGCGCTGCGGCACAGCCACAGCCCCTATCCCCACATCAGTAAAACTGTCCTCCAGCAAGTTGGCTCTGGTGGAAATATTGCTCATCCACCAGCCGTAAATTTCCAGTGCATCTCCGCTGACGGTGGTGCAGATATTTTCTCCAGCTTCCTCATAGGAAATATTCGCCCCATCCATCCGTTCAAAAACATTTTTGCCATCGGCGCTGAGGTAGGAACCTTTCAAATATTTTTTCATTTCATCGGCATGGGCCTTGGCCACCGCATCAGAAAAAGCGTTGCGGTTTAATAACGAAAGTCCACGTTTCGCCCTTGTTCCATTGATAAGATAAAACAGTTCTGTTTCCACATCGCCATCAAAACTGCCGTCATAGAGGTTGGCGCCTGCCTGCAAAGAAGTGCGGGCCAGATAAATCCCCTCCACTGGATGGCTGGTGGCGCCGTCAAAATACAGCGTCATAGTCACATTGCCGTCTTTTTTCACTGCTTTTTCCACCGAATAAGAGGTGTAGCTGGAAAAATTCAGCTGGCCATAGGTGGTCTGCTGAGAGATCTCTCCATAGCGAAAGGATTTACTGTTGGTGAAAATTTCGGCGGCGCTGCCATTGGAAAACCCAACCAGCAAAAAAGTGCCGTCTGCTGTTTGATACATCTTCCGTGTCGTCCCATAGATGCTGGTGGTGGTTGCCTTTGGCTGGCCAAACTTGGCCCCAATGCTGCTTTCGCTTTCTCCCAGCGCCACAGCCTGTCCGCCCAGCTGAAGCCCCTGGGTGGCTGTTGCTGCAACGTTGCTCATCCGGCCTGCCCCCTGCATCATGACTACAATCACCTGTTCAATGGTGCAGCTTGTTTTTGGATGAAACAAGCCTGCTTCATCCCCGCTCAATAATCCATTTTGTTTCAATGTCTTCACATCATACAGCGCCCAGGAAGAAATACTGCTTTCATCGCCAAAGGCTTTTGTGGCGCTGGATGGAGCCGCCAGCTGAATGCCCAGCTTTTTCATCAGCCGCATCACCACCGAGGCCATTTGTTCCCGGCTGACGGTGCCGTTTGGATCAAACTGTGTAGCGCTGACACCGCTCATCAGCCCCAATTCGTAAGCCACTGCCACAGACAAATCTTCTGTGTCGGTAAAAGGTTTTTGATTGGAGGCGGTATATTGCCCGCCCAGTTGTCCGGCATAAAAGTCCACCACCAGCCGAGCCAATTCTGCCCGCGTGGCCGTTTTGTTGGCTTTGGCCAGCAGTGTGCTGTCCACCAAGTTGGCTTCTGCCGCCTGTTCCAGCGTCGGCCTGGCCCAGCTGCTGCAGGTGATGGAGGCACCAAAAACAGGCACTGTCATCAACAACAGCAGCAGCAAACATAGTGCTGCCTGCCATCTTCGTCGTTCTTTCATAACTGCTCCTTTCTGTTTTTTCATAAACAAAGCAGGTCTTTTTGCTGCCAAAAAGACACTCTTTTTCTGTTTTACAATATGTTTCATTATACCATATTCAAGGAAAAAAGCAAATTTTGGCCTGCAAAGTGGAGAATTGTTCCATTTTTTCCTGGCTTTTCTCCGTGATTTTTCCTTCTTTTCCCTATTTTTTCGACGAAATGGGAAAATGGCCTTAATTGCTTTCTAACAGTTTTATCCACCATGGAAAAGAATTTTTTGTGCTTTTTCCACGGCACAGATTATTTTGTTTGTGGAAAAGTGAGAATTTTTTTGGTATCTTGGAATCCAATGGCAACAATATCAAAATCAGCTCTTATGAACAACTGCTCAAAAAAACAGCTGGAATCCTTTCTTTGAGGATTCCAGCTGTTTTTGTTTCCTGCTTCCTGTTGTTCCTAAGCGGTTTTGCTTTGTTCTTCCAGCAGTTTAAGCCTGTTTTTCTTCCGGCTTTGGATCTTCTTTGAAGGTGATGAGCAGTTCTTCCTGCATCACCTGTTCGCCTTCTTTCACATAAATCTTGTCCACAGTGCCGCTCAGTTTCGATACGATGGAGGTTTCCATCTTCATGGCTTCGACGGTCATCAGCAGGCTGTTTTTGTCCACATGGTCGCCTTCTTTGACGTGAATCTTGCCCACGGTGCCGGGGATTGGAGAGCCCAGCTGCAAGATGTTGCCTTTTTCTGCTTTCAGCTTCTTGTCGGTGTTTACTTGCAGTTTCTTATCCTGTACCCGTACTTCACGCATCACACCGTTGATTTCAAAGGTGACATTGCGCACGCCTTCGGCATTTGGTTCCGACATATCGACGTAACGGATCAGCACTTCCTTGCCTTCGCCCAGCATCAATTTCGTTTCTTCGCCTTTTTTGAGGCCATGGAAGAATACATGGCTTTCCAGGCGGGAAACGTCGTTATAGTATTCCAGGTGCTGGCAGTAGTCGTCGTACACCTTTGGATAGAGGGCATAGCTTAAGGTGTTGCGGGAGTTTACATGGTCGGTGGTGATGCTGTTGAAGTTGGAGATATGTTCTGCAATGGCGTCAAAGTCTGCTGGAGGCAGGACCTTGCCGGCTCTTTCTTCCAGCGGCTTACGGCCTTTTAACACCACTTCCTGCAATTCTTTGGGGAAACCGCCGTCTGGCTGTCCCACCATGCCCATGAAGTAATCCACCACCGAGTCGGGGTAGGACAATTCCTTGCCTTCGGTGAGAATATTGTCTTTGGTCAAGCCGTTTTTGAACATAAAGATGGCCAAGTCCCCGACGATTTTTGCCGTAGGCGTTACTTTGATGATGTTGCCCAGCAAATCGTTGGCCTGTTTATAAAGCACTTTGATTTCTTCAAAGTTTTCGCCGGAGCCCATTTCTTTTACCTGGGCCAGCAAGTTGGAATACTGGCCGCCAGGGATTTCATATTTATAAATTTCTGTGTTGGACGTTTTCATTGGGCTTTCAAAGCCGGCATAAATTTGACGCACTTGGCTGTAATAATGGGTCAGTCTCGTCAAATCTTCCGGATTTAACCCGGTATCCCGTTCGGTGCCGCGCAATGCTTCCACGATGGAGTTCATGGAAGGCTGGCTGGTTAAGCCGCTCATGGCCTCAATGGCCGCATCGGCAATGTCCAGTCCGGCTTCTGCTGCCATCAGCACCGTAGAAACACCGTTACCGGTGGAATCATGGGTATGCAGGTGCAGCGGCACATGCAGCTCGCTTTTGAGCGCTGCAAAGAGTTCTTTTGCGGCGTATGGTTTCAAAAGCCCGGCCATATCTTTGATGGCCACAATGTGGCAGCCCAAGTCTTCCAGTTCTTTGGCTTTTTTCACATAATAATCGACGGTATATTTCGTTTCCTTTGGATCCAGGATGTTGCCGGTGTAGCAGATGGCGCCTTCCACAATGCGGCCTGTTTTCAGTGCCTCTTCAATGGGCATTTTCATATTTTCAATCCAGTTTAAGCTGTCGAAAATACGGAATACATCCACACCCCGTTCGGCAGCAATTTCAATGAATCTTGCCACCACGTTATCGGGATAGTTGCTGTAGCCTACGGCATTGGAAGCACGCATCAGCATCTGAATCAAGGTGTTTGGCATGGCTTTTCTCAGTTTTTCCAACCGCACCCAAGGCGATTCTTTCAAGAACCGATAAGCCACGTCAAAGGTGGCGCCGCCCCAGGCTTCCACAGAGAAGGCCGGTGCCATGATTTCGTTGGTGGCAGGAGCCGCCTTCAAAAGGTCGATGCTTCTCATACGGGTGGCCATCAAAGACTGATGGGCATCGCGCATGGTGGTGTCGGTGATATACAGTTTTTTCTCCTGCATAATCTTTTGCGTATAAGCTTTGGCACCCAAACGCAAAAATTCATCTCTGGCCCCCACGACAGTTTTGCCGCTGGTGGCCGGTCCGTCTACACAGGTGACGGCCGGTTTTTCGCCGTTGACTTCGTTGACGATTTTGTTGCCGATAAATTCGGCAATGCGGGTAGCCCGGTCTTTGCCCACAGAAATTTCAAACAGTTCCGGCGTGTTGCCAATGAAGGTGGTGGTGCAAAGGCCTTTGGCAAAGGTTTCGTTTTGCAGCACGTTGATCAAAAATGGAATATTGGTTTTTACGCCGCGGATACGTGTTTCTTTCAAGGCGCGAACGGCTTTGTTGACGGCCCATTGGAAATTGCGGTCGGTGGCAATGATTTTTACCAGCAAGCTATCATAATACGGCGTAATTTCTGCCCCGGTATAAGCCGTGCCGCCGTCCAGACGAATGCCATTACCGGCAGCAGAACGGTACACAGAGATTTTGCCTGTATCGGGCAGGAAGTTATTGGATGGATCTTCGGTGGTGACACGCATCTGGATGGAATAGCCGTTACAGGGGATATCTTCCTGGCTTTGGATGCTGATTTCTGGAGAAGAAAGCGGGTAGCCTTCTTCAATCAAAATCTGTGTCTGCACAATATCCACACCGGTAATCATTTCTGTTACGGTGTGTTCCACCTGGATACGGGGGTTCATTTCGATGAAATAATAATTCTGGTCGGCATCCACCAAAAATTCCAGGGTACCGGCGCTTTTATAGTTCACATACTGGGCCAGTTTTACGGCGTCACGGAAGATATTTTGACGCACTTCTTCCCGCAGCGTAAAGGCTGGGGCATATTCCACCACTTTTTGATGGCGCCGCTGCACGGAGCAGTCACGGTCATAGAGATGGACAATGTTGCCATATTTATCACCGATGATCTGCACTTCCACATGCTTTGGATCACGCAGGTATTTTTCGATGAAGATTTTGTCATCGCCAAAGGCTTTTTTGGCTTCGTTAACTGCTTCTTGATATTCCCTTGGCATATCTTCTTTGCAGTTAACAATACGCATCCCGCGGCCGCCGCCGCCGTTGGAAGCTTTCAGCATGACAGGATAACCCACCCGGTCAGCAATTTCCAGCACTTCTTCTTCGCTTTTGATGGCATGGTCCACGCCTGGAATGATGGGCACGCCGCAGGCAATGGCAATGCGCTTGGAAGAAATTTTGTCGCCCATGGCATTCATGGTTTCCTTTGTGGGACCAATAAAAGCGATGCCTGCTTCTTCACAAGCAGCCACAAAATCAGGATTTTCCGACAAAAAGCCATAGCCTGGATGGATGGCATCTACGCCTTTGCTTTTTGCAATGCGGATGATCCGGCGAATATCCAAATAGGCGTCAATGGGGCCTTTTTTGGGGTCCAATTCATAGCTTTCGTCTGTCTTGGTGCGAAACAGAGAATATTTATCTTCTTTGGAGAAAATCCCCACTGTTTGAATCCCCAATTCATTGAGGGCACGATAAACACGGATGGCAATTTCGCCCCGGTTCGCCACCAAAACTTTTTTAAATTTTTTGATCTGAACATTCGTTTGCATTGTACTCCCCCTTCGGTATCGGCCGAAGCCGCCTTGTCTTTTTTTTCGTACAAATTGAAATTTAAGTCAATCCTTATCTAAGAATGGTATTTTATTATTATAATGGATAAAACAGTATTAGTAAACTATATTTTCTTTACACCCATTATAAGCTTTCCTTATATCGTTTTTTTGGCCTTTTTTCAAAAATGGCCTCCATCACATCGGACACATACCGCAGCCGGATGATGGAAATGCCTTCCACCGTTTCTTCTTTCATGCTGTCTTTGGAGACAAACACCTTTTGAAACCCCCTCCGGGCCAGTTCCCGCACCCGGCTTTCCGTATTGGGCACCCGTTTCAGTTCGCCCGTTAATCCCACATCGGCCAAAAAAGCCACCGACGGCGAAATGGGTTCCTCATAAACGGAAGAAACAATGCTCATCAGCACCGCCAAATTGGAGGCCTGCTCCTTTAGCTTCAGGCCGCCGGTGGTTTTGATGACCACATTTTTATCAAAGAGCATCACGCCGCAGCGCTGCTCCAAAATGGAAACCAATGTGTTGAGCTGTTCTCGCCGTAACGCCTCGCCAATGCGGCTGGGGTATGGCGTAAAGGAACGGGACACCAGGCTTTCCACCTCAGCAATGACGGGCCTGGAGCCTTCCCGCACCACCGTCAAGGCGCTGCCGGAAACGGCCTCTGCCTCGCTGCGCCTAGTCATAAAAAATTCCGACGGGTTGTCCATGGATAAAAGCCCCCGCTCTGTCATAGTGAAAAAACCCATTTCGCCGGTGCTGCCAAACCGGTTTTTGGTGGCCGTAAGGGAGCGGAACTGCTCCTCGCTGTCCCCATCCATGATCAGCACCGTGTCGGCCAAATGCTCCAAGGCCCGCAGCCCCGCCAGCTCATCGCTTTTGTTCATCTGCCCAATGAGAATCACCGCCACGGGATGGGCGCTGTTTTTGGCCAGCCGTGTCAGTTCCCCGGCACATTCCATGGTCTGGGTGGGGTTTCCGGCCCGGGAAGGAAGAAAGGCTTGCAGCTGGAAGGTCTGGATGCTGTCCACAATCACCAGTGCCGCCTCCTTTTGCCGTGCTGCCTGCAGCACAACATCCATGGACGTATCGGCAATCACCCACAAGTTTGGCGAAATCTCCTTTAAAATCCGGTCAGCCCGGGCTTTGATCTGGCTGCTGCTTTCTTCCCCCGAGGCATAGAGCACTGGATAGCCCTGTTTTGCCACATCATTGGCCACTGCCAGCGTCAATGTGCTTTTGCCGCCGCCAGGCGGTGAAGAAAGAATGGTCACACTGTCCCGCACCAGCCCGCCGCCCAGCACCCGGTTAAACTCCCCAATGCCAGTCAAAAGTCGGTCAGAGCGGTTGGTTTCCACCGACCGCAGCGGCTGCAGCAGTCCGTCGGAAAGACGGCTGTGGACTGCCCTTCCTCCGGCTCCTGTTGATTCTTGCGTCGTTTCCTGCACCGCCTCAAAGGTGTTATACTGGCGGCAGCGGGGGCAAACACCCATCCACTTGGCCGAGCGGCTGCCGCAGTTTTTACAGATATAAACGGTTTTTTCTTTCATGGCCATTCCTTTCTATCCCCATTTTTTAGGCTGTCCATAGAAAAAAAGCCGGCCAAGAGCATTCCTCTAAGCCGCCTTTGATTTCTGATGTATTTGTTTTGGCTTTGATCAGCCGTTGACTTTTTCCAGCATCACCTGTTTTTGGCTGCCCTTGGTATCAACGCTGAAAATCACTTTGCCGGCCAAATTTGCCTTCACGCTGCCCACATTTACTTCATCAATGAGCACCTTGTATTCTTTGCCAGCTTCCATTTCCATGGTAATCTGCACATCATCCAGCGCTTCTACGCCAAAGCAGGCGCCTTTTTCCGTCTGCTGAAAGCACATCACAGCAGCCCCTGGAACAGCTTCCAGCAAGAGTTTCCCATTTTTTTCTAGTTTTGTAATGTCTTTATATGTTTTAACGTAGTACAAGTCTCCGTTTACTTCAAAATCCAGTACTTTCATTTTGGTATCGACCAGATAATTGCCAAAGCTTAAGGTACCGTCATTTTCTTCTCTGATCAATTCTTCCACAACTGCCATCTTTGAGAGCCTCCTATTCTTTATTCAGGGCAGAACACCCGTTTTTTGCCTGATAGAGCTTTCTATCTCAATCTATTATACCAACGAAAAAGAAATTTGTATAGCAAAAAAACGAATTTTAGAAAAAAATGCAGCTTGTTTCCGTTTTTGTCATTCATTATAAAATTCAGTTTTTTTCGGACAAAAAACTCTACAATGCTATTTTCCAAGCGGATTGCTTTTTTCTTGACTGCAATCAAAACTTCATAAAAACGGCTTAAAAAAAACAACAGAATCCCCTTTTTTGGGAACCCTGCTGTTTTTTCCTTGATTTCTTTTTAAAAAAGATATTACCTACTGTCTTGAAAAGAAAATAGCTTTGAGTCAAAATCAGCTAGATAACCTCTTTATATGGCAGGATTTCACCTAGCTATTTTTTCTTAAAAAACTGCGTCAAAAAAATGGCTCTTTTTTCTCGCTTTTTCTTTTTTCCGTTACTCTGCCGCCATATGTTGGGCCGTTTCTTGAGCCATTTCCAGCAATTCGTCTTCGCCCAAATTACCATCCATCAAAAACAACTGACAGGCCATGCCGTCTTGCTGCCAAGACACTTGTTCCAGTTGGGATTCCTGCCGCGTCGCACTGCCATAGGCAATGGCCAATTTTCCTTCTTCGGCCAGTGCTTCTTCCTGGGCCGTTGGTTTTTCTTCCGGTGGCA
>CALWLF010000109.1 GCA_944381455.1 uncultured Clostridia bacterium | reverse complement strand
AAATGTCCCGTTTTACTTTTTCGTTCCATTTTTCATAGAGGGCATTGGCGCTGCCTTCCACCCGTTCATAAGGACGGGTGCGATAGAGCACGCGCATGAACAAGTCGCCATAGACAAAGGCCTGCATGGCCCGGTTGCCCAAAGGCAGGCTGTAGGTCCAGCCGGGGTTTTTCTCGATGCCGCTGCTGGAAACAGAAACCACAGGAATATGTTCCAGCCCCATGTTTTTCAAGGCTTTGCGGAAGAAACCGATGTAGTTGGTGGCACGGCAGCCGCCGCCTGTTTGTGTCATCAAAATGGCCACCTTGTTCAAATCGTACTTGCCGCTTTTGAGGGCGTTAATCACCTGTCCGGCAGAAATGAGCGCCGGGTAGCAGGCATCGTTATTGACATATTTTAAGCCTGTTTCAATGCAGCTTTTATCCAGGGCCGGCATCATTTCGATGCGATAGCCGCAGGAGCGGAAGGCTTCTTTTAAGATATCAAAATGGATGGGCGCCATCTGCGGACAAAGCAGGGTGTAATCCTGATTCATTTCCTTGGTGTAAATCACCCGTTTGAGGGAGGCATCGCCCACATGGATTTCGCGGTGCTTATCCTTCCGGTCTTCCATGGCGGCAATCAAAGAACGGATACGGATTCTGGCTGCACCCAGGTTATTGACTTCGTCAATTTTCAGCACCGTATAGATTTTACCTGCCGCCTGCAAAATGTCTTTCACCTCATCGGTGGTCACGGCATCCAGCCCGCAGCCAAAGCTGTTCAGCTGTACATATTCAATGTTTTCCTGGGTTTTCACAAAGGCTGCTGCTTCGTATAACCGGCTGTGGAACATCCACTGGTCCCGCACCACCAAAGGCCGTTCCACTTTGCCCAAATGGGCCACGCTGTCTTCGGTCAAAACGGCAATGCCAAAGCTGGTGATCATTTCGGGAATGCCGTGGTTGACTTCCGGATCAATGTGATACGGACGTCCCCCCAGCACAATGGCTGGCATCTGATGCTCTTTGACATAGGCCAGGGCTTCTTCTCCTTTTTTATGCATATCATTGCGGAACGCATCCCAGGCATCCCAGCCTTTTTCCACGGCTGCTTCTGCTTCTGCTTTTGTCACACCGAAAGAAGCAAATTCATCGGCAATCCGGTTTACCAGCGCCTTTTTATTTTTGAAGGAGAAGAATGGATTCAAGAACTGAATGGACTTATCCTGCAGTTCTTCCATGTTGTTTTTGATATTTTCGCAATAGCTTGCCACAATGGGGCAGCTGTAGCTTTCGTCCGCTTCCAAAATATCCGGCCGTTCGTAAACAATGCCCGGATAGAAGATGGTGCGCACGCCCTGCTCCAGCAGCCATTTCACATGGCCATGGACCAGCTTGGCCGGATAGCAAACGCTTTCCGACGGGATGCTTTCAATGCCTTTTTCATACAGCGCCTTAGAAGAATACGGAGAAAGCTGCACCGAAAAGCCCAGTTCCGTCAGCACAGCATGCCAAAACGGATAATCTTCATACATATTGAGCACACGAGGAATCCCGATGACGCCTCGTTTTGCCTCTTCTTTCGGCAAAGAAGCCATGGCAAACAGCCGCTGTTTTTTGTATTCGTATAAGTTTGGCACCGTCTGGTCTTGTTTTACCTTGCCTTCGCCTTTTTCGCAGCGGTTGCCGGTGATAAAATGGCGGCCGCTATTGAATTTATTGATGGTCAACAGACAGTTATTGGCGCAGCGGCCGCAGCGAACATGGTCGATTTTGACTTCCAATTCATTCATAGCCTGCTGGCCAATGAGCGTCGTTTCATACCCTTCCTGGTATTTTTCTGCGGCAATGAGGCCGCAGCCAAAAGCGCCCATGATCCCGGCAATGTCGGGCCGCACGGCATCCCGTTCGCTGATCAGTTCAAAACTTCTTAATACGGCATCGTTATAAAAGGTGCCGCCCTGCACCACAATGCTTTTGCCCAATGCCTTTGGATCGGCAATTTTAATGACTTTTAACAGTGCATTTTTGATGACAGAATAGGCCAGGCCGGCAGAAATATCGGCCACAGCAGCGCCTTCTTTTTGGGCCTGTTTCACCCGGCTGTTCATAAACACGGTGCAGCGAGAACCCAAGTCAATGGGGGTGCGGCTTTCCAAAGCGATTTTTGCAAAATCCTGCACCGAATAATTGAGCCCCTTGGCAAAGGTTTCAATGAAGGAGCCGCAGCCGGAAGAACAAGCTTCGTTCAACTGTACGCTGTCAATGACGCCGTCTTTGATGCGCAGGCATTTCATGTCCTGGCCGCCAATATCTAAAATAAAGTCCACATCTGGTTTAAAGAAAGCGGCCGCTTTATAATGGGCCACCGTTTCGATGTATCCCAAATCTACCTGTAAGGCTTCTTTGATGAGCCCTTCCCCGTAACCGGTGACACAGGAGTTGACGATTTTCACATCCTTTGGCATTTGGCCATACAAATCATTGAGGGCAGCAATGACCACTTTTAAGGGGTTGCCTTCATTGCTGGTGTAATAGGAATAAAGCAGATCGCCTTCCTCACTCACCAATGCAATTTTTGTGGTGGTGCTGCCGGCATCAATGCCCAAAAAGGCATTGCCATGATAGTCGGACAAACTTTTTCTCGTCACCTTTTCTTTTTCATGGCGTGCAAAGAACGCCTGATAATCCTCTTTCGTTTCAAAAAGCGGATTCAGACGGCTGACTTCCATTTCTAAACTGCCGACTTGCTTTAAGTTTTCAATCAACTGAGAAAAAGTAAGAACGGCGCAGTCCTTTTTTGCGCTGACTGCAGAACCAAATGCCGCAAAGAGATGAGAATTTTCCGGTATAATGGTGGTATCTGAAGTAAGACCGAGCGTTTCAACAAAACGCTGCCGAAGTTCTGATAAGAAATGAAGTGGTCCGCCCAAAAAGGCGATATTGCCGCGGATTGGTTTTCCGCAGGCCAAGCCGCTGATGGTTTGGTTTACCACAGCCTGGAAAATGGATGCAGCCAAATCTTCTTTGGCGGCACCTTCATTGATGAGCGGTTGAATGTCTGTCTTTGCAAACACGCCGCAGCGGCTTGCAATGGGATAAATCACTTTGTGGCGCTTAGCCAGGTCGTTTAACCCCGTGGCATCTGTTTGCAGCAGCGTTGCCATCTGATCGATGAAGCTGCCGGTGCCGCCGGCGCAAACCCCGTTCATTCTCTGTTCAATGCCGTTATCAAAATAGATGATTTTGGCATCTTCGCCGCCCAGCTCAATGGCCACGTCGGTCTGCGGTGCCACTGTTTCTACGGCATTGGCCGTTGCCACCACCTCTTGAATAAAATTAACGCCAATGGCTTCTGCCATGGACACACCGCCGCTGCCGGTCATCATGGCAGTAAAGGAAATATCTCCCAATTTTTGATAGGCTTTTTCCACAATGCCTTGCAGCGTCTCCTTAATTTGGGAAAAATGTCTGGTATATTCTGCAAACAAGGTTTTGTTTCCACCGTCCAGCACGATCACTTTCACCGTGGTGGAACCGATGTCAATGCCCAGACGACATACGTCTGAAATTTTCATGTTTCAGCCTCCTAACAATCATTATCATGTAAGACATGATATTGCCTATACCAATTATACATCCTCTCTTCCAAAAAATCCATTGGTATAAACACGAAGAAATAAGCCAGAAAGACCCCCATTTTGTCACGTTTTGGCTTTCCAACAAACTCTATTTCTGCATGAGTGTCGTCATTTCGACCATATCTTCAATTTTGTCGATCTCGTGGGCAATGATATGCGGCCCAACGATGACACACAGCAACCCCTTTTCATTGCGGCCAATCAATTCGCCTTCAATGATTCGTTTTTGGAATGTGGTGATCCGCACCATCATTCCTTTGGTGAACACCTGCCCACGAAAATGAATGGTATCCACCGGAAAAAGCGCAACACAGTTTTGTATTGCCATCTTTCTATCCAGATCGGCTGCCGTTTCCTCTCCCTGTCGACGGTATGGGCCGATTTTGGTCAAATTGGAAATGCTTGTCACTAAACGCATCAAAACAAAGGCCATCACTGCCGCATACAGATAATCGGCCCAACTTAAGCTTTGTAATGCCTGTAACATCGTATTCACCTCCATATTTTATCATACCGAATTATCGAAATTTTTGCAAGTCCATCTGCACAAATTCCCATGACATTTCCATGGTTTGCCATGATTTTTTCCAATATGGCACAAACTTCCTCTGTCATTTCCTCGCCGGCAAAAAGCAGTGGGATACCGGGCGGATAAGGGATCACGGCCTGCCCTGCCACCTGGCCCGCTGCCTGAGAAAGAGGCACCTGTTCTTTGGGCAATGCCCAGGCCTGCCGCATGGTGAGCACTGTTTTTGGCAGCGGATACGCCCAGGAAAGCGGAGCAAGCGGTGTCTTTGGCAGTGTTTTAGAAAGAAGACCGACTGCTTCCACCAGCCTGCCGTATCCTTCTTCTGTATCAAAAGGAGACGTCATCAAACAAAGATGGGTAGGCAGCACAAATTCTGCCTCCAACGCAAACTGGCGGCGCAGTGCTTCGCCCACCGGCATCATGGACTCGTCCTTTGCATAAAGAATCAGTTTGCTTTTATCATATTGCACTCCCCCGTCAAAGAGAAAAAACCGGTCATTTTGGCTTAAGGCACTGCGCAAAGCGTCCAGCCTTTTTTCATAAGTTTCTTGTTCCAATTCTTCCATGACGGCCCGGCTGCGGTCCAGATAACCCATCAAAAGATAGGAGGGACTGCTGCTTTGGACCATGGATAACGCCTGAATCAGCCGCTCCTCCTCCACCCGGCTGCTGCAAAGATGGAGCACCGCCGTCTGGGTGGGCGATGGCATCATTTTGTGGCAGCTTTGGACCACCACATCGGCTCCTTGGCCAATGGCACTGGGCGGAAAGGAAGACAAAAAAGGCAGATGGGCCCCATGGGCTTCATCCACCACCAGCACCATGCCGGCCTGATGGACCAAGGCGGCAATGGAGGCAATGTCGCTTAAAATCCCTTCATAAGTGGGGCTGGTGAGAAAAACGGCCTTGGCCTTTGGATAGTCCTGGATGGCCTTTGCCACCCGTTCCACAGCGCAGGCGCCAAACACCCCCAGCGCTTCCACCGGCTCAGGATAAAAAAACCGGGGCATTGCCCCGCTGAATATCAATGCGTCCCAAACGCTTTTGTGGCAGTTGCGCGCCACAATCACCTCGTCCCCCTCGCCGCACAGCGCCAGCATAGCTGCCTGCAAACCAC
>CALWLF010000108.1 GCA_944381455.1 uncultured Clostridia bacterium | reverse complement strand
GCCTGGCGCCGATGGCAGTGCGCAAGCCCTCTTGCCCGAAGGATAGGGCGCAGGTCAAAACGGGAAAATCGGTTTTGGTGATCCGCACCGATTCATAGGCCAGACGCAGCGGTGTTTTTTTCACAATGACCCGGATGAGCAAATCCCGGTCATACTCCATGGCAGCATAGTCGGACAGGGAAACGATGCCCTTTTCAAACAGTTCCACCTGGGTATCCATGGCCAAAAATAAGGTCAGCACATCGGAAAAGCCATAGCGGCCGTAGAGGCTGCCGCCGATGGTGGCACAGTTACGAAATTGGACACCGACAATGTGTTCCACGCTTTTTTTCATGGCGCCTTTGGTATAGGCGGCAAGGCCGCTGTGCAGCTCCAGCTGCCGCAGCGTCACCATGGCGCCGATGGAGAAGGATTCCTCTGTTTCTTCGATGGTGTCAAGGCCAAGGCCCGATAAATCGATGGCGCATTGGCCGGGGCGGTGGCTCATTTTTAGCCACAGCATGCCGCCGATGATGCGGTTGGATTTTTTTTGGTTCAGTTCCCAGGCTTCTTTTAGAGAAGCAGGCCGTTTGTAGTCTGTAAACCGTATCATAGATGCCTCCTGTTTTCATTTCGTACAATTACTTTCATTATAGCAAACTCTTGCAGAAAGTCCAAGGATATGCTATAATTTGCGTTGTTGTTTTCAAACGATAACGGGGTTTTTCCCAGAAAAAAAGGAGAATGTTTGTGATGAAAAAACGATTGTCTTTGTTGCTGGTGGCACTGCTTTCATTGTCTCTGGTAGCCTGCGCTTCGAAGGATGGCACAACGGAAGAAAGCACAAGTACCCAAGCAGTAGAAACCACAGAAGAGACCACCGAGGAAACGGCGGCGGCCGAAGAAGAAGCGGCCTTTCCCGTCACCGTCACCGACCAGGTGGGCCGGGAAGTGACCATTGAAGAAGAACCACAGACGCTGGTGAGCGGTTATTATATCTCCACGTCGTTACTGATTGCCTTGGGCCAGGAAGACAAACTGGTGGGGATCGAAGCGAAAGCCGATAGCCGTCCCATCTATGGCTTGGCCGCGCCAGAACTGCTGGAACTGCCCAGCGTTGGCACGGCCAAGGAATTTGACCTGGAAGGCTGCGCCGCCTTGGAGCCGGATTTGATTATTTTGCCAGCCAAACTGCAAGATACCATTCCTTCCTTGGAAGAATTGGGCTTTACGGTGCTGGCTGTAAACCCCGAAGACCAAGCTTTGCTGGATGAAGCCATCACCTTGCTTGGCGACGCCACCGGGGCTGCGGCAGAAGCCCAGGCGTTACTGGATTGGAACGAAACGGCGCTTTCCGATTTGGCAGGGAAAGTAGAAGGCGTCGAAACGCCTTCGGTGCTGCTCACATCCAACAGTGCCTTTTTGGCAGCAGCCGGTGGGGAAATGTATCAAAACAGCCTTATCCAGCAGGCCGGCGGCGTCAATGTGGCCTCTGACCTGACAGGAAACGACTGGGGCGAAATTTCTTATGAACAAGTCCTGGCGTGGAACCCGGATGTGATTGTATTGGCCGGGGAAGCCGATTATACGGTGGATGAGGTGCTTGCCGACAGCAACTTGGCCGGGGTAACGGCAGTGGAAAACGGCGCCGTTTACGCCATGCCCGGGGAGTATGAAGCCTGGGATTCTCCCGTGCCAAGCGGTGTGCTGGGTACGTTGTATCTGGCCAGTGTCCTGCATCCCGATTTGTACAGCAGCGCCGATTTTGACGCGGCTTTAACTTCTTTCTATGAAACATTCTATGGCTTTACGCCAGCAGCATAAGAGGCGAAAAGAATGCAAAAACAATTTGCAAACAAATGGATATTCTGGTTTGGTGCAGCCCTTGTTTTGACAGGGGCTGCATTTGTTGTTTCGTTATGCGTGGGGCGGTTTCCCCTTTCGATTTCGGATTTGCTCACCGGGCAGGAATTGCCGGTGAGGGTGTTTTGGACACTGCGGCTGCCCAGGACGCTGATGGCTGTGCTGGCCGGGTTTGTGCTGGGGGTGGCCGGCAGCGTCTATCAGACGGTGTTTCAAAATCCCTTGGCTTCGCCGGACATCATCGGCGTTTCCTCCGGGGCAACGGTGGGGGCGGCCTGCGCCATTTTGTTTTTTGGCGGCGGCATGGCCGTGACGGCGGCACTGGCCTTTGTAAGCGCATTGGTGACGGTGTTTTTGACACTGGGGTTTAGCCGCCTGTCGGGGACAAGGCGCCTTTCGTCGGTGGTGCTTTCGGGCATTGCCGTCAATGCCGTTACCCAGGCCATTTTGATGCTGCTGAAGCTTTCGGCAGATCCACAGAAGCATCTGGGGGCCATTGAATACTGGGTGATGGGAACGCTCAGCGACATGACGGCATCGAAACTGCCTCTTTCAGCAGTCATCTCATTGGTCAGCACGGGAGCCATTTTGCTGCTGCACCGGCAGTTATTGCTGCTAAGCCTTTCGGAAGAAGAGGCGGGGATGCTGGGCGTTTCGGTGGAAAAGATGCGGTTTTTGCTGCTGGTTTTTGCCACCCTTGCGGTGGCCTCCATTGTATCGGTGACGGGGCTTATCAGCTTTGTGGGGCTTTTGGCGCCCCATGTGGCAAGGCTTTTGACGAAGGATTTTCGGCTGCCCACCATGGTCTTTGGTGGGATTTTGGGCAGTTTGCTGCTGCTTTTGGCAGATCTATTGGCTCGCAGCATTGGCACGGCCGATTTGCCGCTCAGTATATTTACCTCCTTTTTGGGGGCGCCGTTTTTGCTTTTTTTGGTGCTCAAAGGAGGGAAAATGGCATGAGGGAGCTGTTTTTGGCAGAAACGATTTCTGTTTCCTATGGCAAAAAGCAGGTGCTCGATAGCTGTTCTTTTTCTCTGCTGGCAGGAGAAGTGACGGGTATTTTGGGCAAAAACGGCAGCGGAAAAACCACACTGTTTCGCTCCATTTGCGGCCAGCTGCCCTATAAAGGCCGGTTTTTATTGGAAGGAAAAGACCTGCATCGCCTTTCGGATCGGGAGCGGGCAAAACGGATCAGCTATCTGCCCCAGCGCCATAGCATTGCCTTTTCGCTGCCGGTGGCGGAGGTGGTGCTGCTGGGGGTGTCGCCCTGGCTTTCCCTCTTTGGCCAGCCCACGAAGGCCCAGCGGCAGGCAGCCATGGAGGCGCTGAGCCAGGTGGGGTTAGCAGACATGTGCCACCGGGATTTTCTCACCTTAAGCGAAGGGCAAAAACAGCTTTGCCTTTTGGCCCGCACCATGGTGCAGCAGACACAGTTTTGGCTGATGGATGAGCCGGATGCGGCGCTGGATGTGGAAAACAAGCAGCTGCTCTTTACCCAGGTGCGCCAGACGGTGGCGGCAGGACAAAAGACAGCGCTTTTGGCCCTCCACGATCCCCAGCTGGCGCTGACTTGCTGCGACCGGCTGCTGTTTTTAAAAGACGGGGCATTGGCCGCATCCATTGCGCCCAAAACGGCCACCGAAGCAGAGATGATGGCAGCCTTTGGGCTGCTTTATTCCAAAACAAGGCCTTTTTTGCGGCAGGGGAAATGGTTTTTGGATTGGGAGGATGGGCAATGAAAGAACGGGTACAAGTTTATTTATGTGATGGAGAAGGGCTCCGCTTTTTTGGCGAGGGGCCGTACCGGCTGCTGCTGGCCGTAGCAGAAACCGGCTCTTTGCGAGGCGGCGCCATGCAGATGCACATGGCCTATACAAAGGCATTAAAACTCATCACCCATGCTGAAGAGGTGCTGGGCGTTTTATTGATAGAACGGACCATTGGCGGAAAAGGCGGCGGCGGCAGTGCCTTGACGGCAGAAGCAAGAAAGCTGGTGACACAGTATGAACAATATCGAACGGCAGTACAACGAGAAGCAGAGCGATTGTTTGAACAATACTTCCCTGCCCATTGGATGCGTGATTCAAGCCTCAGGGGAGGGGAAACGGTTCGGGAGCAATAAACTATTGGCCGATTTGGGCGGAAAGCCCCTCTGTTCCTATATGTTGGATGCCACCGACTGCGGCAGTTTTCAAAAACGGCTGGTGGTGACCAGATGGCAGGAGGTGGCGGAGATTTGCCGCAAAAAAGGGGTGGAAGTGCTGCTTCATCAAGAGCCATTGCAGCGGGACACCATCCGCTTGGGCGTGGAACAGATGGAGGAGATGGAAGGCTGCCTTTTTTGCACCGCCGACCAGCCGCTGGTGCAAAAAGAAAGCATCCAGGCCCTGGTGACTGCGTTTTTGAAAAATCCAACGAAGATTTACCGCCTTTCCTTTGCAGGCCAGGGGGGAAGCCCGGTGATGTTTCCCAAGGCGGCTTTTTCTGCATTAAAAAAACTGCCGCCCACAGGGGGCGGCAGCGCCGTGTTTTCTTTGTTTGGTCCGCCGGTACTGGTGGAGGCCAAAAACAAAGAAGAATTGCTGGATGTGGATACCGTTTCCGACCTTATGCGTTTGCGCCGTCTTTTGGCAGCAAGATATTAAGCACCATGGCCACCAAAGCGGCAGGCACAATGCCGGAACCGCCAAAAATCAGCTGTACAGCCTGCGGCGTTGCGCTTAAAATGGCTGGGTTTGCCCCCATGCCGTATCCCACGCCCAATGCCACCGACAAAATAGTCAAGTTTCTTGGCGTCAGAGGATCTTTGGTCACCAACTGGATCCCGCTGACAACGATGGACGAAAACATCATCACAGCAGCCCCGCCCAGCACCGACTGGGGCATGATGGAAACGAGGGCGCCCAGTTTGGGGATTAAGCCGCAAAGAATCAAGAAAACGGCGCCGGTAGCCAGGGCAAAGCGGTTGACCACTTTGGTCATGGCAACCAGCCCCACATTTTGGCTAAAGGAGGTGTTGGCCAAAACGCCGAAAAAGGCCGCAAAGGAGGAGCCTAAGCCATCACAGATGACGCCGCCGGAAAGTTCCTTGTCGGTGGCTTCCCGGTCCATGCCGCCAAGCATGACGCCGGAAATATCGCCCACTGTTTCTACGGCTGTGACGACGAACATAATCATCACCGGGATGATGGCTCTCCAATCAAATACCAAGGGCACAGGCATCAGTTCCGGCACGGCAAACCAGGCGGCTTCCCGCACCTTGTCCCAGTTTAATACCCAGGATTTGGTAAACTCTACTCCGTCGGCAGTGATGCCTGTGTGGGGCAGCAAAATACCCATGAAAAAGGCGACGATATACCCTGCCACGATGCCAATTAAGATGGCGGCATAGCTGGCAAAGCCTTTGGTCCAATGTTTGGCAATCAAGATGACAATCAGCACAAAAAAGGCCAATAGCAGGTTTTCCACAGAGCCAAAATCCTTGGCGCCGCTGCCGCCGCCAAAGGAGGCAATGCCGACGCTGATGAGGGAAAGGCCGATGGAAAGCACAACGGTGCCGGTGACGATGGCCGGGAAAAACCGCCGCAGCGGCTTTAAAAAGAGCCCCAGCACCCCTTCAAAGAGGCCGCCGATGATGGAGGCGCCCATGATGGCACCATAGGCCATGACACCGCCGCCCATGGTGGCAACGACGCTGTTAAAGACGCCAATGAAGCCGGAGCTGGTGCCCATGATGATGGGCACTTTGCCGCCCACCGGGCCAATGCCAAATAACTGTACCAGCGTAACGATACCGGCCACCAGCATGGCGTTTTGCAGCAGTGCCACCTGCAAGTGGGCAAATTCGCCGCCGGCCATGCCGCAGGCGCCGGTGATGATAAGCAGCGGCGTTAAGTTGCCCACGAACATGGCAAGCACATGCTGAAGCCCCAGTGGAATGGCCTGCTTTAAGGACATTTTGCCCTCAAAGGAATAGGCCTGTTTGGATAATTCTGCTTGAATTTTCATTTCCCCTTATTCCTTCCTTTCTTAATGAAACATAACAACTACCCATTTTATGTGATTTTTGGGTATTTGTAAATATTTCAACAAAAAAATGCGGCATTTTCTTAAAAAAAGCCTCTGCTGATCGAAAGAAAGCAGAGGCTTTTGATACTATTTCTGTAAGCAAAGGCGGGTTATAAGACGCCTTTTTCTTTTAAAAAGGTAACGCCGTTGATGGTGGTGCCCTGGTGGTTGCCAAACCATTCCATGCCGCCAGTTCCGTTTTGGCCGGAGCCTTTCGGGATGGACAAAGAAGCACCTTTGGGCACGGCAATGGTCAAATGAAGGTGTTCTGCCATATTGGGATTTCTGGAACTATTGCCCGTATAGCCAATCAAGGTGTTGTTATCGATGGTGCGGAACACTTTTTTGCCGGAGGCACTTGTTTCTTGCAGATTGGAAAAGGCAATGCTGTCCAAATGGGCATAGTAATAATAATAGCCGTCGTTACCCAAAATTAAGACACAGTTGCCGCCCATGCCGGCAGAACCGTCGGCCCGTTTTTCCTGGCCTGCAAAGAGGACCTCGCCGCCTTGCACTGGATAGAGGGGCGTTCCTTTGCTGGCCACAAAGTCTACGCCGCCGTGATAGGAGCCGCTGCTATAATAAAAACCGGCGGTGACGGTCAGTTTTTTCTCGCCCAAAGGATTGCGGTAGGCGGCCGTTTCTGCTTCTGCTGTGTTCTTGCCAGAGGTCAAGGTGATGGTCAGCGTGCTGGAATCCCAGTGGACGCCATAGTCAAAAAAGCTGACCACATCCCGCACCGGCAGCATGGCGCTGTCGTTTAAGATGACGGGCGCAATGGAGAGGGTGCCTGTGGAGGTTTTGCCGCCGGAAAGATACGTAACGGCCTTGGAACCCAGTGTCATTTTCATAGTTTTGGCGCCGTCGGAAATGGTGATGGTACGAGCAGTGTCATTATAATCCACATTTTTGTCGATGGCGTTGGAAACGATTCGAACCGGTACCAAAGTATATCCATTTTGGATGACGGGACGGATGGTGCCAAAGGGCACTTCTTCGCCGCCGATGATCAGACGAATCTGGCCGGCAGAAGGCTTGGACTGGATGGTGTTTAAATAATCGCTGACGATCCACTGGCCGTCGGAAAGCTGATACCAAAGGTTGCCATAGGCATTGATGGCCTGCTGTTTGACGGTGAAGGTTTGGCCGCTTTGGCCCCGGCTGGTGATGGGGGCAGCGCCATAGGGGCGGCTGTGGATGGCGGCGTTATTTTTGTTGCAGACCATGGCGGCGTTTAAGGTATTGGCGGCGCGCAGGGGAAATTCCTCGCCGCAGGAAGTACAATAGCCTTCTTCATCGTAGGATGGATGGGTGCAGGCTTGTGCTTTTTCTGTATGAAAGCTTTGGATATTGCCTTTATAGGTTTCGCCGTCCACCACGGCATAGAAGGTATAGTAATAGGTGGTATCGCTTTGAAGGGTGATGCCCACTTCATCTTTGATGTCATACCAGATTTGGAATGGGTTTTTGTTATGGGGTAATCTTTCCCGCCAAACAGATTTCAAATTGGAAGTACTGGTACCAAGGTACATCCCAACGGCAGAAGGCTTATGACCGTCGGAATAGGAAATTTCCCCTTGGATATAGGCATTGTCCTCGGTGACCCATTTTTCGTCAAAAAGAGTAATGGTTGGAGGTGCCACGACAGAAATGACTTCTTCTTTCTGGGCAGAAGGGGCAGGAGAAGAAGGTGTTGCTGGCGTGGTAAAAACGACATAATTCACCGCGGAACCGACGGTATCTTTTCCAGCAGTAAAAGTACAACGATAGGTGGTATTTGGTTCCAAGGTGATATTAAAATCGCTGAGGCGATAGGTATCGCTATAATCGCCGGTCAGTTCAGCCAGATAGGTGGTAGATACTTCTTTGAGCTTATTTTGGTTTTCTAGTTTGATGAATAAAGTACTTTTGTTAAAAAATGGTTCTTCGGCATCTACTTTTACCCGAATGACGGCATCTTGGGCAGAGACTTCTTCCGCAGTTAATGTGACGGTAGGGGTGGATGCGCCATAGGCCAAAGAGCCAAATAGAGTCATTGCAAAAAGCAACAAGAAAAAGAAGCTAGATTGTTTGATTTTGTTCATAAAAATCCCTCCAGATTGGTTTGATTTTGCCAAGATGTCAAAGCCAATGCTGTCGCGACTCGTAAAGTCATCTTGAAAAGTGGACTTACTATTATCTTAAAATAGGATAAGCCATTCGTCAATCAAATAAAAAAATATTTTGGAAAAAATGGTTTACTTTGGAAAAATAAAAAAGAGCAGGAATCCTTTCTTATTCGGATTCCTGCTCTTTATGTGTTTTGAGGAAGCGATCTCAAAAATGGGTTTTGATTAGTCCATAAATACGGCGCCAGTATTGGCACTGGTCACCAGTTTTTGATATCGTTTTAAGTAGCCGGGGGCCACTTCTTTCATTTTTGGTACGAAGGATTCTCTCCGTTTGGCCAAAGTTGCTTCGTCCACTTTCACATTCAAGGTGTTGTTGTTCATATCGATGGCGATGATGTCGCCTTCTTCAATGAGGCCGATGGGGCCACCGGCAGCGGCTTCTGGAGAGATATGGCCGATGGAAGCGCCACGGGAAGCGCCAGAGAAACGACCATCGGTGATGAGGGCCACGCTGTTATCCAAGCCTAAGCCAGCCAAAGTGGCCGTCGGGGCCAACATTTCCCGCATGCCGGGGCCGCCTTTTGGTCCTTCATAACGGATCACAATAACATCGCCCGGTTTGATTTTGCCTTCGGTCAAAGCGTCGATACATTCTTCTTCGCTTTCAAAGACACGGGCTGGGCCTTCATGTACCAGCATTTCTGGCAGCACGGCGCCTTTTTTCACGATGGCACCGTCAGGGGCGATGTTGCCCCAAAGCACAGCCAAGCCGCCGTCTGGAGAATACGCATGTTCTTTATCTCGGATGATGTTACGGTTTAATACCTTGGCATCTTTGATGTTTTCAGCGATGGTTTTGCCGGTGCAGGTGATGAGGCTGGTGTCAAAGAGGCCATAGCTTGCCAAATCTTTCATGACGGCAGGAAGGCCGCCTGCTTCGTGGAGATCCACCAGACAGTCGGGGCCGGCCGGCGCCAGTTTCACCAGATGCGGTGTTTCTTTGCTGATGCGGTTGATTTCGTTAAAGTCTACAGTCAGCCCTGCTTCATGGGCAATGGCGGGCAGGTGCAGCGCCGTATTGGTGGAGCAGCCCAGGGCCATATCGGCATGGAGGGCATTTTGCAGGGATTTTTCGGTGACAATGTCCCTTGGACGGATATCGTTTTCCAACAGATCCATAATCTGCATCCCGGCTTCTTTGGCCAGGCGGATTCTGCCGGCGTGGATGGCTGGGATGGTGCCGTTTCCAGGCAGGCCCATACCGATGATTTCGGTGAGGCAGTTCATGGAATTGGCGGTGAACATACCGGCGCAGCTGCCGCAGCCTGGGCAGG
>CALWLF010000107.1 GCA_944381455.1 uncultured Clostridia bacterium | reverse complement strand
GATGAAAAAACGGGGTATCGCTATTACACCTTTCATCAACTGCATTATATCGACCGCATCAAATACCTGCGGGCCATGCATATCCCCCTCAAAGAAATTAAAATTGCCCTGCAAAATCAGTCCACCGAAAGCCTGCTGCCTTTTTTAAAAAAACGAAAAGAAGCCATTTCTTCCCAGTTGGAAGAGCTGGCTTTGGAACAGGAAAACTTGCAATGGTACATCGATTATTTTGAATACCCCAAAAAGCGTCTGCACCTGCGTCATCCCTATATCGTCCATTTTTCCCGCCGCTATGCCATGGCCACCTCCGTCGGCTGGGAGGAAAGCGTTTCCCAGGTGGAAACCCGGCTGGATGAAATCCGCAGCGAATCCAAACTGAACATCCAAAGCTATCTGCGCCAATGGGGCTATACCTTGGATTATGATTCCTTTTGCCGTGGCACCTTTACACCAAAGCTGCATTATATGTTTCTAAAGGAATGTCCCAAAACCGAATCCAACCAGGGGCATATTGTCTCTTTCCCGCCCGGCGACTATTTATGCCTGATGGCCAGAATCCGCGATCCCCAGTTTGACCTTTCCAGCATCGCGCCTTTTTTTGAAACAGACAACAAAGGAGAGCAGCTTTTGCTGGCCAATGAATACGAAGACCATCTATCGGAGTTTTCCCGCTGTCCCTATGAAGTACAGCTGTATTTGGGATAACTTTTTAGTTGCTTGAAAGTTTTTCCCCCTCTTTGCCCGCCTTTTTCTGAGAAAAAAGAACAGGCGGGCCTTTTTTTCATGAAAGTGTAGAAAAACAATGGTTCTTCTCCCCGATTTTTGGCAGCTTTTTTTCCATTGACTTTCCAATCACATCATACCCTATCATAAAACCAAATGGAAGCAAACCTGCGGCAAAAGCGCTGCCGCACAAATACGGGGGAGGTTGTTATCGTTGGAACTGATGACAGGATTGGAATATTTGGGTACGTTTTTCTTTGCTTTTTCCGGCGCAACGGTGGCCATGGACGAAAAGCTGGATGATCTGGGCATTTTCTTTTTGGCCACCGTCACGGCCTTGGGCGGCGGGTTGATGCGGGACGCCGTTTTATCTCGGGCAGAAATTTATGCCTTTTCCCACTGGCTTCCCTATGGACTGATTTTCCTGGCCACTTTGGCTGTCATCCTGGGCAAATACCGTTTTCGCAGCACCTTGCTATTGACTGCCTTCGACGCCATCGGCTTGGCCGCCTTCACCTCCACGGCCAGCCACAACGCCATTCTTTCCGGCCAAAACCTGCTGGCCACGGCCTTTTGCGCCTTTGCCACGGCGGCCGGCGGCGGTATCTTGCGGGATGTGGTGGTCAATCGCAAGCCCTATGTACTGCGAAAGGAAATTTATAGCCTGCTGTCGCTTTTGGGCGCCCTGTTCCAGTGGTGTACCCAGTCCATTTTTGACGATGCCACTGCCTTATTTTCCACGTTTTTGCTGGTTTTTTGCATCCGCATGGTCTGCTATCAAAAAAATCTCAATTTGCCCATTCCAAATCATGCAATTGTGCAAGATGCGTAACACCGGATTTCTCCGGTGTTATTTTTCGTCTTTCAAATAGTTTAACACCACACCATAGGCTTCCTTCAGCGCCTCCCACTTGACTTGGCAGTTGGCAGGGCTGGTGGAAGGCAGATAGGTGCTTTCTTTGCCCGTCAGTTTTTGATACAGTTTGGTGCCGGTTTTGCCGGTGGTAAAGACTTGGCGAATCTCGGCTGTCTCAAAAATGGGCGAAAAGTCGTTGACCACCGGGTTTTTGATGCTGCTATCAGAAGCGCCGTTGATGTCGCAGCTATGGAGCACATCCCAAACGGCAATGCGGTTACGGAGCAAAAAGGCCCGCCGCTCCTCTATCGTCATAGGTTTTTCTTCGCCCAAAAGCTCCGCCATCACGCCCCAGAACCGGTTTTGGGGATGGCCATAGAAAAATCCCATTTCCCGGGATTTCGGAGAAGGGATGGTGCCCAAAATCAACACCCGGGAGCGGCTATCATAAACGGGCGCAATACTGTGTACAATGTGTTCCATTTAAGCCTCCTCGCCAGTCAACTGGGCCACTTCTTTGGCCACTGTTTCTTCGCAAGAGCGCATGGCCAAAATGGTTTCCGAAAAGAGCCGGTCCATGTCCCACCCAAGTCTCTGGGCGCCTTCGGTGATGGTTTCTCGGGAGCAGCCGGCGGCAAACCGTTTGTCCTTAAATTTTTTCTTTAAACTGCTGACTTCCATGTCCATGACACTTTTGGAAGGACGCATTTTTGCGGCAGCACCAATGAGCCCCGTCAATTCGTCTACGGCAAAAAGCACCTGTTCCATTTCATGCTCCGGCGCCACGTCGCTGCAAATGCCATAGCCATGGCTGCATACGGCGTGAATCAGTTCCTCGCTGGCGCCAATTTCTGCCAACAGCTGGGGCGCTTTTTTGCAGTGTTCTTCTGGAAACTGTTCAAAATCTACGTCGTGCAGCAGTCCCACTTTGCCCCATTCTTCCTTGTCTTCCCCATAACCCAAGGTTTCGGCAAAATAGACCATGGTCCCTTCCACCGTCAGGGCATGGAGCAGATGAAAGGGCTCCTGGTTGTATTTTTGCAGTAACGCCAAGGCATCTTGCCTGGTCACATTGGTTTGCATGATGACTCCTCCTTTTTCCAAAAAAATCCTCTGCAAAGGCAGAGGAAAGTTGCATTGTATTTAGTTTACCCGTTTGGCAGGAGGTTGTCAATCGGCGGCCCTTTCCTTCCCTTCAAACCGTTCTTTGAGCACCTCATAATAATGGGCGTTGGACTTATCGCCGTTTGGCGAAGGGAACAGGCAAAAAGGAAGGCTGTCGCTCTCCCGATGTTTTTTCACACAAGCAGCACAGTTGCCGTGGTTTGGGCAGACGGTCTTTGGGCAAGGGCAGGTTGCATCCATCAAAAAAGCGCCTCCTTCAGCAGTTTTTCAATTTCTGATGCCTTGGCCACTCGGCCGCTCAAAAGCACCTTTTCGTTCACCCGCAACGCCGGCGTGGTCATAACGCCACAGGCCGCAATTTGACCAAAGTCTTTTATGTGTGCCACCACTGCTGTATAGCCCAGACGGGCCAGGGCCTCTATGGTGTTGGCTTCCAAGTCGTTACAGTTTTTGCAGCCGCTGCCCAAAATCTCAATCTTTGCGTTAATGGGTGTCAGATTTTTCGGTTCTTCTTTTTTCTTTCCAAACAACATGAAAAACGCTCCTTTCTTAATAAAACAAATAACCAAAAAAATGAAAGAAATATCCAATCAAAATAATCCCAATGGTGACGATGCCCACAAAAACACCCAGCAGCTTTTTCTTCACCGCCTGGCTAAGCATGATGATGCTGGGTAAAGAAAGGGCTGTCACTGCCATCATAAAAGAAAGCACGGTGCCAAGACTTGCTCCTTTTTGGAACAAGCTTTCAGCCACAGGGATGGTGCCAAAAATATCGGCATACATGGGCACCCCCACCACCGTTGCTAACGGCACAGCCAAGGCATTGCCATTGCCAAGGAGCCCTTCCACCAACGCTTGCGGGATAAAATTATGGATCAACGCCCCAATCCCCACGCCAATAAACACATAGAGGGCCACTTTTTTCACCGTGGCCTCCACTTGCAAAAGGGCAAAGACCACCCGCTCTTTTTTTGTCATCTGGTCCGGTTCTTCCTCCGGCAGAGAGGTCTGATGGATGAAATCGGCCACCTGGTCCTCCCAGTGGAGCGCTTCTATGATGCGCCCGCCAACGACGGCCAGCACCAATCCCAGCGCCACATACACCACCGCAATGCGAAACCCAAAAATACTGGTTAACAGCAGCAGCGAACCCAAATCCACCAGCGGAGAAGAAATCAAAAAGGAAAAGGTCACCCCCATGGGCAGCCCTGCACTGGTAAAGCCCATAAAAAGCGGTATGGAGGAACAGGAGCAAAAGGGCGTCACCGTCCCCAATAACGCCGCCAGTCCATTGGCCCCAATGCCATGAAACCGGCCAATGAGCCGCTTGGCCCGCTGCGGGGGAAAATAGCTTTGGATATAGGAAACAAGAAAAATCAACACCGAAAGCAAGAGAAAAATCTTGATGGTGTCATAAAAGAAAAAATGGATACTGCCGCCCAAGCGGCTTTCCAGATTCACCCCCAGCGCCCCCAGCACCTGGGCCACCAAAGCACTGAGCCACTGCATCCCCAGCAGCTGATTTTGCAGCCAGCCTCCCATTGCTTGTAACCATGCCACAATCATGCCTCCCTTTCATTGATAAATTGAAATGTGTCAATGTATTGTCCCAATCAAAACCATTTCTTGTCGCCAAAAAACGGTTTATGTTTGACAGCTGAAAACCACTTCCGCCGGCTCCTGCAAGGCTGCCTGCAATTCCATCAACGGCAAAAAGCCTTCCTCTGCCAGCCGGTAATGCATCCACTTGCCTTCCTTTCGCCCCACCACCAAACGGGCCTCGCAAAGCTGTTTCATGTGATGGGAGAGGGTGGGCTGGCTGATGTGCAGCTCTTCCAGCAGTTTGCAGGCGCATTTTTCCTCGCCCCGCAGCAAAAGCAAAATTTGCAGCCTGTTTTCATCGGCCAGGGCCTTGGCCAGGCGCACTTGCGCAGTCACATCCATGGCGCACCTCCATACATTGATATTTGTCAATATGATATCATTCCTCTTTCCTTCTGTCAAGGGCCACAAAAAATCTCCATTGCATTCCGTTTTATTTTTCAATTCTTATTGCCAGAAAACGGGAAACCATGGTACCATGAGGATAAAAAAGAAAGGACGGATTCCATTGAAAGACATCCTTGCAACCATCACTGCATACCGGCAAGAAAGGGGCTGGACAGAATATCAACTGGCAGAACATGCTGGCCTGCCTCAATCCACCATTTCTTCTTGGTACCGCAAGCAGATGGTCCCTACCATTTCCTCTTTAGAAAAAATCTGTCATGCCTTTGGCATCACCCTTTCCCAACTGTTTGCCGAAGAGGATGATCTGGTTTCTTTGACAAGCGCACAGAAACACTTGCTCCATCAATGGGCAAAACTAAACGAATCACAACAAGCCGCGCTGCTAGCTTTCATAGAACAAATGCAAAAACCATGATACCTTCCAAAAAAGAAGGATCATGGTTTTTCTTTTTCTATCCTCTCAAGATCGTCTCCACACCATATTCCATTCTCTCTGTCCAAAGAGGCCGTCCTGTTCTTCGGCAGCCAAAAAGCCTTCTCGTTCATAAAAGGCCTTGGCCCGGGTATTTTGTGCAAAGACATGCAGTGTCAAGCGGTCGCGCCTTTGCTTTGCTTCTGTCAAAAGTTTGGCGCCAATGCCTTCCCTTTGGTGGGCCTCCTCCACAAACAGCCCGGCCACTTCCTCTCCCACCAGACCGCAAAACCCCACAATCTTTTGATTTTCTTCCCAAACCAAAACTTCTGCCTGCTGCATCTGTGGCCAAAGAGCAGGTAAGGCTTCTTTCCAAACATCGACCGGGACAAAATCATGGGCTTTTCGGTTACCAGAAAGCCAAAGGGTGCAAAGCGGCTCCTTGTCCTCCTCTTTGGCCAGGCGGCATTGTCCTTGCCCTTTTTTCATGCGATAACGAGGCAGCAAAACGCCCTTTCGCTCCACTTCTTCCCTATAACAACGGCGATAGCCTTGGGATGCAAAAAAGGGTTCTGCCGTTAGGGAGGCATGGACCGTCAAAACCTGGGCCTGGGCCCGTTCTTCCAGCCTTTGGAGCAATGCTTTGCCAAGGCCTTTCCCTTGGGCCTTGGGGGACACATAAAGCCGGTCCATATAACCTTCTGCCCGGTCTCCAAAGGCCAAAATCTGCCCTTTCTCTTCCACCACCCAGGCATCCTGGGCCAACAAGCTTTCCTGCCATGCCGCTTTGTCCGGATTGCCGTCGGCCCAGGCATCGCGCTGGGCTTTGGTATATTCTTTGGCACAAGTTTTCTGTACTGCATCAAAAAACAGCGCCAATACCTGCTCCAAATCCCCTGCTGCATAAGGCCGCAACACACTGTTTTTTCCTTCCATCCCTCATTCCTCCAACATCCACGCCATACGTTCATTGACCGCCAACACATTGCCCGCTGCATCCAGCACCTGCACCCAATCGGGATAAGTATATTCGTCCATCCCTTCCGTTGCTCCGGTGAAAAAACCATTTTCTTGCACCGAAAACGTACCAAATTCCTGCACTTGGTCCTCTGCGTCAATGCTCATACACCGCACATAGGCCGCCTTCGGCAGGGCGTTTCGATCCACCAAGCCATAGGCCATCTGCCCGCTGCGGCTATAATCGAGAAGCACGTTTTCCCCTTCGTCCATGGTGGAAAAACCAGGCACAGCTCCGCCGGAAAGGCGATAGAACACCAGCAGAGATCTCTTTCCATAAACGGCCGAAAGGGAACGGTCATCCACCTTGCCCACCATCAAATATTTTTTCCCTTCGTCTTCTGTGTCCATGCTGGTTTTCAGCAAAATCTCTGTGGATGGGCCATACCGTAACCCCCGCTCGTTGGCATGGAGCAGTCCTTCCATGGTGAGATACCGGCCGGAAAAAGGGCCAACCAAATAAAACAGCACCACCACCAACAAAATCTGGAGGATTGTTTTTTTCTTTCTGCTCATGGTGCCTCCTCCTCTCCTATCCAGTTTGGCGCCAGCCAAATGCCGTCTTCTTCCGGCAAGGTAATGGAAATCCGGTGTTTTGTGGCTCCTTCATAATAGACCACATACAGCACATCCTCCACCACCGGCTCTCTCAGCCGGTCCTCGCCATAGGAAATAAGCCCGGCCGAGCGGCTGCCGCCGCCAAAGACCCGCTCCCCGTCTTCCATTTCATAGCCCAGCGAAAAAGACCAGCCCTGGCTGGGGGGAAACAAGTCGTTCCAGCTGCGATAACCCACTTGGATGGTGCCGTCTTCATACCGGCGCACATAATCCACCGTAAAATGGGTTTGATAGCTTTTGCCCTTGACCTGTGGATGGATTTCCCATACCACAGCCCCGTATTCCTCTGTCCGCGGCTCGTCATAGCCCATCAGCACCTGTCCTGCCGTCATCAAAATCATCAGCGCCGCTGCCAACACCGTCGGTAAATTCAGCACAATCAAAAGCCCCAGCGCCCAGCGGCTGATGCGGTAAATCCAGCCCAAAAGGGGATTATGTTCTTTGTTGAGGGCCTCGCCCACTTCTTTGGCATCGCCCATGGCCAAAAGTGCTTCCTTGGCCGCCGCTTCTTCTGAAAGTCCTTTCTCTAGTAAGCACTGGGCATGGTCTTCCAAATGGGCCAAAAGCTCGGCCCGAATCTCTGCTCGGTCATAGCGAAAGACCACACAATCGGTCACTTGTTTCAAATAGTCATCCCATTCAGAGCATCCCATAGGCCTTCCCTCCAATCACATGGTTGACGGCGGTGGTGAAGGTATGCCATTGTTCTTTTTCTGTCACCAGCTGGCGTTTGCCGCAGACGGTAAGGCGGTAATATTTTCTCTTTTTTCCGTTTTCCGCCTCTTTTTCATAGGAGGCCAGATAGCCTTTGTTTTCCATCCGGTGCAGCACCGGGTACAGCGTGCCTTCTTTCATCTGAAAGACGGCGTCGCTTTTTTCTTCCAGCCGTTTCACCATTTGATAGCCATAACAATCTTCCTTTTCCAGCAGCGACAAAATCATCAGCTCGATGCTGCCGCCCAGCAGCCCTTTTTCACCTGCCATAGGATCTTCCTCCTTTCTATTTTATACCTTGTTCTTCTAGGTATATGATACCTTGTTTTTCTAGGTATGTCAAGAGCCTTGACGCTCCCCTGCCCCTTTGGTATAATTTCTCGTTGTAGCAAAAGAAAGGAGTATCACCGATGGATGTCATCTTGATTATGTGTGCCGGGGTGCTGGTGGGGGCCAAATGGTTTCCAGAGCGCCATCAAAAAAAGCTCAGTCTTTTCCAGCTATTGACCACCCTCTGCCTGATTTTTTCCATGGGCGTGATGCTGGGCAGCCGCCAAGGATTCCTGGAAGAAATCACCACGCTGGGATGGGAAAGCTTTTTGTTTTTCCTGCTGCCAACCGTTTGCTCGGTGCTGATCGTCTATCCTTTGACGCGCATTTTTATGAAAGAACATATTAAGAAAAAGGAGGAATAACGGATGGTCCTGTTTGCCGTGCTTTCTTTATTGCTGGGCATTGGTTATGGGCTGATGGATTGGGAAATTCCGTTTCTTTCTGCCCTTACCAGCCACAGCGACTATATTTTATATGTGCTGATGTTTCTTGTTGGCATCAGCGTTGGTTTAAACAAGGGCCTTGTGGGACGGATGAAGGCCTATGGATGGAAAATCTTTGTGGTGCCTTTTGGCATTGTCCTTGGCTCCATGGTAGGCGGCGGCCTCTGCTTTTTTCTTTGCGGCGCCACCTTTGGCGAAAGCGTTGCCATCGGCAGCGGCCTTGGCTGGTACAGCCTAACGGGCGTTATGATTACGGAGCTAAGCGGCGCACGCCTGGGCAGCATCGCCTTTTTAAGCAATTTGCTGCGGGAGATTTTTTCTTTCTTTTCCATCCCTCTTTTGGCCAAATACACCAATTATCCCACCTGCATTGCCCCGGCCGGGGCCACCAGCGAAGACACCACGCTGCCCATGATGATCCGCTATACCAACGAAGAAACGGTGGTCCTTTCTGTCTTAAACGGCATCATCTGCTCGGCTCTGGTGCCTGTGCTCATCAAATTTGCCTATTGGTTTTTTTAACAGCGTCCTGCTCCTTTGGGAGAAAGGCGCTGTTCGTCTTTCTTCAAAAAACAAGTTTCCTTCTAAGGCATGCCTTTTGATATTTTTTTCTGTTTTTTTGTAAAATCCACTTTATTTTTTCAAAATCTACTATATAATAGAACAAGAAAAAATGTTCATGCGTGTAAAAGAATTAGGAGTGTGTTTATGCCAAAAAGAACTGATATCCACAAAGTACTGATCATTGGCTCAGGCCCCATCATCATTGGACAGGCCTGCGAATTTGACTACTCGGGCACACAGGCCTGCAAAGCCCTGCGTAAACTGGGCTATGAAATTGTATTGGTAAATTCCAACCCGGCCACCATCATGACCGATCCAGAAACGGCCGATGTCACCTACATCGAACCGCTGAATGTGGAACGGCTGGAACAAATCATTGCCAAAGAACGCCCTGATGCCCTGCTGCCAAACTTAGGCGGCCAGTCCGGCTTGAACCTTTGTGCCGAACTTTCCAAAGCCGGCGTACTGGACAAATATAACGTAAAAGTCATCGGTGTACAGGTGGACGCCATCGAACGAGGCGAAGACCGGATCGAATTTAAAAAATCCATGAACGAACTGGGCATTGAAATGGCCCGCAGTGAAGTGGCTTATTCTGTGGAAGACGCCTTGGCCATTGCCGACAAACTGGGCTATCCTGTGGTGCTGCGCCCGGCCTATACCATGGGCGGCGCCGGCGGCGGTCTGGTTTATAATAAAGAAGAATTGAAAACTGTCTGCGCCAGAGGCATCCAGGCTTCTTTGGTGGGCCAGGTCTTGGTGGAAGAATCCATCCTGGGCTGGGAAGAGCTGGAACTGGAAATCGTCCGTGACGCTGACAACAACATGATCACCGTCTGCTTCATCGAAAACATCGATCCTCTGGGTGTTCACACCGGCGACTCCTTCTGCTCGGCGCCGATGCTGACCATCTCCGAAGAATGCCAAAAACGCCTCCAGGAACAGGCTTATAAAATCGTAGAAAGCGTGCAGGTCATCGGCGGCACCAACGTGCAGTTTGCCCATGATCCAGTGACCGACCGAATCGTGGTCATCGAAATCAACCCAAGAACCTCCCGTTCTTCTGCCTTGGCTTCCAAGGCCACCGGCTTCCCCATCGCTCTCGTTTCTGCCATGCTGGCCGCCGGCTTGACTTTAAAAGACATCCCTTGCGGCAAATACGGTACCTTGGACAAATATGTGCCGGACGGCGATTATGTGGTAATCAAATTTGCAAGATGGGCCTTTGAAAAATTCAAAGGTGTGGAAGACAAGCTGGGCACCCAGATGAGAGCCGTAGGCGAAGTGATGAGCATCGGCAAAAACTTCAAAGAAGCTTTCCAAAAAGCCATCCGCAGCCTGGAAAACGGCCGCGCTGGTTTGGGTGGTGCCAAAGATTTTGGCAAAAAGACCAAAGAACAGCTGCTGCAAATGCTGATTACGCCTTCCAGTGAACGGTATTTCATCATTTACGAAGCCTTGAGAAAAGGCGCCACGGTAGATGAAATTTTCAACATCACCAAAGTAAAACATTATTTCCTGCAGCAGATGAAAGAATTGGTGGAAGAAGAAGAAGCTTTGTCTGCCCACAAAGGCAGCCTGCCTGCCGACGAAGCGCTGATTGCTGCCAAAAAAGACGGTTTCTCCGACAAATATTTAAGCCAGATTTTGGAAGTGCCAGAAGATGACATCCGTGCCCGCCGCATTGCCCTGGGCGTGGAAGAAGCCTGGGAAGGCATCCATGTCAGCGGCACGCCGGACAGCGCTTACTATTACTCCACCTATAACGCACCAGACAAAAATCCGGTGAAAAACGATAAGCCAAAAATCATGATCCTGGGCAGCGGCCCCAACCGCATCGGCCAGGGTATCGAATTTGACTACTGCTGTGTTCACGCCGCACTGGCCCTGAAGAAACTGGGCTTTGAAACCATCATCGTTAACTGTAACCCAGAAACCGTTTCCACCGACTATGACACCTCCGACAAACTGTATTTCGAACCTTTGACGGTGGAAGACGTACTGAGCATTTATAAAAAAGAACAGCCTCTTGGCGTCATCGCCCAGTTTGGCGGCCAAACCCCATTGAACTTGGCCAGCGAACTGGAGAAAAACGGCGTGCGCATTTTGGGTACTGCGCCTTCTGTCATCGACTTGGCTGAAGACCGGGATCTGTTCCGCGAAATAATGGAAAAACTGGATATCCCAATGCCAGAAAGCGGCATGGCCTCCACCGTGGAAGAAGCCCTCTCCATTGCCCAGTCCATCGGCTATCCTGTGATGGTGCGTCCTTCCTATGTGTTGGGCGGCCGCGGCATGGAAGTCGTTTATGACGACGAAAGCATGGTGGAATATATGAAGGCTGCCGTTGGCGTGACCCCGGACCGTCCAATCTTGATTGACCGGTTCTTAAACCACGCCATGGAATGCGAAGCCGATGCCATCAGCGACGGCACCCATGCCTTTGTTCCTGCCGTCATGGAACACGTGGAACTGGCCGGCATCCACTCCGGCGACTCCTCCTGCATCATTCCTTCTGTCCACATTTCTGAAGAAAATGTGCGTGTCATCAAGGAATACACCAGAAAAATTGCCGAAGAAATGCACGTCAAAGGCTTGATGAATATGCAGTACGCCATCGAAAACGGCAAAGTTTATGTGCTGGAAGCAAACCCACGGGCCTCTCGTACGGTGCCTCTCGTTTCTAAAGTTTGCAACATCCGCATGGTGCCCATTGCCACAGACATCATCACCTCTGAAATCACCGGGCGCCCCTCTCCTGTGGCCACATTGAAGGAACAGCACATTCCATATTACGGCGTCAAAGAAGCCGTGTTCCCCTTCAATATGTTCCCAGAAGTGGACCCGGTATTGGGACCGGAAATGCGCTCCACCGGCGAAGTGCTGGGCCTTGCCACCTACTATGGCGAAGCCTTCTACAAAGCATCCGAAGCCACCCAGTCCAAACTGCCTTTAAGCGGCACGGTGCTCATTTCCGTCAACCGCAAAGACAAAGCCGAAGTGGTGGAAATTGCTAAGATTTTCGCAGAAAACAACTTCCACATTTTGGCCACCGAATCCACCTGTGCCTTGATCCAGGAAGCAGGCATCCCGGCTAAACGGGTGAATAAGCTTTCCGAAGGCCGTCCAAACATTTTGGACATGATCACCAACGGCCAAATCGACTTGATCATCAACTCTCCTGTGGGCAAAGACAGCGTCCACGATGACAGCTATCTGAGAAAAGCCGCCATCAAAGCAAAGGTGCCTTATATGACCACCATTGCCGCCGCCAGAGCCGGTGCCAAGGGCATCCACTATGTATTAACCCATGGCAACAGCGACGTAAAATCGCTGCAGCAGCTCCACAGCGAAATCACTGATAAATAAAGCATCGATAATGCCATCAAAAAAACCTCGACAGTCCATCTGTCGAGGTTTTTCGTTTGCAGCAGCATCAAAAAAGGCCGTGCTCCATTGATCTGACACAGCCTTTTGTTTTTTTACCACCCAAATAACTCTTTGATCTTTAATCCCATGGAAAAACGCAGCTTGCCTTCCAGTGTCAGCGGATTGATGCCGGTCAGCTCCCGCACTTTGCGCAGCTGGTTATTGACGGTGTTGCGGTGGACAAAAAATAGCCCGGCCACCGTCTGCACATTGCCGTCATTTTGGATATAGGCGCGAATATAATCCACCAAATCTGTGTTGTTTTCTCTGTCATAGCGTTGCAGCACACCCATGGTTTCCGAAAATACTTCTTTTAAAACCCCCGTGTCATTGACTTCCACCAGGATTTTAAATACTCCTGTATCATCATAAAAAACCACTTGGTCATCCTGCTGCTCCACCACGTTAAGCAGTGGTAAAATCCGCTTGAAATTCATAGCCAGATGGGAAATGGTATCTGACACTTTTCCCACGCAAATGCCCATTTTCTGTCCTGTGTACATCAATGTCACATTTTCTTTTAACAATGCGATAAATTGCTCCAGCTCCTCCCGTTTTGCTTCGGCAAACACCAGCACTGCCATCTTGTTATAGATAAAAAACACAAATCGCATGGATAATGCTTCTGCCACTTTTTCACAGCAGATGCGCAGGCTTTTCATGGTCAAATCATATTCTTTGCTTTCCTTTTGCCCCATTTGAATGACCATGGGACAAAACAGGCTGTCTGCCGAAAAACCATATAACGGCAGCTTGCTAATCTGACTGCCCAAACTTTTTGTCTGAAACAAAATACTTTGCATCAGTTCTGTGATGCTGACATTTTTCACCTCGTCATACATCAGAATATGCGAAATATCCTTCACAATATCGCTCATCAGCACATCCCACGGAATGGCGTACAAAGGCAAATCTACTTCATTGCAAAAAGCAATCAGTTCCTTCGGCATTTCTTTGATGTATTTCCCCACATTGACCATCAAAGCCCGGCCCTTTGCTAAATACAGATTTTTTGCAAATTCCAGCAAGTTTTCCTCCGTTTTATTGACGCAGGAAGTGATCACAATTTCATTGATATTTTTGAATTTTTCTGTCCCATAATCTTCCACCAAACTGACCCAATAAATGTCTGTGCGGTCGATCCCCTTTTTCCCAGCCACCAGACGAATGCGATAGTTGGGCGAAAGCTGGTTCATAATTCTCTGTACAGATAATGCCATAATGTTGTTCCCTCCCCAGTGCATCGACTTGCTTCCTTTTCCCACACCGTTTTGTCCATCGGGCACATCATCGATACCACGCTATTATACCATAGTGGGTTTCATACATCCAGTCATTTTCACTGTTTTTTTCCACTGTTCCATCGCATTTTTGTGCAGCTGCACAAAAAAATTGTGACATTTCTCACTTTTTTCTTCCCAGTCCTTGTGCTATCATAAAGTCGTGCTTTGAAACAGTGATTTTGCCAAAGAGACCATCTGCCGCAAAACCCCACAGCGGCTTGCCTCTTACCACGGTCTTGCGAGACTCTGTTTTTTTGCATACAACCAACCTACCAAAGCAATGATTTCATTGCTGTTCCATAACAAGAAAATTTCCCAAAAAAACGGCCGTTTTTTTTCAAGTTTTTTTGAAAAAAAAGCCATTTTTATTAGAATTGTGGTATACTGAAAACGAGAGTTCTTGTCTCCGAAATCATTTTATCACAAACAATCATTTCTGCCGATTTGGAGGGAGATTTTCATGTTATTGGAAGAAATGACATTTGCAGAAGTAAAACAATATTTTGCCGATGGCAATGAAATGGCCATCATCCCATGCGGTTCCACCGAACAGCATGGTCACCATTTGGTTTTGGGTACCGACACATTTTTGGCAGAAACGCTGGCACGGCGTCTTTCTGAAAAAACAGGTATTTTATGTGCGCCTGCTGTCCCATTTGGCTATGCAGAATACCACAAAGACGGTTACCCCGGCACCATTGGATTTGATCAGGACTTGCTTTATACCATCTATTACTCCATTGCCGAACAACTGGTTCAGATGGGAGCAAAAAAATCATCTTTGTCAACGGCCATGGCGGAAACAGCTATCCCCTCAAACGAGTTTCCATGAACCTGCGGAAAAACCTTCAGGTGATGGGGCTGATTGTGGATTGGTGGAGCGTTGCCGAACAGCTGAACCCAGCCTGGAAAGAAACGGGGCACGCCGGCAAAGAAGAAACCTCTGCCATGCTTTATCTTTATCCGCAATACGTTTATCCCGAGCGGATTCGCTGGGAAGGGTTTCAGTCCCTTTCTGACACCGTAGAAACCTTGGGCTCTGCCACCTTTGCTTATCAGGGCATTGCCTATCACATCTGGCTTAATACCAGCGATGTGGTGCCAAATTTTGGCGGCAATTATGGTGAGGATCCTCACCTGGCCACTGTAGAACAGGGAAAAGAAAGCGTGGAAGCAGTCATTGCACATCTTGCAGCATTTTTGCAGCATGGGTTTGCCACCATGCAATTACCATCCGTCTAACAATAGTTGCTATTTATGAAAGGAGTGCTGTCAACTATGAAATATATGCACACAAAATTGCCAGATTTTTACATCAAGGCAGAAGCTGCCGGAAAGGTAGCCCGTCCAGAAACAGAAGTGGAAATCAGAGGTCTGGAAAGCTACACCAGCGGCAAAATGGCTTCTCTGCGTGTAGGCCGCATTGAAGAATACA
>CALWLF010000106.1 GCA_944381455.1 uncultured Clostridia bacterium | reverse complement strand
CCAGTTAGTCTTGTGTAATATTTTTACATAAAAATGTATATTTATTCTATTTTAAACGAATAAAATGCCGTTGCCTTCAAAGAATCCTCTTCTCCTGAAAGAAAGGAAAAAGGAAGAAAAAAGTTTTCGCTAACAATTCAATTCATCTAACAGAATCTCATTTTAAACCTAATATTCTGTAGAACTAGTATATTACTTGTTTAATTTACTTATTCAATCTGATAAATACCACCTCTTTTTATTGTGCAACATTATATTCTTTAGAAAATCATATTCATGCACGTTTATACGTCTGTTTTCCTCAGCAGAAGAAAAGAAGAATTCTGTTTAATTTGCCTTTTTGGATGAAAAATTTTTTTCCAAGTCTTATCCTCATTTTTTTGATTAAAACAGAACCTTCCTGCTGCAAAAATGATAAAATTCATGTTTCATCACATTTTTATAGTTCGAATTAGTTTTTCTTTTCCTTTTTCCTTCTATAATTGCAGTTACAGCCTGGGACAAAGCATTGCCTTAGAAAAAAGAAGAGAGCCGAAATTCCTTTATTATAGAAATTTCGGCTCTCTTTAGTTTTCTCAAGCCTCGTCAACTCTATGAATTTGTTCTGGTATAGGTTTCTGCCTGATGCAAGAAAGAAAAGATGCTTCTGTCAAAAACCCGATAAAATTTCTGCTTTCCGCTGCGCCGCACTAGCACCATTTGATGATCTTTCAATACCCGCAGTTGGTGGGAAACAGAAGATTGATTCATATTTACTTTCCACGCCAGTTCGTTGACTGAAAGCTCCCCTTCTTCCAAAGCATACAAAATACTGATTCGAACTGGCTCTGCAAAAATCTTAAAAAAAACTGCTAGCTCCTTTTCTTTTTGCATCGTTCCATCCCCTTACAGATTCTTCACAAACAAAGCACGGATGGCATTTAAAATGGCCAAAACCATAACACCAACGTCTGCAAAAATGGCAAGCCACATATTGGCAATGCCCACAGCACCCAGCACCAGCACAATCAGCTTAACACCAATGGCAAACCAAGTATTCTGGTGCACAATGCCCAAGCATTTGCGAGAAATCTTAATGGCTTTTGCAATTTTCAGCGGATCGTCATCCATCAAAACAACGTCGGCTGCTTCAATGGCAGCATCAGAACCCATGGCGCCCATGGCAATGCCGATATCTGCTCTGGAAAGAACAGGCGCATCGTTGATGCCGTCACCCACAAAAGCCAGGCGTTCTTTTTCCGATTTTTTCTGCTCCAGCAGCTCTTCCACTTTCGTTACTTTATCGGCAGGCAGCAATTCGGAAAATACCATATCAATGCCCAAATCGGCTGCCACACGGTCTGCCACTGCTTTGGCATCCCCGGTGAGCATAACAGTTTTATTGACACCAGATTTATGGAGCTGGCGAATGGCTTCTTTGGATGTTGGTTTTTCCACATCGGAGATGACGATGTGGCCCACATAAGTATCGTTAATGGCCACATGGATGATGGTGCCCACATGGTCACAAGGCAGCCATTTAACGCCAATGGCGTCCATCATTTTCGAGTTACCAGCGCAAACCGTATCGCCGTTGACGGTGGCACGAATGCCGTGGCCAGCCACTTCCTCCACGTCTTCCACCTTGCAGTCGTCTGCTTCATTGGGGTAAGCAGCCCGCAAAGAGTTTGCAATGGGATGGGTGGAATACCGTTCCACATGAGCAGCCAGGTGCAGCAGATGGGTTTCGTCAATTTGTTCCGGATGTACGGCCGTTACCTGGAATACACCTTTTGTTAAAGTACCAGTTTTATCAAATACGACTGTCTTCGTTTGAGAGAGCGTTTCCAAATAATTGGAACCTTTCACCAGCACGCCTTCTTTGCTGGCGCCGCCAATGCCGGCAAAAAAGCTCAGCGGGATACTGATAACCAAAGCACAAGGGCAGCTGATGACTAAGAAAGTCAAAGCTCGATAAATCCAATCGCTCCACATAGGCACGCCGCCGGTGGCTGTCAGCACGATAGGTGGAATCAGTGCCAAAAGCAGGGCGCAGATAACAACGGCAGGCGTATAGACTCTGGAAAACTTGGTAATAAAGTCTTCCGATTTCGATTTTCTGGAGCTGGCATTTTCCACCAAATCCAAGATTTTAGAAACGGTAGATTCGCCAAATTCTTTTGTGGTTTTCAGCTTCAGCAAGCCGTTGATGTTGATGCAGCCGCTGATCACTTCATCGCCTGGCTGCACTTCCCTTGGCAAGCTTTCACCAGTCAGTGCGCTGGTGTTTAAGCTGGTGAAACCTTCTGTCACAATGCCGTCGATGGGCACTTTTTCTCCCGGCTGCACCACGATGATGGAGCCGATTTCCACTTCGTCAGGATCCACTTGTTCCAGCTGGCCATCTTCTCTTTGAATATTGGCATAGTCAGGACGAATATCCATCAAATCGCTGATATTGCGGCGGCTTTTGCCTACAGCATAGCTTTGGAACCACTCGCCCACCTGGTAGAACAACATAACGGCAATGGCTTCCACATAGTCGCCGGTGCTGTAAAGCCCCAAAGCAATGGCGCCCACCGTGGCCAGCGCCATCAGCAAACATTCATCAAAGGGCTGACGGTTTTTAATCCCTTTTCCTGCTTTAATTAAGATATCATAACCCACAATCAAATAAGGTACCATGTAAAGGGCAAAACGCAGCAAACCTTCCACCTTTACAAAGTTCAGCCCAATCATCATCACAGCCGAAACAATGATACGAATCAAATTCTTTTTCTGTTTTTTGTTCATAAAAACCTCACACCCCTACCTTTTCGCCGGTTTTTTATTTAACATATGATTTATCTTTCATATTATTACCGAAAGTTTGCGCCCCATTTTGGGGCGCAGCACAGTTTTTTAGAAGAAAATTTCGCAGTCGTCTTCTACTTTTTTGCAGTTTTTCAATACTTCTGGCATAACAACCTTTGGATCCTGGCCTTCTTCAAATTCCACGCTCATTTTCTGCATCATAAAGTTGATGGAAGCATCTTTCACACCAGCAGTTTTTTTCGTTGCTTCTTCCATTTTGTTGGCGCAGTTTGCACAATCCACTTCGATTTTGTAGCTCTTTTTCATAGTATCAACCTCTTTCTTTAAAGATTTAATAATTGTTTAATCGTTAGCTATAATATATCTTATTTTTTGGGAAATGTCAATGGTTTTTTTCAATATTTTTTCTCTTTTTTATCTTGCCAATTCCTTCCCTTTCCCATATAATAGAAAGAATCAAATCGGGAGGTGTGCATTTATGATTGAAGAAACAAAAATGGAGCCAACCCTGCCCCACCACCATGGCGAAGATTCCCTTCTCACCCATTGCATGCCGGACAGCACGACGATACATACAGTGGCAGGATTGCTCAAGCAGCTGGGAGATCCCAGCCGACTGAAGATATTTTGGCTTTTATGTCACTGTGAAGAATGCGTTATCAACATTGCTGCTCTAACAGAAATGTCCAGCCCGGCCGTTTCCCATCATCTGCGGCTCTTAAAATCCAGCGGTCTTATTGTTTCCCGCAGAGATGGAAAGGAAATGTACTATAAAGCTGCCAATACGCCTATGGTGCGTTCTCTTCATGCCACAGTGGAGCAAATTGCAAATATCAGCTGTCCGACTCCTTGATTTTTTCTCTGAAAAAAAGAGCATCCGTTTTTCCAAAACGGATGCTCTTTTTTATCTCTCCATCACAGGACGAATCACTGCTTCAAAATATCCTGTCAATTCTTCCGGCGTTTCTTTCAATCCGCCGTGAATCCACCATTGAATTAAATTGATAAAACTGCCGGAGATGTGGTTGACCAAAAAAGCATCCGGCACTCCTTTTAAACGCTGCTGCTGGGCAATCACATGGCTGATGTACATTTCTGTCAGGTGCTGTTTAAAATACTGTAAGAATAATTCCCCGCTTTCACAGCCCAAAATCCCCGTAATATTTTTTTGGCTATCCCGCAAATGATATAAAATATGGGTTAATACTTGATAGGGGTTATCCATGTGCTTTGAAAAATCATGCGTCGATTCCGTAATCAGATGCTCCGAAAAAACGTGTTGAAACAAATCGCTGCAAAGGGCTCGCAATAAATCATCTTTTGTTTCAAAATGAGCATAAAATGTACTTCTTCCAATATTTGCTTTTTCCACAATTTCCTGCACGCTGATGTTGCTGTAGCTTTTTTCTGCCAACAGCTGACTCATAGCTTCAAAAATGGCAGTCCTTGTTTTTTGTTGTCTCCGGTCCATACCAACACTCCCCCGTTTTTAAAACAATCTAAAACAGCACATTTTATTCTTTTTGTCCGCTATCGTACAAAAACCTTTATTTGATTATTGATACTACTACACTTGGTTCCTATAATAGGAAAAAGAACAAGATATATGGAACGCAAGATGGAAATCTATGCTATGTATCATACCATAAAATCTTGTATCAATCAAATGGGGTGGATGGATTTATGACAGAAAAACGAAAAGAAAATATCAAAAACATTTTTATTTTATCAATACCCATTATCATAGAAAATATTTTACAAACACTCCTTGGCACAACAGATACTTATTTTGCCGGACAAATTGATGACTTAGCTATTGTTGGTATCGGGGTTACCAACATCATCATGAATGTTCTGATCTCCTTTTTCACTGCCATTACCGTTGGCAGCATTGCAGTCATTGCCAGAAGCTTTGGCCACCGAGATTATGAAAAGGTAAACCGGTCCATCATCCATTCCATATTGCTGGGCATTGTGCTTGGCGTTGTCATCGGCGCCATCTGCGCCATTTTCCGGGAGCCCATTTTGCTTATTTCCGGTGCAGACTATTCTATTTTGCCGTATGCCATGCCTTATTATCTGATCGTCTCGGTGCCTTGTGTGTTTTTGTGCCTGGAGTTGATTTTATCCAGCTGTTTAAGGGCCATCAAAGACACCAAGCTGCCCATGTATATCATTGGCGGCACCAATATTTTAAAAATTGCTTTAACAGCGCTTTTTGTTCGACTGGATATGGGTGTGTTCGGCTTAGGTCTTGCCACCACCCTCTCTCGTGTTATCGGTATGGCCATTTTGTTTTTAGTGCTTTATCACCACGATAAAAATATCAACTTGAAACCATGTCATCCAACCAAACAGGAATTTAAAGTAATTTTGCGTGTCGGCATTCCAGCCGGTGTGGAAAAACTGATCATGCGCATTGGACAGCTGATTTATAATGCCATGGTAATCCATTTGGGCACCATCGCCTATGTGGCCCACAACATTGCCGGTAACATTGAAACCTTTTCTTATACGCCGGCCATGGGCTTTGGTTTGGCCGTCTGTACTTTGGTCGGTGTTTCTCTAGGCGAAAATGATATCAAGCAAGCCAAGGAAGAAGTTACGCTTTCTTATTTGATTTGCGCCGGTATCATGGCTCTTTTGGGTGTTGGCATGTTTGTTTTTGCCAGACCTTTGGCCGCCATATTCACTGACACTGTTGAAGTGCAAGACCAGGTGGTTCGGGTGCTACGGCTCATTGCTGTGGTGCAGCCATTTTCTGCTTTGGTGCAAGTTATGACCAACGCACTGCAAGGCGCCGGGGATACGGAATTTCCCATGTATGTCACCTTTCTTGGCGTTTGGGGGCTGCGTACCGGCATGGGATTTTTGTTTGCCGTGGTCCTCGATTTTGGCTTAATTGGCGCTTGGAGTGCTTACTCACTGGATCTGATTGTGCGCGGGCTTTTGCTGCTTCACCGGTTCCGGAAAGGCCATTGGCAGCATATCCGTCTATAATGCCAGCAAAGTATTACAAACTACTGGCCTATGTCAAAGGAACAGGAAATAAGAAAACTTTATGTAAATGGGAAATCCCTTTGCATAGAGTTTTCTTTTTTATTGAAAGCTTTTCAGCGTCCGCAGAACATACAGCTGCTGCCAAAAGCGTTGATTTTGAAGCTGGAGATCCTTCAACAAGCATTTTGATGGCAGGAAAGTCCGCCAAAGCCGCAAATAGGCATATATTGGCATCCCTTGCCGTTTCAAAGCAAAACAGCACGGCAGCACCCCAGGATGCCGCCCTCTTTTAATCCTCTTTTTTACAAATCAGACAAAGCCAATTTTTTTTGTTCTGGTCCACCTTGATTTTTGAAAACCCAGCTTTTTTCAGCTCTTTTTCTATCTGTTCGGAAGTATAAATGGTCATACCTTGGATGATACCCATCCATTTCTCGTCCTTTGTATTTTTCCCATTGGCCTCATTGCAGATCAAAAATGTTCCTCCGTTTTTAAGCACACGATATACTTGCTGAAACGCAACTTGAATATCAGGCCAAAAATAGATCGTTTCAAAAGCAGTCACCACATGAAACCTGTTTTCTGAAAAAGGCAATTTCATAACATCGCCTTGCAACACTTCACATCGGCCCTCTTGAATTGCTGCTCGGTTGATCTTTTTCGATTTTTGGACACTAATTTCGGAATAGTCAATACCCGTTACCAGCCCATTGGGACTTTTTCTTAAAAGGCGTCTAAGGTTGGCCCCTCCTCCGCACCCAATATCCAGACAAAAATCATCGTCTTGGATTGTAAGATGCGCCAGCCCCCACTTGGCAAGCGCAGTATGACCAACGTTCATCATATTGACCATAATCTTCCCGGCAAATCCTTTTGGTTGACAAGTGTTTTGAAAGAAAGACATATTTTTTCTCCTATAACATCATGCAAAAGATTGGTAAGTAGCAATTTTCCATAACGTTTCATGCAAAATGAAGAACCATATAATCCCAGACACAACCTGTATCTTTTTCTAAAAATACCGAAAAAATGGCTTTTATTGGTTCAGCCAGCTATCTGCACCCCCTCTTCACCCTGTGTGTTCCACCTTGCAAAAAACATTCATCCGCCTCCCTCGCAGAAGAGCGACACCAGTTCCCACATTTTTTTTCAAAATATCGTTTCTGCACCTTTCCTTTGGGCAGGCAATCCCATAACTGCTGCTGGTATCCAAAAGGCTGGAAGCCTAAAAAGAGTACTGCCTTTTTCAGAGGAAGACCATTGTAAAAGCATCCGGAAAAACTCCTTTCCAAAAACATCGATTAGTTATAACTAACCATAGGATAACACAAGTACATGCAAAAAACAAGACTCCATAAAACAGATCTGCCAAATTGGGAGAGAACATTCCTTGTTGCAGTTACAAAAACAGGACCGTTTTACTGCGCCAAACCATATTTCGGTTCTAAAAAAAGTCCAAAATATTTTGGAAATCAATTTAAAATGTGTCCTCCCAGGAGTTTCTGTATATAAACTATTTGCAAAAAAAGTTAAAGCTTACTCTTGATATGCCGGACTTTATGAAAAATATCGATGGCATTGGGTATCAATTTGCAATGAAATGAAAGGTGTTGCTATACAGCATCTATGTGCCCAACCCTTTTTCCCTGCAATAAGAATTGCACTGAATATCTGCCTGCACAAAAATCTTTTGTCTTTTGTAGTGAACCTTTCTCTTGACAAAATCCATTTTGCAGGCTAAAATATAACAGTGATATATAACACCGTTATATAAGGAGGTATGTAAAGCAAAGAAAAATTTGACAACCTTAAACCGAATCCATCAGGCAGCAAAAAAAGAGTTTTTGGAAAAAGGTTACAAAGATGCTTCTCTTAGGAATATTGTCAAATCTGTCGGAATGACGACAGGAGCCTTCTACGGTTATTATAAAAGCAAAGAGGAACTGTTTGAGGCTTTGGTTGGCAAGCATCATGCGTACCTGCTCGGCTGTTTTCAAACAGCTCAAAAAAAATTTGCCGTTCTTCCTCCTGAGCAGCAGCCAGAAGTTATGAATGAAATTTCCGGTGCCTGCATGTTTGAGATGCTACACTATGCCTATGAACATCTGGAGGAATGTAAACTTATCCTCTGCTGTTCGGAAGGAACAAAGTTTGCTGGACTCATTGATGAAATGGTGGAAATTGAAACAGCGGCAACCCATGCCTATCAGGAAGTCTTGCAGGGGCTTGGCCGACCATCTCCAAAACTTGATCCTACACTGGAACATATTCTGATCACCGGCATGTTTCATACCTTTTTTGAACTGATCATTCACGAAATGCCGCTTCAAAGTGCCGAAAACTATGTAAAAGAAATGCAAGCTTTTTATACGGCCGGATGGATGAAAATTATGGGGCAGTAAAGCCCTATAATTTTCGCTCGATAGTTAGTTGCATCTAACTTATGTCGATATAAGAAAAAGCACATCAGAGTTCTCTTTCTCCCAAATAAAAAGAATCGGAGGGATTTTTTTGAAAAAACAATCTAATCTTTCACGCCTGCTACAGATTGCAGGCAACCACAAATACCTGACCTATGCTTCCTGGACACTTTCCACTATCAGCGCCTTCCTGGCGTTAGTGCCTTTCTACTATATTTGGCAGGTCATGCAGGAAGTGTTGGCAGTTGCGCCAGATTTCAGCCGTGCGCAAAATCTAACCCACAACGGCTATATGGCGGTGCTGTTTGCAGTGATCGCAATGCTGATCTACATTGCCGGGCTTATGTGCTCCCATTTAGGAGCATTTCGCATTGCCACAAACTTGCGTATCCAGACCATAGAACATATTGTCAAGTTGCCGCTGGGGTTTGCAGAAAGTTTTGGCAGCGGCAGGCTGCGCAAAATCGTCAATGAGTCCAGCGCCGCCACCGAAACGTATCTGGCCCACCAGCTTCCCGACCGTGCCAACGCTATTGCTACCCCCTGCGGCCTTTTTGTCTTGCTGCTGGTGTTTGACTGGCGGCTGGGCCTTTTGAGCCTTGTTCCGGTTGTGTTGGGCTTCCTGATTATGATGACGATGACTGGACAGCGTATGCAGGAAAAAATGAAGGAATACCAAAATGCCCTCGATGACATGTCCAATGAAGCAGTGGAGTATGTACGAGGGATTCCCGTTGTGAAAACTTTCGGACAGACTATCTTTTCCTTCAAAAAGTTCAAGGATTCCATTGACAGATATAAGGTGTGGGTAATTGCCTATACTAAAGAGCTTCGCACTCCTATGATGTTCTACACAGCAGCCATCAATGGTGTGTTCGCCGCACTGATTGCCGGCGCGCTGATTTTTACGGGAGGCGGCGTTACAAAAGATTTTTTGCTGGATCTCATGTTCTATATTATCATTACTCCCATTATCTCCGTCACCCTCACACGCATCATGTTCCAGAGCGAAAACGCTATGATTGTGGATGACGCTTTGCAGCGAATTGACAGTGTACTAAATCTACAACCTCTTGCAGAACCGGAGAAGGGCGAGCACACCAAAGATGCTTCGGTACAGCTTAATCATGTTCATTTCAGCTATGATGGAAAAAACAAGGTTATCAAGGATATTTCCCTTTCAATTCCCGCAGGGCAAACAGTAGCTTTTGTGGGACCTTCTGGCGGCGGCAAAACCACCCTTGCCAATTTAATTTGCCGGTTTTTTGACCCGCAGGACGGGCAAGTGAAGATTGGCGGCGTTGATGTGAAGAATATTGCCAAAGAGGAACTTATGAACACCATTTCTTTTGTATTCCAAAACAGCCGCTTAATCAAAGCCTCAATTTTGGAAAATGTGCGCATGGGCAAACCGGATGCTACCCGTGAAGAAATCATGGCAGCTCTGCACAACGCCCAGTGCGATGATATTCTGGAAAAGCTGCCGAGAGGCGCGGACACTGTGATCGGAACAAAGGGTGTTTACCTTTCCGGGGGCGAGCAGCAGCGAATTGCTATCGCCCGCGTAATGCTGAAAAATGCACCTATTGTAATTTTAGACGAGGCTACCGCCTTTGCTGACCCGGATAACGAATCCCGCGTACAGGCCGCTTTTTCTAAGTTGTCCGAAGGAAAAACAGTGATTATGATTGCTCACCGGCTTTCTACTGTGGCTGGGGTAGACCAAATCTATGTCATTGAGGACGGACAGATCACAGAAAGCGGAAAAAGCCGGGAGCTGCTGGAAAAAGGCGGCGTATTCAGCCGCATGTGGCAAGACTATCAAACTTCCGTACAGTGGAAGGTTGCAAAGGAGGTACAATGACATGATAAAATGGCTGCAAAAAAGATATGCCCTTTCCGAACAAGGAGCCAAGGATTTGGTGAAAGGCTGTCTGGCCTGCGTTCTTCAAAACCTTTCCTTTATGTTCCCAGTGGGCCTCTTGTATTTTTTAGTTGGCGATTTAATGAATGGCGGCGTTCCCAGTGAAAAAATTGCTTTTTATATCGTGGGCTGCGCGGTGTGCATTGGCTTAATCTTGTTTACTACTTACATACAGTACAATGCCACTTACTTCGCTACTTACACAGAAAGCGGCGTTCGGCGGATTACGCTGGCTGAACGGCTGCGGAAGATCCCTCTGTCTTTCTTTGGGAAAAAGGATTTGGCGGATCTCACCAGCACCATCATGGCTGACTGCACTTTTTTGGAGCAGAGTTTTTCCCACTTTATTCCCGAGTTGGCAGGCTCTATCATCTCCACCGTTTTAATTTCCATCAGCCTTTTGGTGTTCGACTGGCGCATGGCATTAGCGGCGCTGTGGGTACTGCCGGTAGCTTTTGCCATTGTGGGCTTCTCTGCAAAGGTACAAGAACGGCTCAATCAGAAAGCGATGGATGTAAAGATAGCCTGCGCGGACGGGATTCAGGAGTGTATTGAAACTGTACGCGACCTGAAATCCAACAATGCTGAACAGGAATACCTGAAAGGCTTGGAAAAGAAAATCCGCGCCGTGGAACAGCGCTCCATTCTCAATGAATTTGGGTTGGCGGCCTTTGTGGTATCCGCGTCACTCATATTAAAGCTGGGAATTGCCACAGTTGCATTGGTAGGTTCTGTTCTGCTGATAGGCGGCAGCCTCGATGTCCTAACTTTCTTCATGTTCCTGCTGGTTGTTTCACGGCTTTACGATCCGCTGCAAGGGGCACTGCAAAACTTAGCAGCTGTCATCAGCACCCGTACCAATATTGCTCGTATGAATGAAATCCTCGATCATCCGATTCAGCAGGGAGAGAACAAACTTTCCAACAAAGGCTATGATATTACATTTGACCATGTAGGATTTGCTTATAACACAGGAGAAACCATATTGAAAGATGTTTCCTTTACTGCAAAACAAGGCGAAGTCACAGCCTTGGTAGGGCCTTCCGGCGGCGGCAAAACGACAGTATCGCGCTTGGCGGCAAGGTTCTGGGATGTAAGCCAGGGAAAAATCTCCATAGGCGGCATGGACATTTCCAAAATCGATCCGGAGACGCTGCTCTCCCTGTTCTCTATCGTATTTCAGGATGTTACCTTGTTCGACAATACCATTCTGGAAAATATACGAATCGGGAACCAACAAGCCACTGATGAGCAGGTTTTAGCCGCTGCAAAACTTGCCAATGTGGATGGATTTGCCGAAAAGCTGCCGGAGGGCTGGCATACCAACATTGGGGAAAATGGCTGTGAGCTTTCCGGCGGAGAACGGCAGCGGATTTCCATCGCCCGGGCTTTCCTGAAAAACGCGCCGATTATCCTTTTGGATGAAGCCACTGCATCTCTTGATGTGGAAAATGAAACCTTGATCCAAACCGCCCTATCCCGCTTGATTGCAGACAAAACCGTGCTGGTGATTGCTCACCGGATGCGCACCATAGCCGGAGCTGACAAAATCGTGGTCCTTTCACAAGGGACCGTGGCAGAAGAAGGCGCACCAAAAACGCTGCTGGAACAAAACGGTCTTTACGCCCGCATGGTAAGGTTACAGAAGGAGAGCCAGAATTGGAAATTGGCATAAGCCTTTTTTAAAAATCATTCAAATACTACTGTAACCATGTAAGTAACCTGTAAAAGAAACTGGTCATTGTTTTCAATCTGCCAGACAATATAAAAGCGTCTACAGCATCGACTATAAATTGAAAGGATAAAAAGTACCCTCCTGGCTTAAAACAGCTGTGATGGTACTTTTTTATTTTTACCCCGTAAAAAACTTGAAAACGGAATGATTTAAAAAAGAGGTTCTTTTTCCCATTTCAGCAGCCGAAAAGTATTTTTTTGGTAATCCAGCCAGCCATCCTTTCTCAACTTGCTCAGCTCTGCCGACATGGCACTGCGTTCCACCGCCAAATAATCAGCCAACTGCTGGCGGTTAAAGGGTATGGTGAAAACACTGCTTTCTGCCCGCATGGCTTGGGATGACAAAAATGACAAGAGTTTTTCCCTGGTGGTTCGTTTTGCCATATGCTCCACCTTTTTGGTCAGCAGCAAGTTTTTTTCTGCCAAAAGCGTCAATAAATTTTGCACCAGCCGCGTATGAAATGCACAGGCCGAGGTACAGACATGAAGCACCTTCCCCACATCCAAAAAAAGCACAGAACAGTCCTCCACTGCCTCCACGCTCACCTCCAGCGGCTGTTTCGCACAGGCATAGGCTTCTCCAAACACTTGGCCCATAACGACTTCTGCCAAAATAGTTCGTCCGCCCCAAAAATCCTCTTGAATGATGTGCACCCGGCCGGAAAGCAGCAAACCCATCAGCACCTGCTCTTCCCCGGCATGAAACAGAAAGCTGCCCTTTTTATATGCTTTTTCTTTGGCCGAAAGACATTGCAGCATGGCAGATACATCCTCCGGCGCAATTCCCAAAAACAACCGGCTGTTGCGGCATAAAGCTGGTATATCCATTTTTTCTCCTTTCGTTGGAATAACAACAGAATTATGGGAAATAGTATACTATACTATGGGAAAACACACAAGAGCAGAAAGGAGTTTTCTCTATGTTAAAACATCTCCAGCCAGAAACCATCCTCCAGCTGAAAGAAGAAATTTCCGTCCAAAAAGGTCAAGTGGTCAGCAAAACCCTGGCCCAAAACGATGCTCTCAGCATTACGTTGTTTTCCTTTGATGGGGAAGAAGAAATCAGCACCCACCGCTCTGAAGGCGATGCCTTGGTAACCATCCTTGCCGGGACAGCCCGTATCACCATCGACGGCACCGTCTTTCCCCTTTCTGAAGGCCAATCTATTTTGATGCCAGCCCAAAAACCCCATGCCGTTTTTGCCGAAACGGCCATGAAAATGCTGCTTGTGGTTGTTTTTTGATGTAATCAAGTGTCAGCGAAAGGAGAATCATCATGTTTTGTTTTCAATGTGAACAGACAGCCGGCTGCACCGGCTGCACCAAAAGCGCCGGCGTCTGCGGCAAAACGGCTGTTACTGCCGACTTGCAGGACCAGCTGACTGCCAGCTTAATCGACCTGGCCCACGCCGCAAACGGTCAGACAGCCAAGCCTCATACCGTTGATTTGATCGTCCGCGCCCTGTTTACCACCGTCACCAACGTCAATTTCCATAACGAAGTGCTGGAGCAAATGATTGCAGAAGTGAAAGCAGAAAAGACTGTCTATGCCAACGGCTGCGACGGCTGCGCCACTCCCTGCCCAGCCGGCGCTTCCTTTGATATGCAGTCCATCTGGCAGGCGCCAGAAGATATCCGTTCTTTGAAATCCTTGATTCTTTTTGGGATCCGCGGCATGGCTGCCTATGCTTCCCATGCAGCCCAGCTGGGGCGCCATGATGACCAGGTGGACCAGTTCTTCTTGGAAGCCCTCTTTTTCCTGGGAGAAGATGTACCGGCCGAAAAACTGCTCTCTCTTGTGATGAAAACAGGGGAAGTGAACCTGCGCTGCATGGCGCTGCTGGACGAAGCCAACACCGGCGCCTATGGCACCCCAGAGCCTACAGATGTTTCCTTCACTGTGGAACCTGGCCCCTTCATCGTTGTCACCGGCCATGACCTTCACGACCTGGAGCAGCTGCTCATCCAAACCAAAGGCAAAGGCATTTCCATCTATACCCATGGCGAAATGCTGCCGGCCCACGCTTATCCAAAGCTGAAAGCCTACTCTCATTTAAAGGGCAACTTTGGCACTGCTTGGCAAAACCAGCAAAAGGAATTTGCCCATCTGCCAGGCGCCATTTTGTTTACCACCAACTGTCTCATGCCGGTGAAAGAAAGCTACGCTGACCGGGTGTTTACCACCGGCGTCGTTGCCTACCCAGAAATGGTTCACATCGACGAGAAAAAAGACTTTACACCTGTCATTGAAAAAGCCCTGGAACTGGGCGGCTATCCCGAAGCCAAGAAAGGATGCGGCATCAACGGCGGCACCCAAACCACCACCGGCTTTGGCCATGGCACCGTGCTTTCTGTGGCCGGTACTGTGGTGGATGCAGTCAAAAGCGGCGCCATCCGCCATTTCTTCTTGGTGGGCGGCTGTGACGGCGCACGCCCTGGACGCAACTATTACACCGATTTTGTCAAACAAACTCCATCGGACACGGTTATTTTGACCTTGGCCTGCGGCAAATACCGCTTTAACGACTTGGACCTGGGCACCATTGGCGGCCTGCCCCGGCTGATGGATATGGGACAGTGCAACGACGCCTATAGTGCCATCCGGGTGGCGCTGGCCTTGGCCGATGCCTTCGACTGCACCGTCAACGACCTGCCCCTAACCCTGGTGCTCTCTTGGTACGAGCAAAAGGCCGTCTGCATTTTGCTGACGCTGCTGCACCTGGGCATCAAAAACATCTACCTTGGCCCTACTCTGCCGGCCTTTGTTTCGCCTGGTGTGCTCCAGGTGTTGGTAGACCAGTTTGGCCTGCGCCCCGTTTCCACACCAGAAGAAGACCTGAAAGCCATTTTAGGATAAGCATTTTAAAATAAGCATTTTAAGATAAAAAACAGCAAAACCTCTGTGTCCTCCTCCTTGGAGGAAAACACAGAGGTTTTTTGCTTTCCTTGATTTCTATCTGCCAGCTTATGCCTGGGCCTGGGCCAAAATTTGTTCCAGCTCTTCTTTGGAAAAGAAATACGTTTGATTGCAGAAATGGCATTTCAGTTCTGCCTTTCCATCCTCTTCGATCAGCCGTTTCATCTCTTCTTTTCCTAGGCTAATCAGCGCCTTGGTCACCCGGTCCCTGGAGCAGTTGCAGTGCCAACCCATGGGAAGTACATCATTGATTTCCATGTCCAGTCCGTCCAGGAGCATTGCCAAAATTTCTTCTGCCGTTTTTCCCATATCCATCAAATCGGTCACATAGGGCAGATGGGCAATGTTTTGTTCCAGCCGGTCAATGACTTCTTCCGGCGCATCGGGCATAAGCTGCACCAAAAAGCCGCCAGCCTGGCGGACGCTTTCATCTGTATCCACCAAAACCCCCAGCCCAACGGCCGATGGCGTCTGCTCGCTTTTGGCAAAGTAATAGGTCAAATCTTCTGCAATTTCGCCGCTGATCAGGGGAATCTGCCCGGCATAGGGCTCCTTTAAGCCGATGTCTTTGATCAGTGTCAGTGTGCCTGCGCCAACGGCTTTTGCGATATCCATCTTCCCTGGATACCGCTCCATTAAAGCCACATCGGGGCAAAAGGCATAGCCTTTGACTCTGGCATAGCTGTCGCTGGTGGCAATGAGCCCCTTTAACGGGCCGTCGCCTTTGATTTGCAGCGTCACCAAATCCGTTTCATTTTTTAAATCACAGCCCAAAATGGCCGTTGCCACCAACAGCCGTCCCAAGGCCGCCGTCGCCATGGGGCTTAACTGATGCAGCGTTCTGGCCGTTTCCACTGTTTCCTTGCTTTCTGCCACAAAGGCACGGATGGCGCCGTGGGCCGCTGTGGCACGGATGATTCTGTCACTCATCGCCTTCGTCCTCCCAATCTTTTTTTGCTGCCAAAATGGTCCAGCGGAAGCTTTCGTTGCTGCCTGGTTCCTCCGTCTGGCCGTCCGTCACCGACAGCAGCCGAAATCCCGCATTTTGCAGCATAATTTCAATCACACATAAGTCATAGGCCCGTTCTTGATGCACTTCTTCCACCCGGCGGTACAGGCCGTTTGGTTCTTCGAGAAAAAACGTCACATCATAGGTATTGATCTGGGTTTCTTCGTCAAAGTCATTTTCCCAGATATAGGCGGCCCTATCCTCCAGCTGGGCGTATGTTTTGTTTCCCAGCATTTGGCGAAATTTCTGGGCCGTGTTCAAATCAAAGAGAAAAAAACCGCCATCTTTTAGATGTTCTGCCGCCGCAAAAAACGCTTCCTGCATATCTTCTGGCTCCAGCAAGTAGTTCAGACCATCACAAAGACACAACACCCCGTCGGCTGCAACCGGCACATCCATCTGGCACATATCCTGGCAATAAAAATCCACCGAGACGCCGGCTTGCTGCGCCTTTTTTTCCGCCTGTGCCAGCATGTCCTCGGAAAGGTCCACGCCTGTCATTGCAAATCCTTTTTTTGCCAAGGGAATGGTGATGTTTCCCGTGCCGCAGCCCATTTCCAACAAGGTTTTTGGCGCAAAACCGGCCTTTTGCCATAATGCTTCTGCCTGGGCTGCCCAGGCATCATAATCCACCTCGTTCATGAATAAATCGTACACCGAGGCAAACTGGCCATACACTTCCACCCGGCCTCCTCCTTTCCAAGAAAATCAAACAAATGGCACAAAAAGGCGTGCCGGCTTACGCCGGAAAACGCCTTTTCAATTCTTATTCTTCCAGTTTTTCTTTCACTTTATCCCAGAAGCCTTTTTTCTCGCCGTCTTTGCCTTCGCTGCGGCCATCAAATTCCCGCAGCAGTTCTTTTTGCCGGCTGGTCAGCTCCGTTGGAATTTTCACTTTGAATGTAATAATCTGGTTGCCCCTCTGGTTTGGATTGCGCAAACTTGGCACGCCAACACCGCGCAAAACGGCCGTGGCATCGGGCTGGGTGCCTGGTTTTACCGTATATTTCTGCTCGCCGTCAATGGTGCGGATGGTAATTTCATCGCCCAGGGCTGCCTGCACAAAGGAAATGGGCACTTCACAATACAAATCCATGCCTTTGCGCACAAAGTACCGGTCCGGCTGCACATACACCGTCACCATCAAATCTCCGTAAGGGCCGCCGTTTGTGCCAGCTTCTCCCTTTCCAGCCAGACGAATGGTCTGTCCGTTATCGATGCCCTTTGGTATGTTCACCTCAAATTTTTTCGCCTTGCGCACCCGGCCCTTGCCATGGCAGGTGTTGCAAGGATCTTTGATGGTTTTGCCGGTGCCGCCGCAGGCAGAGCAGGTCTGGACACTGGTCATGGAGCCAAAAATAGATTGTTTCACCACCCGCTCTTGCCCGGTGCCGTTACAACGGCGGCAGGTTTCTGCATGGGTGCCCGGTTTTGCTCCGGTGCCGCCGCAGGTGTCGCATTTATCTACAACATTGACAGAAATATCTTTTTTCGTCCCAAAAATGGCCTCTTCAAAAGTGATCTGGATGGATACCCCAATGTCAGAGCCTCTCTGCGGCCCCGTTCTTCTGGCTGAGCCGCCGCCAAAGCCAAACATATTGAAGATATCTCCCATGTCAAAGTCCATGCCGCCGCCATAAAATCCGCCGCCGCCCATGCCGCCTTGCTCAAAGGCTGCCGAACCAAACTGGTCGTATTTGGCTCTTTTTTCCGGATCGCTGAGCACTTCATAGGCTTCGTTGACTTCTTTCATCTTTTCTTCGGCCGTTTTATCACCTGGATTGTTGTCAGGGTGATATTTTTTTGCCATTTGGCGGTATGCCTTTTTGATTTCACTTTCGGAAGCGCCTTTTTCAAGGCCCAGGGTTGCATAAAAATCTTTATTTGCCATAATTCTGTTTCACCACCGTTTGGAATAAAAGGCATAGCGCCTTCTTATCAGTTATCAGCACAAGGCGAGGCCTTTTGAGTCGTGACCAAAAGCCCTCGCCTGCTGGGTTCATCCATTAGATTTCTTTGCCGTCACCATCTACCACATCAGGACCTGCGCCTTGGTTTGGTGCCTGGCCGTTTTGTGCCTGCTGCTGATACAGTTTTTCAGAAATTTTGTAGAATTCCTGAGTTAAAGCATCGGTGGCAGATTTCAGGCTGGCCACGTCGCTTTCGGTCATGGTTTCCACATTCATGCCTTCCGACAGGGATTTCAAGTTGGCCAGCTGGGTTTCGATGGCGCTCTTTTCGCTGTCATCAATTTTGCCTTCCAGGTCTTTCAATGTTTTTTCCGTCTGGAACACGATGGAGTCTGCCTGGTTTTTGGCATCGATGGCTTCTTTCCGTTTCTTATCGGCTTCTGCATACTGTTCTGCTTCCCGCACGGCTTTGTCGATTTCTTCTTCGCTCAAGTTGGTGCTGGCAGTGATGGTGATGGTCTGTTCTTTGCCAGTGCCCATATCTTTTGCGCTCACGTGAACAATGCCGTTGGCGTCGATATCAAAGCTTACTTCAATTTGAGGCACGCCGCGTCTTGCCGGTGCAATGCCGTCCAGACGGAACATACCCAGTTCTTTATTGTCTTTTGCCAAAGGACGTTCGCCCTGTACCACACGGATGTCTACGGCCGTCTGGTTGTCTTCGGCAGTGGAGAAAATCTGTTTTTTGGTGGTTGGGATAGCTGTGTTCTTTTCTACAATCTTGGTAGCCACACCGCCCAAAGTTTCAATGCTCAAGCTCAATGGCGTAACGTCCACCAGCATGATGTCGCCGGCGCCGCTTTCGCCGCTCATCTTACCGCCCTGGATGGCTGCGCCCACGGCAACACATTCGTCTGGGTTAATGCCTTTAAATGGATCTTTGCCGGTGATTTTCTTTACGGCTTCCTGTACGGCAATGATACGGGTGGAGCCGCCTACCAGCAGGATTTTATCCAGTTCGTTGGCTTCCATTTTAGCGTCTCTCAATGCCACGCGCACAGGTTCCATGGTGGCATCTACCAAGTCTGCCGTCAATTCGTCAAATTTTGCACGGCTTAAGGTCACATCCAAGTGTTTTGGACCATCCTGGTTCATGGTGATGAAAGGCAGGTTAATGTTGGTGCTGGTTACGGTGGAAAGTTCTTTTTTGGCTTTTTCGGCAGCTTCTTTCAGTCGCTGCATTGCCATTTTATCCATGCTCAAATCCATGCCTTCGGCTTTCTTGAATTCCTGCACCAAGTAGTTGATGATGCGTTTATCAAAGTCGTCGCCGCCCAGACGGTTGTTGCCGCTGGTAGCCAAAACTTCGATGACGCCGTCGCCAATTTCGATGATGGAAACGTCGAAGGTACCGCCGCCCAAGTCATATACCATGATTTTTTGTTCTTTTTCATTATCCAAGCCATAGGCCAAAGCGGCAGAGGTTGGTTCGTTGATGATACGTTTTACATCCAGCCCGGCAATTTTACCGGCGTCTTTGGTTGCCTGTCTTTGGGCGTCGGTGAAGTATGCTGGCACAGTGATGACAGCTTCTGTTACTTTTTCACCCAAATAGTTTTCTGCATCGCCTTTTAATTTCTGCAAAATCATGGCAGAAATTTCCTGTGGAGAGTAGCTTTTGCCTTCGATGGACACTTTATAATCGGTACCCATTTCTCTTTTGATGGAGCTGATGGTGTTATCTGGGTTGGTGATGGCCTGGCGTTTTGCAGGTTCGCCAATCAGTCTTTCGCCATTTTTTGCAAAGCCAACCACAGAAGGGGTAGTTCTGGCGCCGTCAGAGTTTACAATAACCACTGGCTGGCCGCCTTCCATCACTGCCACACAAGAGTTTGTTGTACCAAGGTCGATACCAATAATTTTACCCATAATCAATTCCTCCTAATCTTATCCAACGCTTCAAAAATACGTTTCGTTCATTTCGATGTTGTCTCAGTTGGCCACCTGAACCATACTATGGCGGATGACTTTATCTTTATATTTATATCCTTTCATCATTTCAATGGAGATTTCGTTTTCGCCAAAGTTTTCATCTTCAATGTGGCTGACAGCCGCATGGAGGGAAGGATCAAACTTTTCCCCCACAGCCGGAATTTCTTCCACGCCCATGGCCGTCAAAATTTCTTTGAAGTTTTTCAGTGTCATCTCGACACCCTTATAAAAGGCATCTTCTTTGTCCTGCTGGGCAGCCACGGCCCGTTCCAGGTTATCGATGACCGGCAGCAGTTTTTCGATGGTATCTCTCACCCCATCGTGGAACATATTGGCCTTTTCCCGGCTGGTCCGTTCCCGATAGTTATAATATTCTGCTGCAATGCGTTTATATTTATCCTCCGCTTCGGCCAGCTTTTCTTCCATGGAAGGCGCTGCTGGTTCTTCCACTTCTCCTTCCACTGCCTCAGCAGTTGCTTGTGCTGTTTCTTCTACTGTTTCTTCTACTACTTCTTCTACTGTTTCTTCCAGCTGCTCTTCTGCTGCGCTGCTTGTTTCTTTGTTTTCCATGGTTTTCCCTCTTTTCTAGGAATCTTGTTCTGTCGGTTTCTTCCGGCTGCTATCGGTCAGCTGCCGACGCAGGGGCTGATTTTTTTGCTGCAAATGGGCAATGGTGTCTTCCATATTTTTGACCATGCCGTTTAACACAGCAATCACCTGAGAATAGTTCATCCGCGTCGGCCCCACAATGCCGATGGTGCCGGTGACGTGTTCCGAAAGCTGATAGTGGGTGGTGATGATGCTGCAATCTTTCATTTCATCAATCCCCAGCTCGTTGCCGATATAAATTTGCACGTCATGGCCATCTTTTGGCGGCACAGACATCAAATTTTTCATGACATCTTTTTCTTCCAGCGTTTCGATGAGTTTTTGCGCCTTTTCCACATCGCTAAATTCGGGAAAGGCCAGCATATTCTTGGCCCCGGTCAAATGGAACTGGGGGCTTAAGCTTTCTGTCGTTTTTTCCACTGCCTTCAGCACAGCGTTAATCAGCTGTCCCCAGCCGGGAAGCGCTGCCCGCAGGCTGTTGACGGCCCGCTCATCGATATGCTCCATGGACTGGCCGGACAAGTAATCATTGATGATGCAAGAAAGGCGAAACAGCTCCCCATCATCGGGCACGGCATCCAGATGCATGGTATGGTTTTTCACCATGTTGCCGTCGGTTCCCACCAGCACCAGCACGTCGTTATTCTCCAGCGCCATAAACCGAATCTTTTTGATGGTGCGGCTATGGACAATGGGGTCCGACATGATGGTGGTATAACTGGTCATGGAAGAAAGAATTCTGGCCGTTTCATCCATCAGATATTCAATTTGATTCATGTTGTTGGCCACAACGCCTTGCAGGAAGTTTTTCTCCTGCTCCTGCAGCTCTGCTTTTTGCATCAGCGTATCCACATAGAGCCGATAGCCCAAATCAGAGGGAATCCGCCCGGCCGAGGCATGGGGCTGGATGATAAAGCCCATCTCTTCCAAATCGCTCATCTCATTGCGAATGGTGGCCGAGCTTAAACCGAAGTTATATTTTTTGGCAATGGTTCGGCTGCCCACCGGTTCTGCTGTGGCAATATAATCGTTGATGATTGCCTGCAAAATTTTCATTTTTCGTTCACTCAGCGACACAAACGCACCTTCTTTCTTTGTTAGCACTCACCGACATCGAGTGCTAATTTCTATATAATAAAATAGCACTTACCAACAAAACTGTCAAGTGCTATTTC
>CALWLF010000105.1 GCA_944381455.1 uncultured Clostridia bacterium | reverse complement strand
GACTATACCATCCAGGGCGATGCCACACTGACGGCTCTTTGGAAAAAGAAAAGCAGCGATGACACCGGCAGCCCGCAGTACCAGCCAGCGAAAAAAGACATCCATGTATCGGTGAGCCGAGGCGGCTCGGTCTATGTGGAGCCAACCCGGGCCAGAAAAGGCGATGAAGTGACGCTGACACTGGCGCCGGCCAAAGGGTACCAATGGAACAAAGTGGTGGTCACCGACGAGGATGACTATCTTATCAAACTAGATTGGGAAGATGACGATGAGGCAACCCTCACCATGCCAAACAAAGAGGTGTATATCACCGCAACCTTTGAACGGGTGGAGGAAGAAGCGCCAAAAGAAGAGAAAGAACCACAGTGGAACAATCCATTTGAGGATGTGGCAGAAAGAGACTGGTATTACGAAGCCGTTGGCTATGTTTACGAAGCCGGCTTGATGGAAGGCACCGCCCGGTATCAATTTGAGCCAAACACCTACTTTACCCGGGCCATGATTGCCCAAGTGCTTTATAACCGGGAAGAACGGCCATGGGCAGATGGCAGCACCGGCTTTACCGACGTATCCAGGCAGGCGTGGTATGCCAAGGCTGTGGATTGGGCAGAACGGACCGGGCTGATGGCAGGCTATGGAAACGGCACATTTGGCCCCAACGATCCGTTAAGCCGGGAGCAGATGGCGGCAGTGCTGTACCGCTATGCTGCCTACTGCGGCTATTCCACCAATGTCAGCGGCAATCTCAATGGATTCCGGGACGGCTGGATGAGCGCCTCCTGGGCGAAAAACAGCATCCAGTGGGCCGTTCAGGAAGGGATCATCCAGGGCATGGGCAATGGCACCCTTGTTCCCCAGGGCACAGCCACCCGGGCCCAGGTGGCCGTGATGCTGATGCAGTTTGAAACAAAAGCAGCCGATTAACGACAATACCCCCTGCCGGGGAACCCTGGCAGGGGGTATTTTTGCTGGAGGACTGTTATAACTTCAGTGCGGCCAAAGCTTTGGCCGTTTCATAAACATTTTCTGCGCCCATGATGCCGGAGGAGATGGCAAGGCCGGCTAGGCCAAGGCCGGTCAGCTCTTTGGCGTTTTGGGCGTTGATGCCGCCAATGGCCACCACAGGGATGGACACGGCATCCACAATGGCTTTTAATGCTTCTTTGGAAAGATGAGTGGTATCGCCTTTGGTTTGGGTGGCAAACATGGCTCCAGCGCCAATATAGTCTGCCCCGGCGGCTTCGGCGGCCTGGGCCTGGGCGATGGTGTTGGCGGTCACGCCAAGGATTTTGCCTGTGTCTTTGCGCAAAATCCGGCGGGAGTCGCTGGCGGAGATGTCCTTTTGCCCCACATGAAGCCCGCAAGCCTTACTGTCAAAGGCAATGTCCAGCCGGTCGTTGATGATGAGCGGCACGCCATAGCGCGCTGTTAAGGTGCGCAGGGCATTGGCTTTTTTTAGAAAATCGGCGGTGGGCAGCGTTTTTTCCCGCAGCTGCACCAAGGTGACGCCGCCCATCAGCGCCGCCTCCACCACGTCAAAAAAGTCCCGTCCCCGCAGGGCATGGGTGTCGGTGACCAGGTATAATTTCAGTTGGTTACGATCCAAGGATGATCCCTTCTTTCTCCAGTTTTGGCAGACGGGAAAGGCCGTCATACAGATATTGTTTGAAGGAGCCGACGCCGCAGGCTTTTGTTTCGGCCCAGGCGCCGCAGGCGTTCATGGCACAAAGGGCCAAATAGGCCGCTTCCAAAGGCGGGCAAACGGCTGCAAAGGCGCCCATCAAGGCCCCTGTCATGCACCCGGCGCCGCTAAAGCGGGTGAAAAAGGCAGAGCCGCCGGGAATATGGAGCCGTTTTTGGCCGTCGGTCAAAAAATTGACGGGGCCGGAAACCACCAAAACGGTGCTGCGTGCCGCAGCCAAGGCCACCAGAGCTTCTTCCGTTTGTGCAGTGAGCGTATCGGCAGAATCAATGAGCCTGTTTTGGCCGGGGGTAAGACCGGACAAGGTTTTCATTTCCGCCACATTGCCTTTGATGATGGAGGGGTGGACGGCTTGGAGGAGCCGGGCCATATTTTCTTTGCGAAAGGCTGTGCCGCCCACACCCACCGGATCCAGCACCACGGGGATTTGCTTTTCATTGGCCGCCTGGCCGCAGCGGATGGCCGTTTGAAAGCGGCAGGCATCGGGGGTGCCCAAATTGAGCACCAAGGCCTGGGCAAGGGCCGTCACTTCCGCCGCCTCTTCCGGTGCATAGGCCATCACCGGCGAAGCGCCCAGGGCACAAACGGCATTGGCGCAGTCGGTCATGGTGACAAAGTTGGTGATTTGATGGACAATGGGTTTTTGTGCGGCGATACGGTTACAGGCCGTTTCCAGCAAGGCAGAAAAATCAGTCATTGGAAAGGCCCGCTTTCTCATACAGACGATAAAAATGGTTGGTTGGACCTACGCCATGGCCGATAGAGAAGGAATGGGCAATGGCGCCGGTGATGTATTCTTTGGCCAGGCGCACTGCTTCTTCCACGCTGTGTCCCAAAGCCAAATTGGCGGCAATGGAGGAAGAAATGGTACAGCCGGTGCCATGGGTGTTTTTCGTATCAATGCGTTTGCCGGGGAAGGTCAGCAATGTGCTGCCGTCATAGAGGATATCGGTGGCATCGTCGGAGAGGTGGCCGCCTTTGACAAAGACGTACTTGGCCCCCATGTCGTGGATGGCCTTGGCGCCCCGTTCCATATCGGAAAGGTTTTTCATTTCCAAGCCGCAGATGGCTTCGGCCTCCGGCAGGTTGGGAGTCAGCACTGTGGCCAGGGGAATCAGCCGTTTGATGAGGGCTTCTTTGGCCGAAGGCTGGAGCAGGTCAAAGCCGCTTTTAGAAATCATGACAGGATCGATGACCAGGTTTTTGGGCTGGTATTTTTCCAGGCAGTCGGCAATGGTGTTGATGGTTTCTGTTTGGCTCACCATGCCGATTTTGACGGCATCCACCTGGATGTCCTCAAAAATGGCGTCAATTTGGCCTTTGACAATGTCCGGCGTCATATCCTGGCAGCCAAAGACGCCCATGGTGTTTTGTACGGTGACGGCGGTGATGACGCTCATGCCATAGGTGCCATGGGCGCTGAATGTTTTTAAATCGGCCTGGATACCGGCGCCGCCGCAGGTGTCGCTGCCGGCAATGGTTAAAACGTGTTTCATGGAAAAAGCCTCCTTTTTATTGGTTCAGTCGCTTGCTGAGACGGAAAATTTCAGTGGATTTTAAAATGAGATAGCCGATGACGGCGCCGCCGACGCTGCTGATGAGAAACGGCACCACATAAAAGAGTGCCCCCACTTCTGTGCCCAGAAACAGCTTGCTCATGGGCACGCAAATGAGACCGCCTAGGATCCCTGTGCCAATGACTTCGCCCACGGCAGCAGAGAGCTTGCTTTTTGTTTTTTGATAGAGCAATCCGGCCAACAGCGCCCCCACCATGCTGCCGGGAAAGGCCATGATGGAGCCGGTGCCCAAGAGATTACGGCCCAGGGAAATGCAAAAGGCCGTCAGCACCCCATAGGCCGGTCCCAAAAAGACGGCGCAAAGGACATTGATGGCATGCTGCACCGGAAAGCATTTGGAAGCGCCCACAGGAATATAAATGAGGGTGCCGGTCAAAAGCCCCACGGCCACCAGCATGGCCGCCGCCGTTAGTTTCTTCGTTTTTGCCATAAAAAAACCCCTTCTTTCTTGAAAAAGAGGGGTGTCTGTTTCATTTGACGGCTTCCCTTCGGCGGCATTATCCGCATCAGGTGAAAAAGGGTTGAAAACTCTCTCAGCCAGCCTGCCTCAAACGCAGACAGCACCCCCAGCAATTTTTTCTATTGTTCAGTGTAGCACAGGAAAGAACAAAATGCAATCAATCTTCTTTTTTTTGTTGAAGAAATGGCAGGGATGGGGTATGATGAAAGGCAGAAGAAAAAAAGGAGGCACAATGGATGGACTATTTGTTTGCGGCCATTTATGGCATTGTGGAAGGCATCACAGAATGGCTTCCCATCAGCAGCACAGGACACATGATTTTGCTGGAAGAATTTTTGAAGATGGATGTTTCGGAAGGTTTTTGGAACTTGTTTTTGGTGGTTGTGCAGCTGGGGGCCATACTGGCTGTGGTGCTGCTGTATTGGAGAAAGCTTTGGCCCTTTTTCCGCAAGGACGGAACAGTGAAAATCAGCACATCCAAGTTTTTACTTTGGTGTAAGATTGTGCTGGCCTGTGTGCCGGCGGCCGTGGTGGGGCTTTTGTTTGATGATAAAATCAACGAACTGTTTTATAATTATACCACCGTTGCCATCATGCTGATTTTGTTTGGCATTTTATTTTTGGTGGTGGAGACGAAAAACAAATCGGCCCGCCCGACGGTGACCAAAGTGAGCCAGTTATCTTTTCAGACGGCCTTTCTCATCGGGCTCTTTCAGCTGATTGCTGCTGTCTTTCCCGGCACCAGCCGTTCCGGGGCCACCATTGTGGGGGCGCTGATGCTGGGAGTAAGCCGGACGGTGGCGGCAGAATTTACGTTCTTTTTGGCTATCCCTGTGATGTTTGGAGCCAGTGTTTTAAAGCTTTTCAAGTTTGAAGAAGGGTTTACGGCCACAGAAGGCGGTCTGTTGGTAGTGGGGATGCTGGTGGCTTTTTTGGTGTCGGTGGCCGTCATCAAATTTTTGATGCAGTACATCAAAGGCCATGATTTTAAGGCGTTTGGCTATTACCGCATTGTGCTGGGGATTTTGGTGCTGCTCTATGGGTTTTTTCTGGCTGCGCCATTGACAGCGTGAGGGAAGTATGATAAGCTGAATACATGAATAGGTATTCATGTATAGGGATTCCTGTATATGAGGTGAACCATGGAAGAAGAAAAACAAGTGCCATGCTGCCAGTGCATGGAGCAGACGATGGGCGCGGAGGAGCTGAACTTGGGTGAAGGGTTTTTGCGGGATGTGGCCGACTTTTTTAAAGTCTTTGGCGATACCACCCGGGTGAAGCTGCTGCTGCTGTTATTAGATGGCGAGCTTTGCGTGACAGATTTGGCAGAACAGCTGCAAATGAGCCAGTCGGCCGTCAGCCATCAGCTGCGGGTGCTGCGGCAAAGCAGTTTGGTTTCTTACCGCAAGGAAGGCAAAACTGTTTATTATGCCTTGGATGACAGCCATGTGGAGATGGTGCTCTGCCAGGGGCTTCGTCACATCAAGCATAAAAAAGGATATGAATAGGACCAAGGCAGAAACGGCCGGAAGCAGCAGCCGGCCTCTACAGAAGGAGAGAAGAACTGTTTTTTTGTAAAGGAGGAACTTTCTATGCAGGAATTGGGCGATTTATTCAAAGACAAAGACAATCAGACCACGACAGCACAGTTTCAGCCAGAACAGACAGTGCCGCTTTCCGGCTTAGCCGATGCGTTGCAGGCCAAACCTCACCCACACCATGAAGGCTGCTGCGGACGCCATCAGCATCATGCCCACCACGAAGGCTGCTGCGGACATCATCAGCAGACACAGGAAGAAAAATAAAAAACAAAGAAAGAAAGCCGTCAAACCTGTTTGGTTTGGACGGCTTTTTTGTTGTATTCATTAGGGCAGCGTTTCATCGGCCATATAACCGCCTTTGATGCCCCAGTTTTGCGGCGGCTGCTCATTTAGTAAAATCAGAATATGCTCTTTTTTAAAGAGGGTTTTATCGCTGATGGCAGAAACCAGCTGGGTATACAGGTCCTGCTTAAACGGGGCGGCGTATCCGGTGACCATGGTGATGGTGATGCAGATTTCATAGGGCGGCTTCAGTTCAAACAAGTCCTGGTCGTACCGAATTACCTTGATGTTGCGATCGGTGGACTTGAGGCCAAAGGATGCACGCACCACATCCATCACAATGTTTTTGACGGTAACGGCCGTCTCAATTTTCCATTTATTTCCCATTTCAATTGTCGTTACGGGCATTGCACCCACCTCCTTTTGTCTTTTTTATTGTACCGAAAAAGCCCTCGTTCGTCCACGGTTTTGCAAAAATGTTACCTATTTTTAATAATTTTTGTGGAATTGGCGAAAAGGATTTCGCAAAGACGTGTAGAATGTAAAAAAATAAGAAAAATGGTTTGACGGGTAAGGGGGGATGCGTATGGAGCTGAGAAAACGACAAGAAGTAATGGAAGAGGAATGGCTGGATGATTATGCCAGCAAAAGCAGCCAGAGCAAAGGCCGCCTGCGTCCGGAAACGCCCTGCGACATCCGCACCGAATTTCAGCGGGACCGAGACCGGATTTTGCACTGCAAAGCCTTCCGGCGGATGAAGCACAAAACCCAGGTGTTTATCTCTCCCGAAGGCGACCATTACCGCACCAGGCTGACCCACACACTGGAAGTAAGCCAAATTGCCAGGACCATTTCCCGGGCGCTGCGGCTCAATGAGGATTTGACCGAGGCCATCGCTCTGGGCCACGATTTGGGCCATACGCCCTTTGGACACGCGGGGGAAAATGTGCTGGATGCCCTTTGCAAAGACGGCTTTGAACACTGCGCCCAAAGTATCCGGGTGGTGGAGCGGCTGGAAAAAAACGGCCGGGGATTGAATTTGACCTGGGAAGTAAAAGACGGCATTTTAAACCACCGCACGGCAGGCCACCCCAGCACTTTAGAAGGGTGCGTGGTGCAGTTGTCCGATAAAATTGCCTATATCAATCACGACATTGACGACGCCATCCGGGCCGGCGTTTTGAAGGAACACGAAATTCCTCTGGAATTACAGGAAGTCATTGGCCGAACGGCTTCTGCCCGTATCAATTCTATGATTCGGGACACCATTAGTCATAGCAGCGGCGAAAAAGGCATTCAAAACAGCCCTGAGATGAAACAGGCCATGGGCGATTTGCGGAAGTTTATGTTTCAAAAGGTGTATACCGACGAGCGGGCCGTGACGGAAGGCCGAAAGGTGGACCGGATGCTGCGGGACTTATTTTCCTATTTTATGGAGCACCCCGAGGAGATGCAGCAGGAGTTTTTGTGTTTGATGGAAGAGGGAGAAACGGTGGAACGGACCGTCTGCGATTTCATTGCCTGCATGACAGACCGGTATGCCGTGGCTTTATATCACAAATTGTTTATTCCGTCATCATGGAATATTTACTAAATTGCAAAGAAAAATTTATGGAAATTGCGAAAAAAAGAAGGAGTTCTCTGTTTTTTGTAGAAAAAGAAAAAGGCGATTGGAAAGGAGGGAGTTTTCATGCGGTATCGGCCAGACATCATCGAACAGGTGCGCAACGAAACAGATATCGTGCAGCTCATTTCCTCCTATCTTCCTTTAAAGCAGAAGGGCAGTTCCTTTTTTGGCCTGTGCCCCTTTCACCATGAGCATACGCCTTCTTTTTCCGTCAGCCCTGATAAACAGCTGTATTACTGCTTTGGCTGTGGCGCGGCTGGCAACGTCTTTTCTTTTTTGATGCAGATGGAGCATTGCGAATTTGCCGAGGCGCTGCAAATATTGGCCGAGCGGGCCAATATTGCCCTGCCAACCATGGAGCAGACGCAAGAAGAACGGGAGGCAGAAGCCTTTAAAGAACGGCTGTATTTGATGCACAAAGTGGCGGGAAGGTTTTATTATGAGGTGTTGCAGTCGGAAGAAGGCTTGGCGGCCAGAAAATATCTGGAAGAGCGGCGGGTGTCGCTGCCCATCCAGCGGAAATTTGGCCTGGGTTATGCGCCAAAAGGGCGGTCTTCGCTGTTGCAGCATTTGAAAAAAGAAGGCTTTACCAAACGGGAAATGGTGGAAAGCGGCTTGGTGATGGAAAACGACCATGGCCTTTACGACCGGTTTTACGGCCGGCTGATGTTTCCCATTTTTGACATCAAGGGGCGGATCATCGGCTTTGGCGGCCGTATTTTGGACAAGGGAGAACCGAAATACCTCAACTCTCCCGAAACCATGCTCTTTCAAAAAAAGAAAAACCTCTATGGCGCCCATTTTGCCCAAAAGGCCAGAAAAGACACGGTGCTGCTGGTGGAAGGATATATGGACCTCATTTCCATCTATCAAGCGGGGTTTCCTTTTGTGGTGGCCTCTTTAGGCACGGCTTTTCACCAGGACCATGCCAATTTATTGAAAAAAATTGCCAAAGAAGTGATTTTGCTGTTCGACAGCGATGAAGCCGGGGAAAAAGCGGCCCTGCGGGCCATCCCCATTTTGGTGGGCAGCGGCTTTCAAGTGAAGGTATTGCAGGTGCCCATGGGAAAAGATCCGGACCAGTTTATCAAAGAGCACGGCACGGCCGCCTTTGGCCGGCTTTTGGTGGACGCCAAAGGATATCTGGCTTTTGAGATTGACTGCATCCGTAAAAAATATAACTTAGAAAATCTGGAGCACAAGGTGGCCTTTACCAAAGAGGCAGCGGCACTTTTGGCCAAGCTTCCTTCCGCCATCGAGCGGGACGGCTATACGAAAGACATTGCTGCCAAAACAGGCATTGATGCAGCGGCCATCCAAGCCGAAATTGCAAAAATTGCCCGGGAGGATCAGACGGCCTTTGAAAAAGAAGCGGAGAAAAAACGGCTGCGGCTTTATCAAGGCAAAACCCAGGTGGAGGCAAGAAAGGAAGCAAAGGGTGTGCAAGAAGCCCAAAGCGTGCTGCTGACGGCGGCGCTCAACTACCCCCATCTGTGCTCCCGCCTGCAAGAAGTGCTGCCAGAAACAGAGTATTTGGAAGAAGTGTATCAACAAATGGCCAAGGCCCTCTATGAAGCGGCCGATACTGGCCAAAAACTCTATCCGGCCCAGCTGGTGAGTCTTTTTGAAACGCCAGAAAGGCAGGAAAAAGCGGCGGCAGTTTTTGCAAAGCCGGTGGAGTATTCAGACAATAAGGCATTGGAAAAAGCCGTAAACGAAGCACTTCAGCTGGTGAAACGAACCAGGCTGGATGTTTTGGCTTCCTCTGCCGCAAGTGTGGAGGAGCTGCAGCGGCTGATTTTAGAAAAAAAACGGCTGGAGCAGTTTTGGCTGACCTTATCGTAACGTTTTCAGAAACAGAAAGGAAGGATCAAATTGAAATCCCCAGAAGAAAATATGCTTCTTACACGTTTGAAAGAATTGGTTGCCATCGGCAAAAAGAAAAAAGGCGTGCTGGAATACAAGGAAATCATCAGCTATCTGGGCGACATTGAGTTGGATCCCGACCAGATAGATAAAATTTACGAATATTTCGAAAGCCAGGGCATTGACGTGCTGGGTGTGATGGAAATGGACGAAGAGGTGGAAAAAGACCTGGATCTGTCCTTGCCAGAAGGCATCAACATCGACGACCCGGTGCGGATGTATTTAAAAGAAATTGGGAAAGTGCCTCTGCTCAGTGCCGATGAAGAAATTGAACTGGCCAGACGCATGGAAGAAGGCGACGAAGAAGCCAAGAAAAAACTGGCCGAGGCCAACCTTCGTCTGGTGGTTTCCATTGCCAAGCGGTATGTGGGCCGCGGAATGCTGTTTTTGGACTTGATCCAAGAAGGTAACCTGGGGCTCATCAAAGCCGTAGAAAAATTTGATTACAGCAAAGGCTATAAATTCAGCACCTATGCCACCTGGTGGATCCGCCAGGCCATCACCCGCGCCATTGCTGATCAGGCCAGAACCATCCGTATCCCGGTGCACATGGTGGAAACCATCAACAAACTGATCCGTATTTCCCGTCAGTTGATCCAGGAACTGGGCCGGGAACCAACTGCCGAAGAGCTGGCAGTGGAAATGGCCATGCCGGTGGATAAAGTGCGGGAGATTATGAAAATTGCTCAGGAACCAGTATCCTTGGAAACACCCATTGGCGAAGAAGAAGACAGCCACCTGGGCGACTTTATTCCCGATGACGACATTCCGGCCCCGGCGGAAGCGGCCGCCTTTACGCTGTTAAAAGAACAGCTTATTGATGTGCTGGACACCTTAACGGACCGGGAAGAAAAAGTGCTGCGGCTGCGCTTTGGCTTAGATGACGGCCGGGCCAGAACATTGGAAGAGGTGGGCAAAGAGTTTAACGTCACCAGAGAGCGGATTCGTCAAATCGAAGCCAAAGCATTGCGGAAACTGCGCCATCCTTCCAGAAGCAAAAAGCTGAAAGATTATTTGGAATAAAAAAAAGCCCCTGTTTTGAAAAAAGCAGGGGTTTTTTTGGCTGAAAGGGGAGGTTGTCAGAACGGGCATGGCTGTGTTACAATCGTTGGAAGAGAGGAGTTTTGTTATGGAATTATCCCAGCGGCTGACGGCCGTTTCTCATTTTGTGGAAAAAGACACGCTGGCAGATATTGGCACAGACCATGGTTATGTCCCCATCTATTTGGCCAAAGCAGGGCGCATTTGTCACGGCATTGCCTGTGACGTGAAAACAGGTCCGCTGCAAAAAGCGAAAGAAAACATTGCCCAAGAGGGCCTTTCGGCTGTCATTGAAACCCGCTTGGGCAGCGGTTTTGCGCCTTTGAAGCCGGGAGAGGCCAAAACGGTGGTGATGGCAGGCATGGGCGGCATGCTGATGATTGATCTGCTGGAAGCGGCAGAAGATGTGCTGGAAGAAACCGAGCAGCTGGTGCTTCAGCCACAGCTGGATATTGATCAGGTGCGCCGGGCTTTGCACCGGCTGGGATTTTTCATTGCAAGAGAGGAAATGGTGTGGGAAGAGGGTAAATTTTACACCATCCTTGACGCCAGAAGAGGCCAGGATGCGGCCTATGGAGCTTTGGACTATGGGTATGGCCGTTGTTTGATGCAATGCCGTCACCCGGTGCTGCGGCAGTATCTGCTTTGGCGGCTGGAACAAATCAAGAAAGTGGAAACCTGCTTGCAGCAAGGCGTAAGCCGGGCAGCCAAAGAGCGGCAGGCGGCGCTGGAAAAAGAAAGGAAAGAAATTGCGGAGGTGCTTGGACTTTATGAATGGTAAGGCATTGATGGAATATCTGGAACAATGGGCGCCGGTGACGCTGGCAGAAAGCTGGGACAACCCTGGGCTTTTGGTGGGCGATGGCGAAGCGGAAGTGAAAAAAGTGCTGGTGGCGCTGGATGTAACGGATGCCGTTTTGGATGAAGCAGAGCGGGTGGGAGCCAACTGGATTGTCACCCATCACCCTATGCTGTTTTCAGCCATGAAACAAATCACCACAGCCACCCCCAACGGCCGGCGGATCCTCCGCATGGCCAAAGCCGGCATCCAGCATTATGCCATGCACACCAATTTGGATATTGCCTTTGGAGGCACCAATGATGTGCTGGCTCAAGTGGCCGGACTTTCTCAAGTGGAGGTGCTTTCCCCTTCTTGTGAGCAAAACGGGAAAGAAAACGGTTTGGGCCGCATTGGAGAGCTGGAAACAGAAATGTCTCTTGCCGATTTTGCCGATGGACTGCGGAAAAAACTGGGGCTTTCTCACATCAACATCGTGGGAGACAGGCACCGGCCGGTGCGCCGGGTGGCTCTTTGCACCGGCAGCGGCATGGATTTTTTGATGGATGCAGTCCATCAAGGGGCCGATGTGTATTTGAGCGGCGATATCCGGTTTCACGAAAGCCAAAAAGCGCTGGATGCAGGCATCTGCTTAATTGACGTAACTCACTATGCCAGCGAAGTGCTGATTGTGCCGGTGATAGCAGCTTATTTGGAAAAACAAGGGGTGCCTGCCGTTATTTCCCAGGCGAACGGCCAGGTGTTTGATGTGTTGGGATAAAAGACAGCAAAGAGGAGGTCAGCCGATGAGGGAAAAACAAGTTTGGGTGGAAGATGTGCCTTATGTGGTGCCGCAGCAGGAAACCTACGAGGAACTTTTTTGGCGCAGCAAAAAAGCAGATGGCGCCATGGCCATGCTGGCCATTGTGGACCATGATTTGCAGGAGCTGGCAACGGTGGTGCCAGAGGGCAGTCATGTCCGCTTTCTCACCTATGCCCACCCCGACGGGCACCGGGTTTATAGCCGCAGCTTGTCCATGCTGATGCTGAAAGCAGCCCGGGATTTGTGGGGCGCTGTGCCGGTGGTCATTGAACACTCCATCAACAGCAATTTTTACTGTGAGCTGCATAAGGCCGGTCTGCCGGTGACAGAGGAGATGCTGGCAGATTTAAAAAAACGGATGAAAGAGCTGGTGGAGGCAGACTTACCCATTCAAAAGGAAACGCTGGATATTGACCGGGCCATCGAAATTGCCCGCAGCCAGGGGATGGAAACGAAGGCCAGACTGTTTGCCTACCGCAAAGCATCTAATATCAATATGTACTGCTTGGACGGGTTTTACGACTATTTTTACGGCTATATGCTGCCTCGTACAGGCTATTTAAAGGAGTTCGACTTGGCGCTCTACGAGCGGGGGTTTCTGTTAATTTTTCCTGATAAAAATAACCCCGGGCAGTTTTTGGATTACCACAACCGGAACAAAATCAGCCAGGTGTTCATGGAACAGCTGGACTGGAGCCGTCTGATGGGCGTGGACAATGTGGCGGACCTAAACGACACCGTGGTCAACGGCACCTTTGGCGATCTGGTTTTGATTAACGAAGCGCTCCACGAAAAAAAGATTGCCCAGATTGCCGATACCATTTGCAGTAAAAGCAAGCAAGGCAAGCTGAAAATGGTGCTCATTGCCGGGCCTTCTTCTTCTGGCAAAACCTCCTTTGCCCAGCGCCTTTCCATCCAGCTGCGGGTCAACGGCATGATTCCTCATACCATCGGCCTGGACGATTATTTTGTCAATCGTTCCAATACGCCTTTGGATGCGGAAGGCAAGCCGGACTTTGAAAGCATTGACGCCCTGGATCTGGAAACATTCAACCGGGATTTGAACGATTTGATTGCAGGCAAACGGGTTTCTATGCCCAGCTATAACTTTGTACTGGGGCAAAGGGAATACAAAGGCCGCTATTTACAGCTCAAAGAGGAGGATATTCTGGTCATTGAGGGGATTCATGGGCTCAATGAACGGCTGACCAGCCATATTCCAGCGGAAAACAAATACCGGATTTTTATCAGCGCCATGACACAGCTGAACGTGGATGACCATAACCGCATTTCTACTTCCGATAGCCGTCTCATCCGCCGTATTGTGCGCGACTATCAGTTCCGCGGCAATTCCGCCGCCAAAACCATCGCCACCTGGCCCAGTGTAAAGCGGGGCGAAGAGCGGAATATTTTCCCGTACCAGGAAAATGCCGATGTGATGTTTAACTCGGCGACGATTTATGAATTGAGTGTATTAAAAAACTATATCGAACCGCTGCTTTATCAAATTAAGTCCAATCAGGAAGAGTATGCTACGGCCAAACGGATCATTAAATTTCTCGACTATTTCTTGGCCGTCAACTGTGATGTGGTGCCCAAAAACTCTATTTTGAAAGAATTTGTGGGCGGCAGCGTGCTGAAAGTGTGAGAAAGAGGAAGATTATGGAAGAAAAGAAACAAGAACAAGAAGAGCAAAAACCAAAGTCCATTGGATATTTTATTTTCGGGCTGTTGGTGACGGTGCTTTGCATTGTAGGGACTGTCTTTTTTTACCAAAAAGGAGATAACCGGGCGGTGCTTTTGGCCATTTGCGCCGTGTTTTGGGTGGGATACTGTGTGCAGATGTGGAAGGCACACCAGACGAAACCTTGACAAAAAAGAGGGGCTTCTGCTATACTGGATAGGCTAAGTAGGCCAGACGGTCGCCCGCAAGGGAGGAAAGTCCGGGCTTCACAGAGCAAGGGTGCCAGCTAACGACTGGTGAAGGCGACTTTAAGGAAAGTGCAACAGAAATAAACCGCCCGGCGCAGACCGGGTAAGGATGGAAAGGTGAGGTAAGAGCTCACCGCTTTGCTGGTAACAGCAAAGGCTCTGTAAACCCCACCCGAAGCAAGACCGAAAATGGTGTTAAGGGGCTGCTCGTCCCGCCAAAGCATGGTCGCATGATGACGCTGGTGACAGCGTACCAAGATAGATGACCGTCCAAGACAGAACCCGGCTTATAGACCTGCTTAGTGTGTGAAAAAATGCTGACGAAAGTCAGCATTTTTTTTGGCCAAAAATCCGGCGATTTTTGGCCAGGGGACGGAGGTGGTTTCAAAAGTTCCTAAGCCTGCGGCCACGAAACTTTTGAAACGGTCCTCGGCGGAAGTAAATTCCGCCTGCGGATTTTAGTTGGGGAACCGTACGTTCCCCAAACCCCTTGGGCGGCGTCGCTTCGCTGGCCGCTATGTTTTGGCCAAAAATCCGGCGGCGTCGCTTCGCTGGTCGCTATAGGGTGGACAAAAATGGGCGGTGTTGCTTTGCTGGCCGCTATAGGGTGGACAAAAATGGGCGGTGTTGCTTTGCTGGCCGCTAGGGTTGGTCAAAATAGGGCGATGTGCCTTGCTGGCTGCGGGGGAGGAAGGCTCCTTTTCAAAAAAACGTATTGACTTTTTTTTATCAGACTGATAGAATATATCCCGAAACATACTTATCCAGAGTGGTAGAGGGACAGGGCCCTATGACACCCGGCAACCGGCATTTTTTGCAGCGGTGCCAATTCCCCCGCTTTTTTAGGCGGAAGATAAGTAGCAGAAAGAACCTTGCGGCCCTGACGGGCTTTTTTTATTGCCTGCCGCAAAAACACGCGTAAACAGGATATTTTTAAAGGAGGACAACAAATGGCAAGACGGTTTTTTACGTCGGAATCGGTGACAGAAGGCCATCCCGACAAAATTTGTGACCAAATTTCTGATGCAATTTTGGACAACATTTTATCTCAGGACAAAAACGCCCGTGTGGCCTGCGAAACAACGGCAACCACTGGCATGATTTTTGTCATGGGGGAAATTACCACCAGCTGCTATGTGGATGTGGAAACCATTGTGCGGGATACGGTGCGGGAAATTGGTTATACCAGGGCAAAATACGGCTTTGACGCCGACAGCTGCGCTGTGCTTACCTCCCTCAAAGGCCAGTCGCCAGACATTGCCATGGGCGTGGATAACGACGGCGCCGGTGATCAGGGCATGATGTTTGGCTTTGCCTGCAACGAAACGCCGGAATATATGCCCATGCCCATTTCTCTGGCCCATAAACTGACCAGACAGCTTTCTGCTGTCAGAAAAAACGGTACCCTGGCATACCTGCGTCCCGACGGCAAAAGCCAGGTGACGGTGGAATATGAAGACGATAAGCCAGTTCGGGTGGACACCATTGTCATCTCCACCCAGCACGCACCCGATGTGGACCAGGATTCCATCCGCAAAGATTTGATTCAATATGTCATCAAAGCGGTGATCCCTGCCGAATTGCTGGATGAAGAAACAAAAATCTTCATCAACCCCACCGGCCGGTTTGTCATCGGCGGACCACAGGGGGACGCCGGTTTGACGGGACGGAAAATCATCGTAGACACTTACGGCGGCTATGCACGCCATGGCGGCGGCGCCTTCTCCGGCAAAGACCCCACGAAAGTGGACCGCAGTGCCTGCTATGCAGCCCGCCATGTGGCCAAAAACATTGTGGCCAGCGGCATTGCCGACAAGTGCGAAATTGAGCTGGCCTATGCCATTGGCGTGGCTCAGCCGGTGGCTATTTATGTGGATACTTTTGGCACTGGCAAAGTCAGCGACAAAAAATTGGAACAAATCATCCAGGCCAACTTTGACCTGACACCAAAGGGCATCATCAACCGCTTTGACCTGCGCCGCCCCATCTACAAACAAACGGCAGCCTATGGCCACTTCGGCAGAAACGATTTGGATTTGCCATGGGAAAAACTGGATATGGTGGATGTATTCAAAGCTTATTTAGATTAAGCACAACTTGCCTTGTTGGCAGTTGTACAAAAAAGAAGTTTCCCTCCTCCGTTTGGAAGGGGAAACTTCTTTTTGTTTTGGGAAAAATCAAAGGCTTTCGGCCAATGCTTCCATTTTGGTCAGCAATCCTTCAAAGACGGCCATGGCGTCGTCAAAGGGTTTGCGGCTGGTCATATCCACACCGGCGCCTTTTAAGAGGTCGATGGAATATTCGCTGTTGCCTTTGGAGAGGAAATCCAGATACCGTTGGACGGCCGGCTCCCCTTCTTCCAAAATGGCTTTGGAGAGGGCAATGGCCGCCGTATAGCCGGTGGCATACTGATAAACGTAGTAGGCGTTATAAAAATGGGGGATTCTGGCCCATTCAAAATCAATGCGGTCATCCAGCACCACGCCATCGCCAAAATACTGATGGTTCAGCTCCCGATACATGGCGCTCAAGTTTTCACAGGTCAATGGCTGGCCCTGGGAAGCCATGGCATGGGCCTTGTATTCAAATTCTGCAAACATGGCCTGGCGGAAGAAGGTGCCTTTGAACTGTTCCAGAAAATAGTTGATGAGGTAGGCCTTGGCCTTTTTGTTCTCGGTATGCTGGAGCAGATATTCCATCAACAGCGCTTCGTTGCAGGTGGAGGCCACTTCGGCCACAAAAATCTTATGGCCGCCATAGATATAAGGCTGTTTTTTCCAAGTGTAGTAGCTGTGGAGGGCGTGGCCCATTTCGTGGGCCAGGGTGAACATGCTGTTGATATTTCCGGCATAGTTTAAGAGCACATAGGGGTGGCCGCTGTAAGTGCCCCAGCTGTAAGCGCCGCCTCGCTTGCCTTCGTTTTCGTACACATCAATCCAGCCGCCGTCAAAGCCTTCCTGCAAAGCATCCTGATAGTCTTTGCCCATGGGGGCTAGGGCTTTTTTCACCGTTTCTTTGGCCGTTTCATAGTCCACGGTAATGTCGGCTTCTTTCACCAGGGGCGCATAGAGGTCGTACATATGCAGTTCTTCCACACCCAGCAGTTTTTTCCGCAGCGCCACATACCGGTGCATCAAGGGCAAATACTGATGGACGGCGTCGATGAGTGTTTCATAGACCGAAACAGGAATGTTGTCGTCGTCCAAGGCCTGGGCCAAGGCGGAATCGTACCGGCGGGCCTTGGCAAAGAACAAGTCCTTTTTTACCGAGGCATAATAGGTGGCGGCGATGGTGTTTTTCTGTTTCAAATAGGTGTCATAGAGGGCTTCAAAGGTGTCTTTTCGTACTTGGCGGTTGTCGCTTTCCATAAAAGACGTATAGTTGCCCTTGGTCAGCGTCACCAATTCTCCCGCTTCGTTTTTCACCTGAGGGAAACGGATGTCGGCATTGTTGATCATGGAGAAAATATCGTCGGGGGCTGTGGCCATGTCTTCGGCCTGGGCCAAGAGGGTTTCTTCGGCCAGGGAAAGCACATGGTCTTTTTTTCTAGTTATATTTTCCAGAAAATGGGCATATACTTTCAGTGCGCCTTTTTCTGCTTCAAAGCGGGCAATGGTTTCGGGTGACAAGGCGGAAAGTTCCGGCGTCAAATAAGCCGTTTCTTCCAAAAACTGCACCAAAAGCAGCTGGGCCTGGTTGCTCATGGACTGGTAGAAGGCGTTGCCGCTGTCTTCATGGCTTTTCATGTTGGCATAGACATACAGTTTATCCAGCTCCATGGCGACGGCGTCGTTTTGGGAAAGACAGGCCAAAAGGGTTTGGGCGCTTTTGGTGACGGTGCCTTTCCATTGGAAAAGGGAGGAAAGGGCCGTTTGGGTGGCCGAAAAAGCAGCCTGCCAGGCTTCGTCAGAGGCATACAGATGGTCCAAACGCCAAGTATCTTCGGGGCGCTGTTCCTCTCTTTTACGCAAAACAGATGGGGACATGAACTTCACTCCTTATCAAATGATGGTATTTGTGATTATTTTTATCAAAATGCGAGATTTTTTCTTATTATATCACGATTTTACGGAAAAACAAACTTTTGCCTTGCCTGCTTCATGGTTTGACTTGAAAAGAAGCGGCATCCATAGTATGATTGTAGAATAGGATACTTGGAGCCAAAATATGGGAGGAAACGCATATGGAAAAGGACAAAGCGCTGAAAGTGTTGATGGTGGCCAGCGAAATGGCGCCATTTGCCAAAAGCGGCGGGCTGGGAGATGTCATTGGTTCTCTGCCGAAAGCCCTGGCCGAATTGGGCGCGGATGTAAGAGTAGTGTTGCCCAAGTACAAAACAATTAAAACAGAACATTTTGCAGACATTCGCTATTTGGGCGATTTTCCCGTTTCGTTATCCTGGCGCAATCAGAAGGCCGGGGTGCTGGAGAAAAAAATGGGAAACGTAACTGTTTATTTTTTGGAAAACGATTATTATTTTTGGCGGGACGGCTATTACGGATATAATGATGACAACGAGAGGTTTGCCTTTTTTAGCAAAGCCGTGCTGGACATGCTGCGGTTTTTGGATTTTTATCCTGACATCATCCACTGCAATGACTGGCAGACGGGGCCGGTTTGCATGTTGTTAAAGGAAGTGTTTTCCAAGTTTGTGGATTATAAAAAAATCAAAACCACATATACCATCCATAACCTGCAGTATCAGGGCCGTTTTTCCAGGGAAACCATGGAATTGTTTGACCTGCCCTTCGACACCTTTTACCGCTGCGAATATTATGGACAAGTCAACTTTATGAAAGCCGGGCTGGTGTATGCCGACCAGATTACCACAGTCAGCCCCACCTATGCAGAAGAAATTCAGACGTTCCAGTATGGCTATGGGCTTGACGGGGTGCTGCGGGAAAGAAAAGACAATCTTTGCGGCATCTTAAACGGCATTGATTATCTGGTCAATGATCCGGCTTCGGACGGACGGCTGTTTTATCCTTATTCTGCTGAAACGCTGGAAAAGAAAAAGGAAAATAAATATGCGCTCCAAGAACAGCTGGGACTTCCCAAAAGCGACTGCCCGATGTTGACAATCATCAGCCGTCTGGCAGACCAGAAGGGATTGGATTTGATCAGCTGGGCGCTGCCGCAGCTTTTGAATGAAGATATTCAGCTGGTGGTGCTGGGCACCGGGGAGCGGCGCTATGAAGACTATTTTAGAGGGCTGGAGTGGAATTATAAGAATAAAGTCAGTGCCAATATCATCTTTGATGATACGCTGGCCCAGCGGATTTATGCCGCGGGAGACCTGTTTTTGATGCCGTCGCTCTTTGAGCCTTGCGGCCTGGGCCAGATTTTTGCCCTGCGCTATGGCAATGTGCCGGTGGTGCGCAAAACAGGCGGCCTCAGCGACACCGTTTGCCATTTTGATCCGCAGACAGGCGGCGGCAATGGCTTTGTTTTTGAGCACTATACAGGTGATGGCCTTCTTTGGGCCATCCGTCAGGCGCTCCATTATTATTGGAATGACAAAAACAACTGGAATCGAATTGTCAGAAATGCAATGCGCTGTAACTTTGCCTGGACCGATTCGGCCAAGGCCTATTTGCAGCTTTATGAATGTATGCTGACTGCATAAATGCAGGAGGTGAGTCCAATGGACGAGCAGGAGGATTTTCTGGAATACGATCTTCCGCCGGTGATTGCCGCAGAGGAGGAGGAAGGGCCAAAAAAGCCAAAGCGCCACTGGCCGTTGCTGGTGCTGCTGTTATTGGCTGTTGCCGTTGGCATTGGCTATGTTTATCGTGTTCCCATTTGGAATTTTCTATCTGCCAATGAAGCAAAAGAGCAGACAGAATCAACGGATGCTGGGCAACAGGCAGAAACAGAAGGCGCTTTGGAGCAAGAACAGCTGCTGGTGCAAGAAGACGGACAGACGGTGATGCAGTTTGAAACGTCGGCCAAAAGTAAGTTTTATACTGTCTCAGGAGAGAATTTTTTCTATTGTACCAAAGACGGCATGAAATATTTTGAAGGGATTTCCAATCAAATCTGGAACCAGACCTTTACTATCCAAACGCCTTCTACAACGCAGGCAGGCAATTATGTTGCTGTTTGCGAGCTGCAGGGCAGAAATGCCATGGTATATGATGCCGGCGGACAGGTGTATGCCGTTCAGGCTGATGGCCAGATTTTGCAGTATTGTTTAAATGAAAACGGAGCTCTGGCGCTGATATTGAAAAATGGATCCAGTTTTAAAATTCAGGTATTCAGCCGAGCCGGAGAATTGATGATGGAACGGTTTGAAGAAGACAAAGGCGTCTATCCATTGGCATTGAGCCTGTCTGCCGATGAAAAGATTTTGGCTGTCAGCTATCTGGATACGACGGCAGTGGAAATGAGCACGAAAATACTGCTTTTTTACACCACCCGTGCCGATACGGAAAACACGGAAACGGGAGAATATTTTGCCAGCGTCATAGAACAAGGCGTTGTTTCACCGGTGCTTTGGTGCAGCGCAAATGGCCAGTTTGTTTCAATCAGTGATCGCAAATTGTTTGCAGTATCACCGGATGGCACCAGGACCTGGTCTGTGGAACTGGGCAATAAAATAACAGCGGTGGATTGTTATGGAGATTATTTTGCCGTGGCTTTGGGGGATGCCTATCCCCAATCAGAAGGCATGGCAGAAGGAACGGTGGTGTTTTATTCTCAAACGGGACAGCAAACGGCTGCGTTTGAAACAGGAGAAACGGTGACTTATTTGAACTGCAGTGCTCAAGGGACCGTGGTTGGCTGTGGCCACGATTTTTGGGCCGTATCGCCGCATAACGGCAAGGCAGCCTGGCAATATCGGGCTTCCGGCGATGTGCAGGATCTTCTGCTGGTGTCTAAAAACCGTGGCCTGCTGGTCACAAGCACCACAGCACAGTTTCAAGAATTTCAGTAAAAGCGACGGTGAAATAGAATGCACAATTATTTAGATGTAGGGGTGCTGGCCATTTTATTGGTCTGCGCCCTTTCTGGCCGGGCCCGGGGGCTGGTAAAAACCTGCCTGGGGTTTGTGCCGCTGTTGGGAGGGCTGCTGGCCTCCAAGTTTGGCTATCCCATGTTCAGCAAGATGTTATATCATACGGGGCTTTATTCCCAGTTTAAAGCAGGCGTTGCCGGCTGTCTGGACCTGGGAGGCATATTGGAAAGCAGTGCACAGGATACAGCGGCGCTTTCTGCTTTAAATTTGCCCGGTTTTTTGAAGGATTCTCTTGTGGCCAACAATAACCCTGTGGTATATCAGCTTTTGGGCGTGGATACGCTGACGGATTATGTGGCCGGTTATGTGGCCCAGGTCTGCATCAATGTGCTGAGTATGGCACTGGTGTTTTTGGTGGTGGCTGTGGGGCTGCAAGTGTTTTTGCGGACGCTGGATTTGGTGGCCAAGCTTCCGGTGCTGCATTTTTTGAATCATACGGCAGGATTTGCAGCGGGGCTTGTCAAAGGCATTTTGATTGTCTGGCTGCTGGGCGTCTTTTTGGTGTTCTTTTATGCAACCCCGTCAATGCAGCCTGTTTTTGCGGCGCTGGCGCAATCGAAGGTGGCACTTTTCTTTTATGAGCATAACTTGCTTTTGGGGATTGTACTACAGATTTTTGGCTGATGGTTCGGCCGAAAAAATTTTAGAAAAAAATTGAAAAAAGTGTTGACATTTGATTGGGGCTATGGTAGTATAGTCAAGCGGTCATGAGTGACCGAGAAAAAAAGAACAAAGCAACACCCTGTACCTTGAAAACTGAATAAAGAAACGAAATAGAGTCAATCGAGAAAAGTAAAGTTCAACAAGTTTGAAAGACTTTAAAAGATATTTCAAAACTCATTCCATTTGACCGCTTTATTGTGAGATA
>CALWLF010000104.1 GCA_944381455.1 uncultured Clostridia bacterium | reverse complement strand
GTCTGGGCTGCTGCCGCTGCAATGGGGGCAGAACCAAGGCCAGATTCATTGGAGAAAATACCGCGGGCAATCCCTTTTTGCATGGCAACGGTCATGGCGCCCACGGCCCCGCCGGTTACAGCCGCCGGGTTGAATGCGCCTTTGACAATGGTTACCACAGCTGAAGGAATAGCGCTTAAGTTGCAAACCAACAGCAGCAAACAAGTCACAATATACAGCACTGCCATAAACGGCACAACCACCTGGGAAACACTGGCAATTCGTTTGATGCCGCCAATGACCACCAGCGCTGTGCAAACAGTAACCAAAAGTCCGGCAATCACCACAGCCCAAGAATAGGTCCGTCCAAACAGCGTAATTGCCATGGCCTGATTGGGATCAAAGAAGTTTTGCACCGCAGAAGAGATGCCGTTCACCTGAGTAAAAGTACCAATGCCCATCAGCCCAACGCAAAGGCCAAACACGGCAAAAATCTTTGCAAGCCAGCTCCACTGTTTGCCCATGCCTCGTTCAATATAATAGAACGGTCCGCCCAAAGCGTGGTTGTCTTTATCCACCACACGATATTTGATGGCCAAAACACCTTCGGCATATTTGGTGGCCATGCCAAAAAAGGCTGCCACAATCATCCAAAACAAGGCCCCTGGGCCGCCGGCGCATACGGCCGTTGCCACACCAACAATGTTGCCTGTTCCGATGGTTGCAGAAAGCGCCGTACAAAGGGCGCCAAAGCTGCTGACTTCCCCAATGCCGTCTTCTTCGTTTTTCACCATGTACTTCAGCGCTCTGCCTAAGTGTCTTACCTGCAATAACTGCAGCCTTGCTGTCAACAGTAACCCAACGGCCAGGATCAGGATGATCAGGGGCAGCCCCCAAACCAGGTCGTCTACGGTCGTTAAAAATGAATTCAATGATGCCAACATAACAATTCCTTCCTCCCAAAATTTTAATTTGACGTCTTTGCGCCAGGAAAAAAATAAAAGCCGCTTTTTTGCGGCTTTCCGGAGAAAAGACAAAGCAACACTCTGTCCTTTTGCCTGAGAGATCTGCAGCAAAAACCCCTGATTGTTTTGCCGCATTACACCTTCGGCGTCCGCCTCTTTTTGCGGAGCTCTCCAGAGAGCCACAGTCAAATATCCTTCCTAGAAAATCATTTGACCATAACATGGATACAAGTATAACATACTGTCTTTCTCATTTCAATAGCAATTTCAAAAAAATTACAAATTCTATGTTTTTTCTCAAATACAAAAAACCGCCTTTTGGCCGATTTGTCTGGCAGAGGCGGTTTTTTTTGGTTATTTTTTCTGATTTTCTCTTTCTTCAAAGAGGGCTGACACTTCTCTGAGGCTCTTTTCTGTGCCGATGTCATAGCATTCTTCCTCAAAGGTGAAGGCATAGACGTCTTTATGGCGGTACAGCCATTCCACAAAATAGCCCGGTGCGTCCGGTTTATTGCCTTCGGCAATATATTGATGAAACAGCGGCAAGGTATCCTGCCGGTACATATAAGTGGCAAACACGGCCAGATTGCTTTTGGGCTCTGCCGGTTTTTCTTCCAGCCCGATCAGTTTTCCCGACTCGTCCAGCTGGGCCACTCCAAAGCTTTTGAGCGCTTCATAGTCTGCAATGGGTTTGACGCAGACGCAGTCTCTGCCCGTTTGGTGGAAAAAGTCCACATATGCTTTCAACGAAAAGGTGAACAAATTGTCTCCTGCCACCACCATCAGCTCGTCGTCCAGCCCCATTTCTTCAATGGTAAACAAAATATCGCCAATGGCCCCCCGTCTCGTTTCCTCACTGGTGGTGCCGTCATCCAGCACCGTGATGGGCTTTTGACAGGAAACCTCCTTGGCCCAAGCCACAAATTGGTCATAAAACTTATGGTTGCTCACCACATAAATGGCGTCCAGCGCTGCAATGGTATCCATCTGCTCCACAATGTAATTGATGATGGGCTTTTGATGGATGGGCAGCAGGGCTTTTGGCGTATGCAGCGTCAGCGGATAAAGCCTGGTTGCATAGCCAGCTGCCAAAATGATCGCCTTCATGATTCCTTCGCCTCCCTTAACAAACCATTGGTGCCAAAATAGTCACCAATCATTCCTTCCAGCTGTTCCGGCAAAGGTGCCGTCCAGCGCCTGTCTTTCAAATATCCCAAAACGCCATCCCCTTGACGCCAGACCAGCTGGTAGGCAAAGAGGAATTGGTTGTTTAAGCCGTAATGCTCTTTGACATAACGGTTCACCCGGCCATCGCCGTATTTCCGGTCTCCCACCACAGGATATCCCATGGATTTCAAATGGGCTCGGATTTGATGGCTTTTGCCGGTGATCAGCTGAATTTGCAGCAAGGAAAACTTTTCGTTGTGGGCCAAAGGCTTGACTTTGGTGATGATTTTTTTTGCCCCCGGCGCCGGCGTTTTGAGCACCCGCACCTGGTTTTCCTTTTCGTCTTTGATATGATAGCCAAACAGCTCTTTTTCTTCCAAAAACTGGCCTTTGACCATGGTGACATAAAACTTGTCCACCGTTTTATTGGCCAAGGCGGCGTTGATTTCCTGCACCGCCTGCAATGTTTTTCCCGCCAGCACAATGCCGCCGGTGTTGCGGTCCAGGCGGTTACAGATAGCCGGGGTGAATGTGCTTTCTTTGGTAGGCTGATACTGGCCTGTTTCTTGCAGATAATATAAAATCTGGTCGATGAGCGTATCCCGGTCGGCCGGTGATTCCGGGTGGCTCAACAGCCCTGCCGGCTTCACCGTCACCAAAAGCTTGTCATCTTCATACAAAATGCCAAAATGGCGTTTGGCTTTTGCCAGCTGTTTTTCTTCCATGAAACTGTCCATGGTTTCTTCGGAAAGATACAGCTGTAGCGTATCACCGCTTTGCAATAGCTCACTGCCTTCGGCTTTTTTGCCGTTATATTTGATGCGTTTTTTTCGCAGCATTTTATAAACAAAGGACTTGGGGGCCGTATTGAAATACTTGAACAAAAACTTGTCCAGCCGCTGGCCGCCTGTTTCCTCTGTGATGGAAAGCTGTTTCATGATTCATTCCACCTTTTTCTCAGCTGTGAATCCATGCCAAATAAGCGTTGATAAACGGATCGATGTTGCCGTCCATCACCGCATTGATGTTGCCCGTTTCTTCCCCGGTCCGGTGGTCTTTGGCCATGGTGTATGGCATAAAGACATAGGAGCGGATCTGGCTGCCCCAGCCAATTTCTTTCACATCGCCGCGGATTTCTGCCAGTTTTTGCATCTGTTCTTCCATGCGCCGCTCGAAAAGCTTGCTTTTGAGCATTTTCATAGCCCGGTCTTTGTTGCTGTGCTGGCTTCTTTCGTTTTGGCACTGCACCACAATGCCCGTTGGGAAATGGGTGATACGGATGGCCGATGAGGTTTTATTGACGTGCTGGCCGCCGGCGCCGCTGGCCCGGTAGGTATCCACCCGGATGTCGTCGGG
>CALWLF010000103.1 GCA_944381455.1 uncultured Clostridia bacterium | reverse complement strand
GCCTTGGCCTGCTCCAAGGCGTCATAGACATCGGAATTTAAAAAATAATTGGCATCCATGCAGAGTTTTTTCACTGCCTGGGTGATGGTATTTGTGGTGATTTCTCGCATTTTTTTCCTCCGCTTCTACATTCTTTCTTTTCAGTATAACATAAATATAGAAAAAGCGGCGAAAAAGTTTCGTTTCTGCAAAAAAAAGACAAGTGGTATGCAGGTCAGACCGGGAGAATGGGAAAAAATCATAAAGAAGCCGGTGCAGTCCGTTTTGACTTTTTGAAAAAGCCATGGTACACTTTTTTTGACTGATGGGAAGTTAGAAAGGGGAAGAGTCTATGAAAATCATCAAACAATTTGCCATCATTTGCGGGCTCTGTCTATTGGGCGAAGGAGTCGCTTCTTTGCTGCCGTTTGTGTTCCCGGGCAGCGTGATGGCGATGCTGTTGACGCTGTTGTTTTTGGCGCTGCGGTGGCTGAAGCTGCGAAACATAGAAGAAACGGGCAATTTTTTGCTCTCCAACATGGCTTTTTTCTTTGTGCCTTCTGCAACGGGCATTATTGAGCGGTTGGAAGACATCAGAGGCAGCGTGCTGATTCTTGTTTTTATCAGCATTCTTTCCACCATCATCACCATGATAGTCACCTATTATACGGTGGCGTTGGTGACGGCCTGGATGAAAAGGGGGAGACGGGAATGAAAGAAGTATTGACGCAGTCGGACATGTTTGGTCTTTTTTTGAGTTGTTTGACCTATGCCATTGGGCTAAAGATCAAGCAAAAATGTAATACACCCATTGCCAATCCTCTTTTGATTGCCATTGCCCTTTGCATTTTGGTGCTGACGGTGTTTGATATTCCCTATGCCGATTATAATCAGGGGGCATCGGGCATTACGCTGTTATTGGTGCCGGCGACGGCCATGCTTGGCATTTCCATTTATAAAGAACTGGAGACGTTAAAGAAAAACTTGCTGCCGGTGCTGGTGGGGTGTATGGTTGGCAGTGTGGTATCGGTGGTTTGCAGCATTGTTTTTTGCCGTTTGTTTGGATTGACAGATGAACTGGTGGCCACCATGATTCCCCGTGCTGCCACGTCGCCCATTGCCATGGAAGTGGTCGAAAACTTGGGCGGCATTGTGCCGGTGACGGTGGCCGTTGTCATTTTTAGCGGTATTGTAGGGGCTGTAACGGCGCCGATTTTCATTCAGCTGTTCCGCTGGAAAAATCGGGTGGCAACGGGGGTTGCCATTGGAGTCAGCTCCTCGGCGGCCGGTACGTCCAAAGCCATTGAAATTGGCGAAGTGGAAGGGGCCATGAGCGGTTTGGCTGTGGGCATTACCGGGCTGTTGACAGTGGTCATTGGTCTGTTTTTCTGAAATTTGTGGGATGGATACCCGTCTGGCCGTTGACTTTTTGAAAATCTGTGTTATGATACAATCAATTAGTGGTTTGAAGAGACAAACCTTAAAACGGCGTGGATGCAGTTTTTCTACAAAAGGAGCGGTTTTGCTGCTCTGTTCGTCATAAAAGCAGTGGACAGGGCAACGGGCAGAATAAAGAGAGAAAAGCCTTTGCTTTGTGCAAGGGCTTTTTTGGTTCTCAGGAGAGTGGACAAGAGAGGAAACAGCGAGAGAGGGGAGAAGCGATGCAAAAACTCAGCTACAAAGAAAAATTTGTTCAGATGAACAAAGAGGCCAAGGCCAGCTGGATTGTGGCCGCCATTGTCATTGCGTTTTGGTGGATGGCAGGCTTTGGCATTTACCATGTATGGGGGGCGGAGTGGACCATTTTGGGCATGCCGGCCTGGTTTGTGGTCAGCTGTTTTGGCTCCTGGATCCTATGTGTGGGACTGGTTTGGTTCATCACGGCAAAAGTATTCCAGGATTTTGAGCTGGAGGACGAGCTGCCGGTGGTGGATGTTTCGACGCCCGATGCGGCAGGGAAGGAGGAAACAAAATGAGTGCGTTTTTAAGACTTGCGCCGGTGTTTGTCTTTTTCCTGGTACTGCTTGGCATGGGGTTTTATGTGCAAAAAAGGTCTGCCGCAGCCAGGGCAGAAGACTATTCCAAGGATTATTTCATCGGCGGCAGAAGCTTGGGCGGCTTTGTGCTGGCCATGACGCTGGTGGCCACCTACAGCTCTGTCAGCTCCTTTTTAAGCGGGCCTGGCGTTGCCTGGCAGAAGGGGTTTGGCTGGGTCTATTATGCCTCTACCCAGGTGGTGGCCGCTTTTTTGGTGCTGGGTGTACTGGGCAAAAAACTGGCCGTCATCGGCCGGCGCACGGAGTCGGTGACCATTGTGGACATCATCCGGCAGCGGTATCAATCCAATGGGCTGGCCATTTGTTCGGCAGTGGTGATTATTGTCTTTTTTACCACACAGATGTTAGGCCAGTTCATTGGCGGAGCCCAGATTTTTTCGGCAGCCACAGGGCTCAGCTATGAAGCAGGGCTGTTGTTTTTTGCGGCAGTGGTGGTGCTTTATACCACAGTGGGCGGCTTTCAAGCTGTGGCCATCACCGATACGGCCTGTGCCATTGTGATGCTCATTGGCATGGTTTGTTTGGGCTATGCCATCCTCACCAAAGGCGGAGGAATGGCGCAGATTATGGCCACCATCAACGAAGCCTCCAAAACGGCAGTGGAAACAGGGACCGGGTTTGATATGTTAAGCCCGACGGCAGATAGCGCAGGCATCCCTTCCATTTCGGTCCAGCTTTATCTCACCCAATGGATGCTCTGCGGCGTTTGCACGCTGGGGCTGCCCCAGTCGGGGGTGCGCTGCCTCAGCTATAAGGATACCAAATCGGTGCACCGGGCCATGGTCTACGGCACCATTGTGGTGGGGGCGATGATGGTGGGAATGCACCTATTGGGCGTGCTTTCCAGAGGCGTATTGCTGGAAGTGGAAGGCTCCACCGACAGTGTGATGCCGACGCTCATTGCATCTTACATGCACCCGCTGGTGGCAGGCATCACCATCATTGGACCTTTGGCAGCCACCATGAGCACCATTTCTTCCTTGCTCATTGCAGGATCTTCTGCCATTGTGAAAGATATTTATCTGCACGCCAAAGAGACAAAACAAGAGCCGGTCAACCAAAAGACGCTGGGACATCTTTCTTTGGCGGTGACAGCTCTGATGGGGATTGCGGCCATTGGGTTATCCATCAAGCCGCCAGACATCATTGTCTGGATCAATTTATTTGCCTTCGGCGGCTTAGAGACCATGTTTTTTTGGATGCTGCTTTTGGGGCTTTTTTGGAGAAAGGCCAATGCCACCGGCGCCCTGTGGGGCGGCATTGGCGGTTTGGCAGCCTATTGTGTGACTATGGCGCTGAACATCAAAATCGGCACCTTCCATAATATTTTGATTGGTGTTGGCGTGGGATTTTTCCTGTTTGTGCTGGGCGCCCATGTGGGCAGGCAAAATGACGAAAAGGTACACCGGCTCTTTTTCCCGGAACAATTTTAAAAAAACCCCTCTGCAGCTGCTGGTTGCTGCAGATGGGTTTTTATTGATCTTTGCCGTCGGCTTCGCAGACGGGAATGATCAGTTTGGTGACATAGTCGTCTTCATTGGTCACATCCATGGGCGAAATGATGTATTGTTCGCTGATGGGGCCGCAGATTTCATAGCCGTTGGCATTAATCCACTTGATGGCTTTGATGTGGGTGTGGATGAGGGTGGCATGGCTGCCGATATGAATGGTGGTAACGGCACGATAGCCGCCGCTGATTTTAAAAAACGGAGCGTCCAATGCCTCAAACACCGGTAAAGATACTTCCAAGTCACAATCGTTTTTCACAAACTGGTCCAAAGGGGCGTTGTGATAAGTGCTGGTGATGACACCGATGGTGCGCAGCTTATGTTTTTGGGCCAGCTCCAATAGCTGCACCCAGCGGTTGACTGAAACGGCAGAATTGTTGTAGTTGTTTTCCACCTGGCGGGTGAAAATACAGTTAAAAAGAGGAATGTTTTCCAGCAGAATTTCATCCCAGTTTTCCTGCTTGCTGCCGTCGCCTGCGCCTTCGAAGCTGTTGATAAAAGAAGTGCCCATGCGCATCCGGGCGATGGTGGCCTCCAGGTCATGGTTTAGGCTTTCCAAAGAGGCAATTTTTTCTTTCAGCTGGGCAGAGCGGCCTTCCAGCTGCCGCATGACATAGGCAATGTCCGGCGTTTGGGTGATTTTTTTGATGTCGTCCAGGGAAAAGCCAAAGGCCTTTAGTTTTTTGATGATAAATAATATGGGTAACTGACTGGCGGAATAGTGGCGGTAATTGGTTTGAGCATCGCGAAAACAGGGCACCAAAAGCCCAATTTCGTCGTAATAACGCAGGGTTTTGATGGGGATTCGGCCCAAATCGGCCACTTCGCCAATGGAATAAAAGGGTTTATTTTGTTTCATTAGTAAGCCTCCAAAAGAACGTAATGTCAAGGGTGGATCAGCCCCAGGGAATATTTCCAGTTGAGCACACGCAAAACGGCTTCCTCCAGCCGTTCCATGCTGATTTCCCCCTGTTTGACGGCTTCGGTCACTTGCAGAATATCATGGGCATAGTCGGTGCTGATGACCATGTCGTTGCCAGAAGCAATGGCCAAGATGGCGGCATTATCGTCATATTGTTCCGTGATGGCAGCCATGGCCAAATCGTCGGTGAGGATGACGCCAGAAAAGCCAAGGTCGTTACGCAGCAGCCAATGGACTTCCGCAGAGAGGGAGGCAGGAGACTTGTCATCAACACAGGCCATTACGTTGTGGCTGACGAGCACTGCATCTGCCCCAGAGGCCATACCGGCCAAAAAGGGAAGAAAATCCTCTTGCTGGAATGTTTCTAACGGCCGCTCATCCACCGAAAAACCGGTGTGGGTATCGGCATTGGGGCCATAGCCTGGAAAATGTTTTAAAACAGAGCTGACGCCGTTTTCCTTGGCAGAGCCCACCACGGCAGCCACATAGGCGGCCGTTTCTTCGGCGTTTTGCCCAGTGGTGCGGGAATAGATATAGTCATCCGGGTTTTGGGATACGTCACAGACGGGAGAGAGGTTCACCTGGATGCCAAGGTCCGTTAAAAAGGCGGCTTTTTCGGCCGCATCAGAAGCCGCAGCGGCAATGCCGCCAGCAGCAAGCACTTCTTGGGGCGAGGGAAATGGAGTGTCGCGGAAGGCTTCGTATTTGCTGGCCCGCACCACATCGCCTCCTTCTTCGTCCACGCCGATCAGAAGGGGAATGGTTGCTGATTCCTGACAAGCAGCAATCTTTTGCCGGAACGAATCGGGCGTTTCTCCTTCAAAATCCCGGCCAAAGACGATATAGCCGCCTAAGTGATAAGTAGCGGCATCGGCGGCGGCATGTTCTTCTGGAAAACGGGCAAAAAACAGCTGGCCCACCTTTTCTTCCAATGTCATTTGCTCCAAATAGGCGGAAAAATCCGGCTGCGTTTCCTCTTCCTGCACCAATTCTGGAGGATCTGTTTTGGCTGCTGCTGTTTCTGGTGTGTTTTCCTGGGTGGCAGAAGGAGGGGCCGGTTGAGCGGCAGTTTCTTTGTCAGAAGAGGCACAGCCGCTTAAAAGCAGCACAAAAGCCGTCAGTAATGCAGCCAAGATCCGGTTATGTCGTTTCATCGGTCTCCTCCCCTTGTGCCGCTTTTGTAATGATTTTTTTGACGCTTTTTTCAAACTTGGCCCTGGGCAGCATCACCATATGGCCGCAGGTGGTGCAGCGGATGCGAAAATCCATGCCGACGCGCAAAATTTCCCACTCTTTTCCGCCGCAGGGGTGATTTTTTTTTGTCTGTACAATATCTCCAACTGAAAAATCCATGGTCAAACTCCTTTATCTTCTGCTCCATGCGCCGCCATGTGTACCACACATTGGGGGTAGGGGATGGAGATGTGCTCTTGATCGAAACGGTTTTTGATGCGCAGCCGCAGCGCCCGTTCCACAGCATATTTTGCTTCCGGCTGGCATTCGGCTGTCATGCGGATAGTGATGCCGCTGTCGCCCAGGGAGGTTACGCCCAGCACCGTCGGTTCTTTGCGCAGGCCTTCCAAAGTTTCATAGGCGCAGTGCATTTCATCTTTTAAAACGCCCAGCACCCGGGTTAAATCTTCTTCATAGGCCACATCCACTTCTACAATGGCGTTGCTGTATTCTTTACACATATTGCTTACAACGGTTATGGAGCCGTTTGGCACAATATGCAGCGTGCCATCGGCCGCCCGCAGCCGGGTGACGCGAATGGTGATTTCTTCTACGGTGCCGGTGAGGTTTTGATTTGGCAGTGTCACCAAATTGCCCACAAAAAATTGGTCCTCCAACAAAATGAAAAAGCCTGCAATGATGTCTTTGATGACATTTTGGGCGGCAAGACCAATGGCCACAGTGCCGGTGCCCAAAACAGCGGCCAAGGAGGCGCTGGGCACACCCAGTTGGATGAGAATGGAGCAGATGCCCACAAACCAGATGGTATAAGTGGCAATGCTGGAAACGACAGAGCCAAGCGTTGTGGCTTTGCTGGCATCCACATGGCGGCTGACAGCCAGGCGGCCCTGGAAAAAGGAACGAATCATATGGCGGCTGATGCGGATGGCCAGCAGGCACAACAGCAAAATAAAAATACAATAGCCAAGTTTTGAAACACCGCCTACTAAAAATACCAGCAGATGATCGAAAAAAACGGGGATGGATACAGTCATAATCTTCTCCTTTTTTCACAAGATGACAAGAAATTTTGAAAGAGAGCGCGGGAGGACGGCTTGGATAGCATCCGTTCTGGATGCCACTGTACGCCCACATAAAAAAATGGTTCTTCTGTTTCCATGGCTTCCACCAGCCCATCGGCGCTGAAGGCAGTTGGGCGGCCAAAAGCGCCGCAGCGCACCACGCACTGGTGGTGGAAGGAATTGACCCAAAGGCAGGACTTTTGGGTGAGGAAAAACAGGCGGCTGTTGCGCCGCAAAAACACTCTGTGGCTGGGCTCCCCTCGGCCAGAAATTTGGCTGTGGCAAAGGGAGGATGACGTTTGGGAAAGAATGTCTTCGCAAAGACTGCCTCCGCCAGAAAGGGCCATGGCCTGCAATCCCCGGCAGATGCCCAAGGTGGGCAGGCGGTGTTGAAAGGCCCAATAAGCCAAAGCCAGGGTGTGGCGGTCGCTCCTCCAGTTTGTCTGGCCTGTTTTATCAGAAGCATCACGGCCAAAAAGCAGCGGGGAAAAATCGCCGCCGCCTGTTAGGAGCAGGCCGTCCAGCGGTGCCATCTGCCGCGGCACATCCTTTGGCGAAACGGGCGGCAAAAGCAGGGCAATGCCGCCAAAAAGCCTGATGGCCCGCAGATAATCTTCGTGTAACAGTGCACAATGGGTGGATGAATCAGCGGTGATGGTAACCCCGATCAATGGTTTCATCCAACAAACTCCCTTCGCAAATTCGCTACTTTACTATTGTATATTAGCATAGAATTATGGTAAGATACAAATAATTTTACTGGATTTTTGGAAAGAAAGTATTTTTTGACAAAGATTGCAAAAGGAAAGAGGCGGAAAACACAAATGCAAACGATTGGTATCATTGGCGCAATGGAAGAAGAAGTGGCTGCTTTGCGTCAAAAAGGAGAGCAAATTACGGCAAAAACCATTGGCACCATGGATTTTTATTTGCTGAGCCTGTCTGGCAAGCATCTGGTGGTGGTCCAAAGCGGCATTGGAAAAGTCAACGCCGCCATCTGTGCCCAGATTTTGATTGACCACTTTGGGGTGGATTGTGTGATCAATGTGGGTGTTGCCGGCGGGTTAAAAAACGGGCTGCACATTGGCGATGTGGTGCTTTCCAAAACGGTGCAGCAATGGGATGTGGATGTTTC
>CALWLF010000102.1 GCA_944381455.1 uncultured Clostridia bacterium | reverse complement strand
TCTTTTCCACATGGGCCACACAGGCGCTGCAAGTCATGCCGGTCACATCAAATTTCTCTCTCATGGGAAACCTCCTCTAAAAACAAGTTGGTTTTTCATCTTACCACCACACCCCCAGGGGGGTGTATTCTTATTATAACAGTCTTCCCCTTTTTGTCAAGAACCATTCCTCGTTTTTGTCCGTTTCCCTTTTTTTGGTCCACTTCCGCCTGCTATTTTGTTGGGGCGTTGGGAAAGAAACAAGGGGCGAAGGAAAGTCGGTGTCCCAAGCAATTTCCCAAGCAAAAAATATTGTTTTTTCTGAAAAAAGAGCAAAAAAGCCGGAATCCATGGTTTTCCGGATTCCGGCTTTCTTCCTTTTCTTCCTGAAGCGGCTTTTGCTGCTTTCCAACAATAATCTAATGTGTTTAGGCCACTGCGTCTGCCTCTACGGCAGATGCTTGGGCGCAAGCCGCTTCCATCAGGCGATGGAGTTGAGCGGCGGTCAAGGTTTTGGCCTTCGCCATTTCTGCCACTTCTTCTACCCCCAAATCAGCCAAAAACACTTCTTTCAATGCTTCTTTCGCCCAAACCGGTGCTTCTTCCAGCACAGCCTCTTCCTGTTTGGTCAATGCTTCTTTCTTTTGGGGCAAGGGGCCAAAGGCCCGCGCCAACATGGCCAAGGCCTCTGTTCCGGTGACTGGCTGTTCCTCCAACCGTTCTCCATTGCCATAGCCTTGCAGCACATCGCTTTGCTGTACCTGTGGGTGGATTGGCAGGGCGGCGGTAAGCAACATCTGGGCTGCTTCCCCCCGGCTTACTGCCGGTTCCACCTCTTTCCCCTGGGCCACCTGGTCCAGCAAGGCTTCCAGACAGGTGCCAAATTCCTGTTCCACCGGTGCCGCCGCCAAAGCGGGGAAATCTGCACTTTCGGCCACATATTCGTTGGTGGCAACCGTATACATCTGCTCTGGCGCCAAAGGCTGGCCGCCCACCAAAACATCGGTCAGGCCTGCTTCTTCGCACCACTGCGCCGTGATGCCCGCAAATTGGAGATAGGACCCACTGTTGTCAGGCCAGGCATATTGATAGGGGTCTTCGCCCTGGGCCACGGCTTCTTTTTGCAAGGTATAAACGGCGTCACACGCCGCGCCAATGGCAAAGGATTGTTCCAGTACTTCCAACAGGTCACTGCCACTGATTTGCTTGGTCACAAGGCCGTTTCCATAGGGCGAAACGGCAACAACGTCGCCATAGGTCACCGTGCCTTTCGTCAAGCCTCCGCGAATCCCGCCGGCGTTTTCCAGCGCCACATCTGCGCCGGTGGCCGTCAGATAGCTTTCTGTCACCAGCTGGCCAATCTCCTGCTGGTTCACGCGGATTTCTTCCCAGCTGTAAGGGCAGTCTTGCGCCACTGTTCCCACCGGCATCAGCAGCTGTTCTTCCTGGCTTTTTTCCAAAGCCGAAAAGGCTTGAGATACGCCTTCGTCCTCTGCCATGTCTGCCAAAGCCGCCTGGTCATACACCGTTTCCGTCACCTCTGCCACTTCTTTTTCCTTGGTCAGTGTCACTTCCACCACACCGGCCTGCAAAAAGTGGGATCCGGCTTCGGCCACAAACACGTCTTTTCCCTCTGCGTCGGGATAGGTGGTGTCAAAGACCAAATGCTCATGGCCGGCCAGCACCAGGTCAATGCCCTTGGTGGCGGCCACAAAAGCGGCGCAGTCGGTCTGGTGGGTGATGGCAACAACCAAATCGCACCCTTCTTCCTGCCGCAAGGTGGCGGCCAAGGCCGTGGCCGTTTCTGCCTCTTCAGCAAAAGAAAGTCCTGCCACGTTTTTCGATGGCGTGGAAGTATAGAAAGCATCGTCAATGACGCCCAAAACCCCCACTTTCACCATCGTGCCGTCTTCGGCCGTCACCTCTTTGACCAAATACGGCGTTTCAAAAAAAGCCTCTCCCCCTTCGTCCACCACATTGGCGGCCAAAATGGGGAATCCGCCTGTTTCTTCCAATGTTTTTAATTGTCCGGCGCCATAGCTCCAATCGTGATTGCCCGGCGTCATGGCATCATACCCCACCTGGCCCATCAGCGTTGCGATGGAGGCCCCTTCGGTGAGGGTGGCAAAGGTTTGGCCATGGAACGTATCGCCCACATCCAGCACCAAGTCCGCTCCGCTTTCTTTTGCCAAGGTCTTTAGCTTGGCAAAGCCAATGGCCCCGTCTTCGTCAGTTTGGGCCGTGCCATGGATGTCATTGGTATGCAAAATTTGGATGGTGGTCGATGGCGTTTGGGCAAAGGCCATCTGGGTTGGCACCGCCATGCAAACGGCTAACGCCAATGCCAAAAACCCTTTTTTGTTTCTGTTTCCTTTCATGTCTTCCTTCCTTTCAAAAAAAAGGGCCGTCCCTGCAAAACCGCACAGGCCAGCCCATCTTTCCATTCCTTACGCCTTTGTTTTGTCAAACAAAATCAAAGCAACAATCACCAGATCTTCTTCTCCGGTGTTTTCCAGTCCGTGCCACTGGCCGTTGGCGCAGTATGCCACATCGCCAGGGCCTACTTCCACCAGTGTTCCGTCGTCATTATACACGCCTTTGCCCTGCAGCACCATGTAGGTTTCCGTTTCGCCCACATGCTGATGATAGCCAATGGAGCTATGAGGCGGGAATTTCACCACATTATACAGCCGGCCGGCCCCGGTAAATTCGTCGCCTTCCAAAATCATGGTTGGATGGATGGTGCCGTTACCGCCAAAGGCGTTGGCCTGTTCCAACTGTTTGCGCTCTGCTGCTTTTTTTACCATAAAAAAACCTCCTTTGCATCATACCCTTTATTTATGATACGGCTCATGCCGCTCAATTTTGATGGCACGATAAATCTGTTCCAATAAAATCACCCGCATCATTTGATGGGGAAAGGTCAATTTGGAAAAACTAAGCCGATAATTGGCCCGTTTTAATACACTTTCGCCAAGGCCCAAAGAGCCGCCAATGGCAAAGACCATGTGGCTGTCGCCCCGCAGGGCCCGCTCCTGCAAAAACGAAGAAAATTCCTCCGAAGAGAGGGCTTTTCCGCCAATTTCCATGGTCACCAGATACGCCTGCTCCGGGATGGCCTTTAACATCCGCTGGGCCTCCTTTTCCTTCACCTGGTCCTCTTGGGCCGGACTTAAGGTCTCTGGCGCCTTTTCATCGGCAAAGGCCACAATCTCCAGCTGGACATATTTGGATAGGCGCTTGGTATACTCCGCCACGGCCTCCTGCCAATACCGCTCCTTCAGTTTTCCCACACAAACAATGGTTATTTTCATAAAAACCTCATACTTCCACCAAGGCACTGACGCCGCACCGCTCTGCCATCAGCAGCGAAAGGTCCCGCCCCACGCGGATATGCTGTTGATACAATGTTTCCGATACATCATGATAAGCCAACGGCGGCGTATTGTTTTCCGCGCTTAAATGGCCCAAAAAAACCACTTGCAGCCGTTCTGTCATCATCTCTGCCAACAGTGTCCCTGCCGTCACGTTGGCCATGTGGCCATGGTCGCCTAAAATCCGCTGCTTGAGGGCATAGGGATAGGGGCCGCGTTTGAGCATTTCAATGTCATGGTTGGCTTCCAACAGCAGGGCATTGCAGTCACAAATGCCTTCTTTCACCGCTTCGGAAGGGTGGCCGATGTCGGTGGCCACAGCCACTTTGCTTTGGCCGTCCAAAAACGCAAACCCCACCGGCTCTGCCGCATCGTGGGGAATGGCAAAGGGAGAGACCACCAAGTCGTTGATGACGGTTTTTTCGCCGCAGTAGAGCATCTTTTTATTCTTTGGGGCAATCTTACCCAAATCGGCCTCCATGGCCTGCCAAGTGCCTTCGGTGGCATAAACCGGCAGGTCATATCTTCTGGAAAGAACACCAATGCCTTTGATATGGTCCAAATGTTCATGGGTGACAAAAATCCCGTCCAGCTGGTGTCCGCTGAGGGAAAGCTTGGCCAGCTCTGCCTCTATTTTTTTGCCGCTGACACCGGCATCCACCAGCAAATGGGTGTGTTCTGTGCCCACATAGGTGCTGTTGCCGCTGCTGCCGCTGACCAAAGGACAAAACCGCATCTGTCCTCACCGCCTTTATAGGCTCACCCGGCGGATCTTGCCGCCCAGGGCCATAATCTTTGTTTCAATTTCTTCGTACCCACGGTCAATGTATTTCACTTCGCCAATGGTGGTTTCCCCCTTGGCGCAAAGCCCGGCCAGCACCATGGCGGCGCCGGCCCGCAGGTCCGTGGCATCCACATGGGTGCCGTTTAAAGAGGCAACCCCGGTGGTGATGGCCACCCGGCCTTCCACATTGATCTGGGCGCCCATGAGTTTCAGCATCTGGGTATACTGATACCGGTTTTCCCATACGTTTTCTGTCACCTTGCCAATGCCTTCGGCCACCGTCAAAAGGGTGGTCATCTGGGGCTGCAAGTCCGTAGGAAAGCCGGGATAGGCCATGGTCTGTACGGCAACGGCGTGCAGCTTTTTCTCCACGGCATTGACCCGGATGGCATCGTCAAACTCGGTGATTTCTGCCCCCATTTCTGCCAATTTGGCCGAAAGGGAATCCATATGGGTGGGGATGATGTTTTTCACCAAAATGTCTCCGCCGGTGATGGCGGCGGCAATCATATAAGTACCTGCTTCAATCTGGTCGGGAATGATGGTATATTGGGCGCCGTGGAGTTTTTCCACGCCGGTGATGCGGATCACATCGGTGCCGGCGCCTTTGATTTTGGCTCCCATAATATTTAAGAAGTTGGCCAAATCCACAATATGTGGTTCTTTGGCGGCGTTTTCAATGACGGTGCGGCCTTCGGCCAGCACGGCCGCCAGCATGATATTGATGGTGGCTCCCACGGAAACAGTATCCATATAGATGGAAGCGCCAACCAGTTTTTTTGCTTCCATTTTGATGACGTTTCGCTCCACCGTCACTTCAGCCCCCATGGCGCGGAAGCCTTTCAAATGCAAATCAATGGGGCGGGTGCCAAAGTCGCATCCTCCGGGCATGGCCACTTCCGCCTTTTTATAGCGGCCCAAAAGCGCCCCCAACAGATAATAGCTGGCGCGCATTTTGCGCACTTCCTCAAAGGTGGCAGAAACGTTTTCCACGCCGCGGCTATCAATTTTTAATGTGTGTTTATCTAAAAACTCCGTTTTCGCACCCATTTTGGAGATGGTGGCGTTGAGACTTACCACATCTTCAATACAGGGCAGGTTTTCAATCAAACAAATATCGTCTGCCATAATGGCGGCCGGAATAATGGCAACGGCAGCATTTTTTGCACCGCTGATGGAAACGTCACCCTTCAGACAGCAAGGGCCGTTGATGATAAGTTTGTCCATGAAACTGCTCAAACCTTTCT
>CALWLF010000101.1 GCA_944381455.1 uncultured Clostridia bacterium | reverse complement strand
GGGATATCGGCAATTTCTGTGGTGGGGTTACCTGGGGTTTCGATGTGGACCAGTTTGGTGTTGGGGGTGATGGCCCGGGCCACTTCTTCGGTGTTGGAGGCATCTACGAATGTGACGGAAATTTGGTATTTTTCCGGCAGCAGTTCATGGAACAAAATGCTGGTGGCGCTGTAGCAGACTTTGGAACAGACCACATGGTCGCCTGTTTTTAAGAAGGTGACAAAGGTGGCCGAAAGGGCGGCTACGCCGCTGGCCAAGGTGACGCAGTCTTCGGCGCCTTCGATGGCACAAAGCTTATCTTGCAGCACAAACTGGTTGGGGTTTCCGTTTCGCATATAGATGTTGGTTTCAATGCCGCTCCAGTCCACGGGTGTGCCGTCGGTGGGCAGACGATAATTGCTGGTCAAATAAATGGGGGTGGCAATGGCGCCATAGACGTCGTTTTTCCGGTTTCCGGCATGGATACAGGTAGTGAGTGGGCCTAGCTTGGTTGGGGTAGACATATGCATTCCTCCTTGGGTTTTTTTCTGAGCGTTTTTCCCATTGTACGAATTTTTGGGAGAATGGAACATGGAAAAATGACGGCAGCATGGAAGTTTGTTTTGTATTTTTGTTCTTTTTTCCATTTTCCAAACCACACCCCAAAAGCGTCACAAACCCAGGGGCAAAAAAAGGGAGAAAAGAGGAAAAGATGCTTGTGCCCCTTAGGCGATTTGAGTACAATAAAACAAAGCGCAGAAAGGAGAGCGAAGCACATGATCGAACAACAAACCATCAACCAAGTCTGGCCCCGCATGGACCAGATGGATTTGCTTTCCGGTCTTTATCTTGCGCAAAGCGGACGGATGGTGTTATCTGGAGAAGCAGTGGAGCCTTATGAAGCCAAAATGAGGACGAGGATGTTTTTTTTGGCAGAGGGCAGCATCATTTGGAAAACGGAACAAAAGCGAGAGCCCATTCATAAAAATGATGTGTTTTTTCTGCTGCCGGGGCAGGAGGCCCTTTTGATGGTGGAACGAGGCGGCAAGGCCGAGGTGTTTTGGGTGGATTTATACGGCGGCGGTGTGGCGCCGTTTTTGGAGCAGGCAGGCATTAACCGGGGCCAGATGGTGGTTTCCGGCATTTCCAATCCCCGGTTCCACCAACATTTTTCGCTGCTTTTGCACGATACGGGCCATATGACGATGGTGGACCACTTGCGGCTGTTATCCAATTTATATTTGGTGGTCAGTTTGGTGCTGGAGGCTGTGCCTTCCCAAAGGTGGGTTTCTGTTTTGCCTAAGGAGGAGGCCGTCATGTATACGGGGCAGTGGAAATGGTGGCCCTCCCGCCAGCAGGCAGAGGAGGTCTATACGGCCCAGCCCAAAGCGTATGCAGAGTTTCATTTTTACGGCACCGGCATCCGCTGGTATGGCACCATGAATTTTGACTGCGGCAAGGCCGATGTGATTGTAGATGGCCAGTATCAGACCACGTTAGACACCTATTCTCCGGAGCGGCTTCCCCATCAGCTGCTCTATGTCAATACGAAATTAACGCCGGGGCCCCATATCATCAAAATTTTTTGCACAGGCGAAAAAAACAGCAAGGCAACCAACTGCGATGTGGTCATTGACCAATTTTGTTTTTATCAGCCGCCCTTTCGTTCCGAGCGGGAAGCGCTGGTGGAACGCCGCGGCAGCCGCATGGTGGAGCAGGCCAAGCAATGGATGGAAAAGGAATATCAAAAACCGCTGCAAGTGGAACAGCTGGCCCAGCGGCTGGGTGTGAGCCGGTCATATTTCAGCAGTCGTTTTCAGGCAGAGGTTGGGATGTCGCCTTCCGGCTACCTTTTTATGGTGCGGATGGAGCAAGCCAAGCGGCTTTTGCAGCAGACAAACGACACCATTGGCCAGATTGCACAGGCTGTGGGATATCAAGATATGTTTTACTTTTCTAAGGTCTTTAAAAAAAGCGAGCAGCTGTCTCCTTCGGAATACCGCAGGCTCTACCAAAAAGACAAACCAGAATAAACAGCCGCCCTTTGGCACAGACTAATGCCAAAAGGAGGCGGTTTCGCTTGAAACAATGGTATGGGCGCACAGACTTGGCGCTAGAAAACAAGGAATGGCTCCAAAGCCGGCAAATCACCTTGGAAGAAGGGGTGGCGGCAGTGGAAAAAAGCGGGCGTTATGTAACGCTGACAGAGGTGGAAATTCAAACGCCAAAGGCCAGCGAGCAGATGGGCAAGCCCATGGGGCGTTATTGGACCATCGAAGGCGCATTGTTAAAAGAAAATCATCCAGAGGCACTGGAAGAGGCGGCGGCGGTGACCGAGGAAGCCCTCAGGCAGCTGATGGGATTAAAAGGAAAAGAAACGGTGCTGGTGGTGGGCCTTGGCAACTGGAATGTCACCCCCGACGCCCTGGGGCCAAAGGTGGTGCAGCAGGTTTTTGTCACCCGCCATTTACAGCAGACGCTGCCCAAGGAGCTGGCAGAAACCTTTCGCCCCCTGGCGGCCGTTTCACCGGGGGTGATGGGCATTACCGGGTTAGAAACGGGAGAGATGGTGCGGGGCATTGTGCAGCAGGCAAAGCCAGATTTGGTGCTGGCGGTGGACGCCCTGGCCGCCAGAAAATTTTCCAGGATCAATACCACCATCCAGTTAAGCGATACCGGCATTGCGCCAGGCTCTGGCGTGGGCAACAAGCGGATGGGGTTAAGCAAGGAGACACTGGGGGTGCCGGTCATTGCCATTGGTGTGCCGACGGTGGTGGATGCGGCGACGCTGGTGTATGACACGCTGGCGCTGGCCCAGGCAGAAGAAGGACGCTGGGAAGAAACGGTAGAAGAAGTGCTGGTGCCCTATGCTTCGGAGCTGTTTGTGACACCGAAAGAGATGGATGCAGTGGTGGACCGATTGGCAGCCACATTGGCTTCTGCCATCAATGCTGCTGTGCACCCCAAGTTTGAGCGAAAAGATCAAGGCCGGTTTTTCCATTGAAAAACCGGCTTTTTTCACAGAAATAACTAATTATATTATATTTTTCGACTTTTCTTTGTGCATCTTATACGCCTCTTCCCAAAAAGACAGAAAAGGAACTTGACTTCATTGTAGAAAGGGTTTAAAATTAAAAAGGCGCATTTTATCTTTGTTTCAAAGGGAACTGCAGACGCATCTGGCGGTGGGCTGTACCGTCCAAATCGTCTGAAAACTTTGACGGAAAAAACGCGCTATAATCAGGAGGAGGTGTTTGACATAGGATCCATCATTGTACCTGCTTTGGTTGGACTCATTACACTTATTCTTGGCTTATTGATAGGCTTTCACTATAGAAAACGGATTGCAGAGGCAAAAATTGGCGTGGCCGAAACAAGAGCGGAAAAAATAGTTGAAGATGCCCAAAAGGCAGCAGAAGCAAAGAAAAAAGAATTGCTGCTGGAAGCCAAAGAGGAAAACTTAAAAGCAAAAAACGAACTGGAAAAAGAAGTGCGGGAAAGACGCAATGAATTGCAGCGGACAGAAAAACGCTTGATTCAAAAAGAAGAAAGCTTGGACAAAAAGAGCGATCAGTACGAAAAAAAGGAAGAACAACTCAACCGCAAGCTTTCGGAACTGGAAGCGCAAAAGGAAGAAGCGCAGAAAGTATATGAAAAACATTTGCAGGAACTGGAACGGATTTCCGGTTTCACCAAAGAAGAGGCAAAACAGCACCTGTTAAGCATTGTGGAAAACGATGTGAAGCATGAAGCGGCTGTGATGATCAAAGAAGTGGAGGCAAAGGCAAAAATGGATGCGGAAAAACGCAGCCGGGAAATTGTGGCCAATGCCATCCAGCGCTGTGCTGTGGACCATGTGACAGAAACCACCGTTTCGGTGGTGCAGCTGCCAAACGATGAAATGAAAGGCCGCATCATCGGCCGGGAAGGGCGCAACATCCGTGCCTTAGAAACATTGACCGGCATTGACCTCATCATTGACGATACGCCGGAAGCCGTGATTTTGTCCGGCTTTGATCCAGTGAGAAGAGAAATTGCCCGCATCGCTTTGGAAAAACTTATTGTCGATGGCCGGGTGCATCCATCTCGCATTGAAGAAATGGTGGAAAAAGCCAAAAAAGAAGTGGAAACCATCATCCGGGAAGAAGGCGAAGCGGCCACCTTTGAAACAGGCGTCAACGGCCTGCATCCAGAGCTGATCCGCCTGCTTGGAAAATTAAAATACCGCACCAGCTATGGCCAAAACATATTGCGCCACTCCATCGAAGTATCCCATTTGACCGGCTTAATGGCCGCCGAACTGGGTGTGGATGTGACGATGGCCAAACGGGCCGGCTTGCTCCATGACATTGGTAAGAGCATCGACCACGAGGTGGAAGGCTCCCATGTGAGCATTGGTGTTTCGTTGTTGAAAAAACACAGAGAATCGGCCCTTGTCATCAATGCTGTGGAAGCCCATCATGGCGATGTGGAGCCGGAAAGCATCATTGCCGTTTTGGTACAAGCTGCCGACGCCATTTCTGCAGCAAGACCTGGCGCCAGACGGGAAACCCTGGAATCTTACATCAAACGGTTGGAAAAACTGGAAGAAATCGGCGATGGCTTTAAGGGCGTGGAAAAATCCTTTGCCATCCAGGCCGGCCGGGAACTGCGTGTCATGGTCATCCCGGAAGACATCAACGACGAAGGACTGCCTATGCTGGCAAGAGAAATTGCCAAAAAAATCGAAGACGAACTGGAATATCCTGGCCAAATCAAAGTCAGCCTCGTAAGAGAGACACGGGCCATGGAATATGCCAAATAACAACGGTTTTTGTGAACTGCACCTGTAGACCAATGCCTTTTCGGCATCCTATAGGTGCGTTTTTTTATGGAAAACGGCACGGATTGTCTTTTAAAAATCATTTCAAAAAAAATAGCTGGAGTCCTGAAACAGGATTCCAGCTATCTTTGTTTTTCAGTATGGTTCTGCGTTATAAAAACCGGCTTATTTGTCCTTTAGCGGAACCGATGCACATGGCGGTCGCCAAAGGAAATGCCCAGGTCCCGGGCCACCTGCACCAGCTCACAGTTGGGATCCACCAGTTTTTGGGCGCCCACCACTTCTTCTAAGGAGACAGAGCTGATTTCGCCTTTTTTGAGACATACCATCTGGCCATAGGCTTCATCATGGATCATGCGGGCCGCATGGGAGCCATAACGGGCAGAAAGGATGCGGTCATAAGGCGATGTTTCGCCGCCGCGCTGGGTATGTCCCAGCACAACGGGCCGGATTTCATGTTCTTCGCCGATGCGTTCTTCCAGCTGATAGCTCAGCTTATGGGCAATGCCGCCCAGGCGGATGGGATCGGGGCTATCGGCCACCACTTTGCTGACGGTCACTTCGCCGCCTTCTTCTTTGGCCCCTTCGGAAACAACGATGATGGTAAACATTTTGCCTCTGGCATCTCTTTCCCGAATTTTCTGTACGATATTGTCCACCGTATAGGGAATTTCCGGCAGCAAAATGATGTCGGCGCTGCCGGCAATGCCGCCATAGAGGGCAATCCAGCCTGCGTTTCTGCCCATCACTTCCACGACAATGACGCGGTGATGGCTTTCGGCGGTGGTATGAAGCCGGCCCAAAGCTTCGCTGACGATGTTGACGGCAGTGTCAAAGCCAAAGGTGCGGTCGGTGGCCAGCAAATCGTTATCGATGGTTTTTGGCACGCCAATGACATTGATGCCCAGGCGGCTGAAGTCGCGGGCGCTGGTCAGCGTGCCGTCGCCGCCCAAAACCACCAGCACATCAACACCTTCTTTTTTCAGGTTTTCCACAGCAACATGGGAAACGTCTTTGCGCACTGTGACGCCGTTTTCCACCACTTTATAGTCAAACAAGTTGTCTTTATTGGAGCTGTATAAAATGGAGCCGCCTTTGTGCAAAATACCTGTGGTGTTTTCCAGTGTCAGCGGCATAAAATCGTTGGTATAAAGACCACGATAGCCGAATTTGTAACCGATCAGTTCATAGCCGTATTTTAAGATACAAGTTTTGGTCAGGGTGTAAATGACTGCATTTAAACCGGGCGCATCTCCGCCGCCGGTGAGCACAGCAACTTTCTTTTTTGCCATGAATGGATTCCTCCTCTTTTTTTCTTCTTCTCTTTTTTCGCGCTTTGATGTCTGCCTTATTATATCCGAATTTTTGAAAATTGTATAGCAAAAATTTGTTACAATGATAGCAATATTTTTCGTAATTTTATAAAATTTATCGGCAATGAAGAGGGAAAAAACTACGGTTTTTGTTGGGCAAACTGCCAAAAAAAGGGGAAAAAACAACAAACTTTTTTCCTGTCTAATCTTTTGTCTTTTGAGACATACTAGGCAAAAGAGAAAAGGAGATGTGGGAAAAATGGCGAAATTAGTTGTGGCGCACAGTGGGCCGCTCAATGGCTGTGTAGCTGTGGGCGGATCGAAAAATGCTGCGCTGCCGGTGCTTTGTGCCTGTCTGCTGACAGAGGAAACATGCACCATTCGGCAGGTGCCGCCCTTTACCGATGTGCTGGTATTGTTAAAAATTTTACGGACTTTGGGTGCAGAAGTCCAATATGATGCCAAACGGCAGACGGCAGTGATAACGGCAAAAAAACTGACCTCCGTCAGGGAGGATGCTGCGCTGGCAGAGAAGCTGCGGGCTTCTTTTTTTGTGCTGGCGCCGCTGTTGGCCAGAAAGCACCGGGCCCAGGTGCCGCTGCCAGGCGGCTGCCCCATTGGGACAAGGCCGGTGGATTTGCATTTGAAAGGGCTGCAGCAGATGGGGGCCAAGGTAAAGCTGGAACATGGCGATGTGCTGGCCAGATGCCGGCGGTTTCAGGGCAGCCGGATTTACTTGGATGTGCCCAGTGTCGGCGCCACAGAGCAGCTGCTGATGGCGGCTGTGACGGCGGAAGGAAAGACGGAAATTGAAAATGCAGCCACAGAGCCGGAAATTGTGGATTTGGCCGCGTTTTTGCGGAAAATGGGCGCCCAGATTCAAGGGGCAGGCACCACCCATCTGGTGGTGACGGGGGTGCGGCAGCTGGGCGGGGCGAGACACACGGTCATCAGCGACCGGGTGGAAGCAGGCACGTTTTTGGCAGCTGTGGCAGCCGTGGGCGGCAATGTGATTGTTCAAAACGCACCGTCGGAGCATTTGGGCGCCATACTGGCCAAGCTGAAAGAAGCCGGGGCGCAGCTGACGGTGGAAAGCGGGCGGATTCACATTGTTTCTGACGGCAATTTATCCTCCTTTGACATCAAGACCATGCCCTATCCCGGCTTTCCCACAGATTTGCAGGCCATATTTATGGTGCTGGCCACGGTGGCCAAGGGAACGTCGGTGGTGACGGAGACGTTATTTGAAAACCGGTTCTTGCAGGCGTCCCAGCTGCTGCGGATGGGAGCCGACATCAAGACGGACGGGCGCATGGCCGTGGTGGAAGGCGTCAAAAGCCTGACAGGCACCTCCGTTTGTGCGCCGGATCTGCGGGCCGGGGCAGCGCTGGTGATTGCAGGTCTTTTGGCCCAGGGAGAAACAGAAATTGAGGACGTGTACCATATCGACCGGGGTTACTGCCGTCTGGAAGAAAAATTGCAGTCCCTTGGCGCCTGTTTGTATCGACAAGAAGAGGAAACAGACCAATAAGCCAGAAAAATCCTGCGGTGCCGTAATTTGGGGTGGGTGGGATTTTTCTTTTTTGCAAACATTCTGTAAACTTTCGCTGCTTTTTGTTGCGGGGGCAGAATGGCTGTGGCAAACTGGAAGAAAACGTGGTACAATAAAAGTTACGAAAAAACAGCCCATTGTGGTTTTGTCGGAAGAAAAAAACAAAGAGGTAGCAAGGATGAACGAAAAAGCCATTCATACATTGGAGTTTGATAAAATACTGGAACAGCTTTCTGCTTTGGCCATTTCCCCCATGGGAAAAGAAATGGCCTTATCCCTTCGTCCCACGGACAACATCAGCGAGATTGACCGTTGGCAGCAGGAAACATCGGAGGCGGCCGCCATGGTGGTCAGAAAAGGGAACATCCCCCTGGGCGGCATCAAGGAAATCCGCCCCCAGATTGGCCGGGCCATGGCCGGCGGTGTGCTGGGGCTGGCCGATTTGATGGCGGTGGGAGATTTTTTATATGTCTGCCGGAAAGTGAAGGGCTATGCCAAAAACGAAAATAAGGCGGAGCACTATCCGCTGTTGGAAGAAATGCTGGAACAGGTGCAGCTTTTGCCCCAGCTGGAAAAGGAAATTGGCCGCTGCATCCTTTCTGATGTGGAAATGAGCGACCATGCTTCGCCGTCTTTGGCCAGTGTGCGCCGGGAAATCCATGTGGCCAATAACCGCATTCGCGAACAGCTAAACAGCGTCATGAATTCTGCCCGGACCATGCTGCAAGATGCCGTCATCACCATCCGAAACGACCGCTACTGCCTGCCAGTGAAAAGCGAGTACCGCTCCATGTTTCCCGGCATGGTCCATGACCAATCCAACACCGGTTCCACCCTCTTTATCGAGCCTATGGCCGTGGTGCAGCTGAATAACAAAATCAAAGAGCTGCAAAGCAAAGAAAAGGTGGAGATGGAAAAGGTGCTCCAGGCCCTTTCGGCTCTGGTGGCAGAAAACGCCGCCTTTTTGGAGGCCAATTTGGCCTGGATCACCCAGCTGGATTTCATTTTTGCAAAAGGCAATTTGGCTGTCAATATGAAAGCTTCCCGGCCCAAACTGAATACCTCCGGCTATGTCCATATCAAAAAAGGCCGCCATCCCCTCTTAAACCAAGAAACGGTGGTGCCCATTGAGCTTTATCTGGGAAAAGACTTCACTACACTGCTGATCACCGGACCAAACACCGGCGGCAAGACGGTGGCGTTAAAAACCTTGGGGCTTTTTACCCTCATGGGCCAGGCAGGGCTGCATATCCCGGCCTTTGACAATTCTTCGCTGGCCGTTTTTGACCAAGTGTTTGCTGATATTGGCGATGAGCAGAGCATTGAGCAAAGCCTCAGTACCTTTTCAGCCCACATGGTGAACATCGTCTCCATTTTAAATGAAGTGACCAGCCGGTCTTTGGTGCTCTTTGACGAATTGGGGGCAGGGACGGACCCGGTGGAAGGGGCGGCACTGGCCTTGGCCATCATCCAGCGGCTGAAAGACCGCAATATCCGCACTGCCGTCACCACCCACTATAGCGAGCTGAAGGTCTATGCCCTTTCCACCGACGGGGTGGAAAACGCCGGGTGCGAGTTTGATGTGGAAACACTGCGGCCCACCTATAAGCTTTTGATTGGCATTCCCGGTAAATCCAACGCCTTTGCCATCTCCAAACGGCTGGGGTTAAAAGACGATGTCATTGAGGCGGCCAAAGCGTTTATGAGTCAGGACGAAATGCGCTTTGAAGATGTCATCACAGACTTGGAAATCAGCAAAAAAACGGTGGTCTATGAACAGGAACGGGCCGAACAGTACCGCAAAGAAGCCGAGCGGCTGAAAAAAGAAGTGGAAGAGCAGCAGGCAAAAATTGCGGCCCAGAAAGAAAAGATTTTGGCCAACGCCAGAGAAGAGGCCCAAAGCGTGTACCGCAAGGCCAAAGAAGAAGCCGACGCCATCATCAAGCAAATGCATAAAGACGCCAGAGAAAAGGCAAACCAAAACAAAATGAACGAAAGCCGGCAGAAAATCAAAGAAGGCCTTTCCAATATTGATAGCGAAATCAACAAAAGCCTCATGAAAAAACGGAAAGCCCATCGCCCGCCGGAAAGTCTGCGTCCCGGCGACAAAGTCTATGTGGTCAGCTTCGACCAGCACGGCGTGGCTTTGACGGCGCCGGATAACAATAAAGACGTCATGGTGCAGATGGGGATTATGAAAGTGAAAGTACCGTTAAAAGAGCTTTCCATCGATACCTTTGTGGAAAAAGAAGCGCCTAAGACAAAAGCCAGAACCACGCCGCCAAGGGCCAAGGCTGGCAAGGCCATGAGCGTGCGGGCAGAAATTGACTGCCGCGGCGAGCTGGTGGAAGAAGCGCTGGGCAATATTGATAAATATCTGGATGATGCCTATTTGTCTGGCTTAAAACAAGTGACCATCATCCATGGCAAAGGCACCGGGGCCTTACGAAATGCGGTGCAGAAATATTTGAAAACCAATCCCCATGTGGTATCCTTCCGTCCCGGCGTTTACGGCGAAGGGGAAATGGGCGTTACGGTGGTGGAACTGAAGTAAAGGAGGTAGCCTATGTCGGACAAAACGAAAATTTTAGTGGTAGATGATGACGAGCACATTGCAGAGCTAATTTCTTTATATCTGGTGCGGGAAGGGTATGATACACAGGAGGCCTACACCGGTCTTTCGGCGGTGGAGACCTTTGAAAGTTATCAACCGGCCTTGATTTTATTGGACATCATGCTGCCAGGCATCGATGGCTATGAAGTTTGTAAACGCATCCGCAAAACCAGCAATGTCCCCATCATTATGCTGACGGCCAAAGGCGAAACCTTTGATAAAGTGCTGGGGCTGGAGCTGGGGGCCGACGACTATGTGGTCAAACCCTTTGAGCCAAAGGAATTGATTGCCCGGGTAAAGGCCGTCTTGCGCCGGTACGAAACGAAAGAGGAAAAGGCGGAAGAAAGCAATGTGCTCCATTTTGAAAACCTGGAAATCAATATGAATAACTACACCGTGACCTATCGTGGCAAAGAGCTGAGTTTTCCGCCCAAAGAATTTGAACTGTTGTATTTTCTGGCCAAACGGCCAGGGCAGGTGTTCACCAGAGACCAGTTGTTGGATAAAATCTGGGGCTATGAATACATCGGCGATACCCGCACGGTGGATGTGCACATCAAACGAATCAGAGAAAAGTTTGAAGACAACGAGCCCTGGGGTGTAAAAACCGTCTGGGGTGTGGGATATAAATTTGAGGTGAAATAACAGTGAAAATCAAAACCATTTTTCAAAAGCAGATGATCCTATACATGGGTATCTTGTTTGCGTTATTTGGTTTTTTTGGGGCGGGGATTTCCATTGTTTACACCAATCAATACATCAAAGAACAGGAGCAACAGCTGATTGTGCAAGGGGAGCGGTTTAAAGAGAGCATGAATAGCCTCTATTTGACCGGCGTCTTTGACACCAGCCGGATGTCCTTTGAGCTGCAGGTGATGGAAAACTATATGGGCGCCAGCGTCTTTTTCATGAACAGCGAAGGCCAGGTCAGTTTGGTCAGCCAAAGCTTAAATGAACGCTGGATTGGCCAAACCATCACCGACGAAGCCGTCAATGTGGTGCTGGAGGGTAAAATTGCCACCGTCCGGGGAAAAGTGGGCGGTATGTTCAACGAAACGGTGCTCACGGTGGGCTATCCCATCATATTGGGCGATACGCTGGTGGGCGGTATTTTTATGTGTAAACCCATCACGGTGATGCAGGAAGCGGCGGGAGAAATGCAGATGGTCATTGCCGGGTGCATGGTGCCGGCCTTTTTGGTGGGGGCGGTGCTGATTTATATTTCTTCCAAGCGGATTAGCCAGCCGCTGCGGGATATGAACGAGGCGGCGAAAGTCATTGCCGATGGCAATTTTGAAAACCGGCTGGAAGTGGAAAGCGCCGACGAGGTGGGGCAGTTGGCCCAAAGTTTTAACTATATGGCAGAAAGTTTGGAAACCAACGAGAAAAACCGGCAGAAGTTTATTTCCAATATTTGCCATGACCTCCGTTCGCCGCTGACCAGTATCCAAGGCTTCATTGGCGCCATGGCCGACGGCACCATTCCGCCGGAAAAACAGGCGAAATATTTTACCATCGTGCTGGAAGAAACGGCAAGACTGAGCAAGCTGGCCAATGATATGACCGATTTGAGCAAGGCGGAGGCAGGCAGCATCCAGCTGGAAGTGTGCGAATTTGATATCAACGAAATGATCCGGGATGCCCTGTCGGTGTTTGAGCGGCGGCTGATGGATAAAAATATCCACGCCCAGGCAATTTTTGAAGAAAAAAGCATCCTGGTGGAAGCCGATGCCAATATGATCCACCGGGTGATCCACAATTTGCTGGATAATGCCGTCAAATTTACGCCGGTGGATGGTACCATTACGGTGGAGACGAAGTTGTTGAAAAAAGAAAAGAAAAAACCGCAAAAAGTGCAAGTTGCCGTGCGCAATACCGGCGAAGGCATCAAAGCAGAGGAACAAAAGAAAGTCTTTGAGCGGTTTTTTAAGGCCGATAGTTCCAGAGGGTTAGATAAATCCGGCGTAGGGTTGGGCCTTGCCATTGTCAAAGAATTTGTCAAAGCCCATGGCGAAACGGTGCAGGTGAAAAGCGAGGTGGGCAGGAACACAGAATTTTCCTTTACCCTAAAACGAATTTTGGAATGAGCCATTGCTTTTTTGGAGACAATTTGATACGATGTTGGCATAAAAATCCGTTTTGCTTGCAGATAAAAAGGGAGGAAGAACTGAAATGAGCTTTTTGGAACAACGGTTTCGTTTGCAGGAAAACCATACTTCCGTGCGGACGGAGGTGGCAGCAGGGCTAACCACGTTTATGACCATGGCCTATATCCTGATTGTAAACCCCAGCATTTTAAGTGCTACGGGGATGGATGCAGGAGCCATTTTGACGGCGACGGCAGTGGCTTCTGCTTTGGGTACGCTTTGCATGGCGCTTTTTGCCAACTATCCGTTTGCGCTGGCGCCTGGCATGGGCTTAAACGCCTATTTTGCCTTTACCGTGGTGCTGCAATATGGCTATTCTTGGCAGATGGCCCTGGGCGCAGTGTTTATTGAAGGTATTATTTTTATTCTGCTTTCGGCCACCAATGTGCGGGAGGCCATCTTTAACGCCATTCCGAAGACGCTGAAAACGGCCACCAGTGTGGGCATCGGGTTATTCATTGCGTTTATCGGGATGCAAAACGCCGGTGTCATTGTGGCAGAGTCTTCGACGCTTGTGGCACTGGGCAATGTAAAATCGGTGCCGGTGGC
>CALWLF010000100.1 GCA_944381455.1 uncultured Clostridia bacterium | reverse complement strand
ATCCTTAACAAAACATTTGATTCCCAGACAACTTACTATGCCCATTGGAAGCAGGAGTCCATTTCGGAAATCACGGTTTACGGACTGGAAGCGCCGGCTGTAGGTGCGTATCCGAAAACAAGCAGTTTGACGGTGCCTGACGGCGTGAACTATTCATGGCGAAATGTAACCATTAAATGGGAAGATTCTTCGGGAAACCAGCTTCAAAGCAAACCTTTCGAGTCCAATGAGGAATATAGCGCTACCTTTTATCTGAATGCGGACGACGGATATAATTTTGGTTTAAGCGATGATGGAATAGATGTCAAAGATTTGGTAGATATCACGCTGGGCAATATTCCGAAGAAGCTCTATACAGTCACATCCGCAGTACAGAACAAATCTTCTGGTTTTGATAAATACTATCTTTTGGTTACGGTGGAATTTAAAGCCACAGAGCACCAGCATGTGTTTGAAAACGGAAAACCTTGGACTTATGACAGTAATTACCACTGGCATCAATGTACCGATCCAGACTGTACGGCAGAAGGAGGCAAAGTAGATTACGCAGAACATAGCTATTATAGTAATATGCCTCAATGCAGTGTTTGTGGCTATTTTGCTGGAGGCTATCAAGTTTTCTTTGACGCCAACGGCGGCAGCGTGGATACGGAGTATGCTTATACGGAACAGGATGGAACACTGAGTAACCTGCCTACGCCTACCTACGACAAGCATCGCTTTTTGGGCTGGTTTACCGCTGCAGCAGGAGGCACTCAGGTGACTTCTTCCCATGTCTTTAGTGAAGAAACAACCATCTATGCCCATTGGGAGTACATCGAAAGTTATTCTATTTCGGTGGACTATGCGGGCAGTCCATCCGGCGGTACAATCACTACATCTCAATCCACGGCGTCAGAAGGGGATGTCATTACACTGACGGTCGAACCCGAAGAAGGGTATCGGCTGGTGGAACTGGTGGTGAAAAACACTTCCGGCGCTGTGATTAAAATTATTGATTTGGATGGTTCTGACTCTTATACCTTTACCATGCCAAGCAGGAATGTAACGGTGGTGGCTACATTCGCCTCCGGTCTTACTATCATAGGCTTGCCTGGCTCTATCACCACGGACACGGCACCATTTCCGCTGGAAGCGGTCGGCGGCATTGACGGAGAAGCGGTTGCATGGTCAAGCGAGGATGAAGCTGTTGCTACTGTAAATAAGACCGGCAGCAACACTGCCAGAGTGACAATCATAGGTCCGGGCACAGTGAAAATCACTGCGACACAAGATAGCGAGGAAGCATCGGTAGAGTTCACCGTTACCGGCAGCGCCATTGATGAGGTTACTGTTTATGGCCTGACACAGCCGGAAGAAGGAGAAACCCCTATTGATAGCTTGACCGTTGAGACTGGAAAACACTATACTTTCCAAAGTATAGCATGGCAGGACGAAAACGACAGTACACCGACTGCCTTTGCGGCAAACGAAAAATATACTGCTATCATCACTTTGGAGGCAGAAGGAAACTATCGGTTCCAAGAAGCGGAACGTATTTCCATCCACTTGAACGGACTGGATCAAAATAGCTACAGCTCTCTGGTTCCTGAACTGAGCCAGGACAAAACAACTTTGACAATTACTGTAGCTTTCCCGGAAGTGGGGCATACGCATATACCGTCTGATGAATGGAGTTACGATGAGATTTATCATTGGAAGATATGTACGGATGTAGACTGTGCAGAACAACTTCAAGTTGCGATGCATAAGGATAACGGAACGGGCAAATGCTCTGTCTGCGGCGCTATTATTGGATATAAAATAACTCTGTATTACAATGATGAAGACGGCAATACGGAGGAACTTTACACCGATGTATACGGCAAACTGGCCAGCCTGCCTGCCAACCCCCAGAAAGACGGATACAGTTTTGCAGGATGGTTTGATGCAGACGACAAACAAGTAGATGAGAACACAGTGTTTGATGAAGACAGCGAAATTTACGCTCGTTGGACACAGAACCAGCTTTATACAATCACCATAGAGACGTCCGGACATGGCAGCGTCACTGCTACGCCGAATCTTGCGGAGGAAGGAGAACAGGTAAAATTAACTGTTGCTCCGGAAAATGGCTATGAGCTTGAGAGCCTGATTGTGCAAAAAGCGCAGGGAGGCGTCGTAGGTGTGGATCACAACGAGTTCACCATGCCGGCGGATGATGTGACGATCCAAGCATCCTTCGCTCCTGTTTCTGCGAAATTGACCATTTCTGGATTGCCGGTGGAGACAATCGAAGTAGGTGACACCTTCCGCCTGACAGCTTCCGGCGGCAGTGCTTCCGGTGCTGTGACATGGTGGTCCGGCAATGAGTCTGTGGCTGTGGTGGACGGAAACGGCGTTGTTACTGCAAAGGGAACAGGTACAGTGGTTATCTTTGCCCAGCGAGGCGGTGAAACGGCACAGATTACGGTTACGGTTTCCGGGCTGGACATTGATACAGTAAAGATCCAAAACCTGATTGCTCCTGTAGTTAGTGAGACACCGCAACAGACCAACAAAGTACCGTTGAATGCCAATTATGGCGCATTGACACAGATGGGCGTTGGCAGTACGGAACTGGACGTTCAATGGACAGACAGCGTGGGGGCTTTGGTTACGGAATTTAAAGAAGGAGAGGAGTATACTGCTTTGATTGTGCTGGCGCCGAAGGAAAACTATACCTTTGCCCAAGAGGTAGAAGTTGTTTTGGAAAGCCTGAAAGAAGGAGCCTATAAGGATATCGCTGCAACAGTCAACGCAGACGGCAATTTAGAGGTTGTAGTGCAATTTAATGTAATCCGTCATCAGCATGACTGGAATACCGGTGATGACTGGAGCAGTGATGAGCTGCATCATTGGCATGCCTGCACCGCAGATGGATGCCCGCTGCTGCCTTCTGGCATGCATGATTACGACTATCACACAGATGATGGCAGCGGATACTGTGCCGTATGCGGAGAGAAGATTGGCTATACCATTTGGTTTGATGCCAACGGCGGCACCGTTGTGCCGAAAAAGGCAATGACAGATAGTTATGGCAAATTAACCAGTCTGCCGCAGCCAACACGCAGCGGTTATACCTTTGAAGGATGGTATCTGGAAACATCCGGTGATGAACAGGTGACTTCTGCCACTTGGTTTACGCAGGATACGACGATTATTGCGCGTTGGACAAAAATCCCGGACGATACTGGCAGCGCCAGCTCGGGCCGCACAGTTTCCACCAAACCCATCGTTGTGGAAGAGACAGAGCATGGAACAGTGGAAGTAAGCCGGAATAATGCTTCCCAAGGCAGGAAAGTTACCATCACGATTACGCCTGATACAGGATATGAACTGGACTTTTTGATGGTGACGGCACAAAGTGGAGCTGAAATCACCGTTCAAAATCATGGTAATGGCATATTTACTTTTGTGATGCCTTGGAGCGAAGTGACCATAAAGGCGCAGTTTCAGCAAAAGGCGCAGCCAGATTTCACGGGATATGCCCATTGCGGAAGAGGGGCGGACTGTCCGATGTGGGCCTTTTCTGACCTGGATGTGTCGGCCTGGTACCATGACGGCATCCACTTCTGTCTGGAGGAAGACTTGATGGCAGGAACCAGCGCCATCACTTTCAGCCCGGCAGAAACCACTTCCAGAGGTATGATTGTGGCGGTTTTGTACCGTCTGGCCGGCTCTCCCGATGTAGAAGGGAAAAATCCTTTTATGGATGTAGCCGAAGGTCAGTATTATAAAGATGCTGTGGTATGGGCAGTAGGAAATGGTATTGTCAGCGGTTATGGAGACGGTACCTTTGGACCAAATGATCCTATTACCAGAGAACAACTTGCAGTGATGCTGTACAATTATGCGAATGTCTTTGGCTATGATACAGAAAAATGGGATGGGAAAGCTGAAAACTACAGCGACTATCCGCAGGCGTCTGATTATGCGAAAACAGCTCTTTGCTGGGCAGTAGATCAAGAGATCATCCATGGCATGGATGGTAACACACTGGCGCCTCAGGGCAGAGCTACCAGAGCAGAGGCGGCTACGATGCTTTTGTATTTCTGCAAGAATATTTTGAAATAATTTCTGTACGAAAAGCCGGAAACCAAGTGGTTTCCGGCTTTTTTTGCGTGTTTATCCAGCAAGGGTGCTCCTTTTAGAGAAGAAAAACGCTTTTTTTAGTTCAGATAACCTCCATCAGACAACGCTGGAGAAGGGCTGGGAAATGAGGGGAGGCAATGGGTAAAAGCAGGCAGCGTTATGGTCAGAAATGGAGCCAAGGTTTGCCCTGTTTTTTGGTTTGGCAGTTGCCCAGATTGCTACAGCTGCATGGCCTCTGACATGATACAGCCGCCTGCTGCGCCGCACTGCAAAATGGATTGCAGCTGTTGTGGCTCCACATGAAGGCCGCCAATGGCATAGACCGGCAGAGAAACGCTTTGGCAGACGGCCGCTAAAAAGTCCAGTCCCCTGGGCGCCAGGCCTTTTTTGCAGTCGGTGGCAAAGATATGGCCGGCAGTCAAATAGGTGGCCCCCAGGTCCTGGGCCTGCTGGGCTTCTTCCACCGAATGGACGGAGCAGCCCACTTGGGAAAAACGGGACAGACTGCCCTGGTACGTGTTGAGCAGCGGCAGCGGCAGATGGATGGCAGAAGCGCGCAGGCTTTGTGCCACAGAGAGATGGCTGTGGAAAATCATATCCACCTGATGGGCGCGGCAGAGGCTAAGGACCTCCTTGGCCAAAGCGCCGTAATCAGAGTCAGACAAGTCTTTTTCCCGCAGCAAAAAGGCCTTTGGCTTTTTTTCCAGGAGCCTATCCACCTGTTCCAAAAACGGCCGGCGGGTGAGATGCCGGTTGGAGACGACGATATAGTGGGAAAACAGTTGGGAATTAAACATAAATATAATCATTCATGACCGGCTGCAATCCGTGTTCCAGCAGGGCGTCATAGACTTCTTCCACCGTTCTGCCGTCAGAAATTTCAAACTGGTCGTCGCCTTTCTTTTTGGAATTTTCGCTATGCTCCCCAATGCCTGTGCTGACACCGGCAGAAATTTTTGTGGCTGCGATGCCCACCAGATGGTCCCGCACCCGGGCGCATTCCCTGGTGGAAACGGTGATGCTGGCAAAGGGCATAAACAGACGATAGGCACAAACCACCTGCAGCAGCTGCCGTTCATGGACGTCCATAGGGTTAATCCGGTCGTTATTGATGATGGGGCGCAGTCTGGGGCAGGAGAAGGCAATTTCGGCATGGGGATACTTCCTTTGCAGCAGATACGCATGGTATCCCGTGGCAAAGGCGTCCTTACGAAAATCGTCTAAGCCCAGCAGAGCCGCAAACCCAACGCCCCGCATGCCGCCTTTGAGGGCCCGTTCCTGGGCGTTGAGGCGGTAGGGGAAGATCCGTTTATGTCCGGCCAGGTGCAATGTTTCGTATTTATCGGCATGGTAGGTTTCCTGGAATACGGTGACGTAATCGGCGCCGCAGCGATGCAAATAGGCATATTCGTCGGAATTGACGGGGTAAATTTCAAGGCCGATGACTTTGAAATATTTTCTGGCAATTTTGCAGGCTTCGCCAATATATTCCACCGTCGATTTGGTGCGGCTTTCGCCTGTTAAAATCAACACTTCCTGCAGGCCGGTTTTGGCAATGGCCTGCATTTCCTGTTCAATTTCTTCGGCATTGAGCTGGGCGCGGTTGATTTTGTTGTGGCAGTTGAAGCCGCAGTAGATGCAGTAGTTTTCGCAATAGTTGGCAATATAGATGGGGGTAAACATATAGACGCTGTTGCCAAAATGTTTTCTCGTTTCTGCCTGGGCGGCCTGGGCAATCTCTTCTAGGAAAGGCAGGGCCGCAGGGGAAAGAAGGGCGGCAAAGTCCTCCACAGAGCGGCTTTCTTTGGCAAGGGCCCGGCGCACATCTGCCTTGGTGTAGCGGGTGTAGTCATAGGCCTCCATGGCCGCAATCACCCGGTCCATCACGTCCGACTCCAGCACTTCCATGCCCGGCAGATAGGTCATGTGGTCGATGCGGTTTTTCTTTTGATCCTCTAAAATTTCTTCACTTAAAATGCTTTCATTTACATGGTCTTGCTGCATGGTGTTTCACCTCTCAATCTTCCAAAAATCCAGTCAACGGAGACGAAGGAGAAGCGCCTTTTTGCAGCACCCGCCCAAAGCCTGCCAAATAGGCGTTTCGCCCAGCCGTAACGGCATCCCGGAAAGCCCGGGCCATTTGTCTGACATCGCCGGCGGTGGCAATGGCCGTATTGGCCATGATGGCAGCGGCGCCCATTTCCATGGCTTCACAAGCCTGGGAAGGTCTGCCGATGCCGGCATCAACGATGATGGGCAGGTCGATTTCATCAATGAGGATTTGGATAAATTCTTTGGTGCAAAGGCCTTTGTTGGAACCGATGGGTGCGCCCAGGGGCATGATGCAGGCGGCCCCAGCGCTCACCAGGTCCCGGGCCACATTTAAGTCGGGATACATATAAGGCATGACGATGAAGCCTTCTTTGGCCAGCTGTGCGGTGGCCTTGATGGTTTCCTGGTTATCGGGCAGGAGATATTTGCTGTCCCGCATGATTTCCACTTTGACAAAATCGCCGCAGCCCAGTTCCCGGGAAAGACGGGCAATGCGCACGGCTTCGTCGGCCGTTCTGGCGCCGGATGTATTGGGCAGTAACGTGACGTTAGAGGGAATATAGTCTAAAATGTTGGCAAGCCCTCCTTCGTTGGCCCGGCGGAGAGCCAGAGTGATGATTTCGGCCTGGGCTTCTTCCACACAAGCCTTCACCAAATCCAAAGAAAACTTGCCGGAGCCGAGAATAAAACGGGAAGAAAATGTTTTTCCGCCCAATACCAAGTGATCTTGCTGCATGAAAATTCCTTCTTTCTTTTGATTTTAAATAGATACAGGTTCGTCCTCCAGCAGCAGCTGGGCAATGAGATTGGACTGATGGGCGGCGCAAAGAGAAACCCTTGGCGCCGTCAAACAAAGCCCATCGTCCAAACTGCTGTGCTCATCGCCGCAGAGATAAAACCGCTTGCCGATGCGGCGGGTGCGGATGGCATTGCTGTTGCCAAAGCCTGCCATGCCGGAGGCACAAACCAGGTTTTTTTCTGGAAACTGCTCCAAAATGCCATTGACCAGCAGAGCCTTGGCCTCTGGTTGGTCAAAGGCTTCGCAGATGATGGATTCGTCGGTAAAGAGGGTATGGATGTTGTCTTCTGTCACGCGGGTACAGCTGGTGACAATATCCAAATAGGGGTTGATTTGCAGCAGTTCTGCCTTCAGGGCCTCTGTTTTGTACTGCCCCACATGGCAAAGCAGATATTGCTGCCGGTTTAAATTGGTCAAATCCACCCGGTCAAAATCAATCAAATGCAGATGCCCCACCCCAATTCTGGCCAGGGCAAAGGCCACATGGGAGCCAAGCCCTCCAAGGCCGGCAATGGCCACACGCCCCATGGATAGTTTTTGCTGGGCTTTTTCGCCATGGCGTGCGCAGAGGGCCTGCTGGATTGCTTCTTTGCTGTGCATCAGTTTCAACCTCCTCCCACAAAACAAACGATTTCCACCTTGTCGCCATCGGCAAAGGCTGTGGTGTCATAGGCAGCCTTGGGCACGATGGCGCCGTTTTTTTCCACGGCAATGCGCTGGCGCTGATAGCCATGTTCATCCAAATAGGCGCCCAGAGTGGTGAGGGCGGAAAGGGATAGGGGCGTTCCGTTGATCATAACCATAATAAACCTCCTTTCTGCCGGAGATGAAAAAAGAGCTCACAAAGAAATACACCCGTGGTGGTGCACCCCTTCGTGAACTCTCATTCACTCTCAACTTTTTTTATGAAATTAGCTGTAAAAAGGCTGTGTTTGGCGGCTTGAAACAAAAAAATGGGAGATGCCAAGGCGTCTCCCACACAATGTTCGTTTCCTACGTTGGCATTATCCAAATCAGGTATCAGGGTCGAAGGGCATCCCTTCCTCTCAGCCCAGTGTATGAGCTCCCCTTTTTCTTTTTACGACAATAGTATAGCACATTTTTTTCCATTGTCAAATACTTTTTATCAAAAGAGAGCAACTGGGTATGAAAAGAAAAATAAAAAAATAATCAAAAAATAAGACAAAAATTTTATGTTTTAAAGGCCGATTTTAGACTACTTTTTTGTTAGCCATAACAAATAGATATGAGTTATTCTGTACAAACCGATAATTGCCCCAACAATTTAACAGTTATATAATGATTAAAGCGGAATAAAACGACAACTTTGGTTAAAAATCCGCTAGATGGGAGAATAAAAAGGAGGGGGAAAAGCTATGCTAACAGGGACATAAACAGAATAAAAGACGTTTTGTGAAAGAAAATGATTAAAATTCTGTTTTTTGACAAGAAAATGAAGAGATCAAAATGGTGGGGATTTTTTCAATCATTGGAAAGAGGAAAGATGAAATTTTTTTGAATTGAGTTCTGATATAAGGAATTGGAATGGATCATAAGATTTCAAATTTGCATCGGATAGCTCATAAAAAATAAGCAATGAAAACAATGTAAAAAATATCGTTTATATTCTGGTGGAATGGGCCATGCCATTGGTTCATCTGCGAAGGGGAGTCGAGCGCCAGAAAAGAAAACAGATCATCAGATTTGAAGCATCATTGCAGAAAAATCTTTCTCATGGATAAAATAACCACCCATTTTGAAAGAGAACAAGGGTATCTTTATGGGAGGGAGTTACTTATGGCAGAAATTTTAGACACCATTGACGGATTCCTTTGGGGAATGCCGTTTATTATTTTTGTATTGGTGATTGGTCTTTATTACACAGTACGGTCTGGATTTTTTTCTATTTTTCATTTGCCCTATATTATGAAGAACACCATCGCCAAACGAGAAGAAAGCAAGGAAAGCAAAAATGACGGAACCATCTCTTCTTTGGCCGCAGTGGCCATTGCCATTGGCGGTACTGTTGGGGCCGGAAACTTGGCCGGTGTGGCTACAGCCGTTGCCACAGGCGGACCAGGAGCTGTGTTTTGGATGTTGGTATGGGCCTTTTTTGGTATGATGATCAAGGTGGTGGAAGTAACCCTTGGCTGTTATTACCGAAATAAAGATGACGACGGAAATTACTACGGCGGTGCCACGTTCATGATTGAAAAAGGCATCGACTGGGATAAAGGGAAAAAATATGGCGTCTTTTTGGCCATGGGCTTTTCTGTATCCCTGTTTATTTCCTGGTTGGCCGGTTCTCAGGCATATACCATTTCTGAATCGCTGAATGTGGCTTTTGGGATTCATCCCATTGTATTTGTGCTGATTTATTCGGTATTCATTTTTTATGTGACTTGTAAAGGGACTTCCCGAATTGGGAACTTTGCCAGCAAGCTGGTGCCTTTCATGTGCCTGGCCTTCATTGTAGGCGGTATTTTATTGATTCTTTTGAACATCAATGCGTTGCCAAGTGTGATTGCTTCCATTTTCCGCGATGCATTCACCGGTTCTGCAGCAGCAGGCGGCTTTGTTGGCTCCACTGTATCGGTAGCAATGCGCTCTGGTATTTCCCGGTCCATGAACTCCAATGAAGCAGGACAGGGCACCTCTCCCTTTGTCCATGGCTCTGCCAATGTGGACCACCCAATGAAACAAGGGCTGTGGGGCGCATTTGAAGTATTTGTGGATACGGTAATCATCTGTACCATTACGGCTTTGGCTGTGCTTTGCAGCGGCGTTTGGAACAACGGGGAAGTGGGCGCCACTTTGACCATGTCTGCTTACACCGCAACCTTTGGTCAGTTTGGTACTTGGTTTTTGGGCATTATGGCCCTGTTGTTTGGCCTTACCACAACTTCTGCCTGGTATGCTTACGATATTGTCAATATTCGTTATATGCTGCGCAATCACCCAGTGGTGCGGGATAAACTGGTTGCGGCTTGGAAATTTTTATTCCCCATTCCAAACATTGTCATTGTAACAACACTGACATTACATAATTATGATGCAACGGTATTTTGGGCCATTACAGATATTGCTTTGGTTTTGCCGGTATTTTTCAACTTGTTCTCTTTGTTTGTGCTGCGGGATAAATTCTGGGCCATTTTCAAAGATTATAAGGCACGGTATATGGGCATAGGTACCATTGATCCTGCTTTCCCGATTTTTTTTGAAAATGTCAAAGGAGTTGCAGAAAGAGAAAAAGAAATCAATGTGAAACATCAGCAGACGGTTTCGGAATAATTTGTTCAAGCAAAAAACATCGTCAACAAAGGGGCGATGTTTTTTGCTTTTTTTTTATTTTATCCATGTCATAATAAATAAAGGAAGGAGTGCTGTTTATGTAAAAACAAGAATAAAATCTGGAAGAACGGAAAAAACGGCTGCTCACAGAAAGTTATGCCGGCGCCATGGCAGAAATGCCAGCCATGCTGTTGGAAGAGGAAGAAATTCGCTCTGCAGCGGAAGAAACGTTGAACCAGTTGGAAAAACGCCATGGGTTTGACTGAAAGGACGCAGTTGTGAGGCAGAGGAATGGAACATGAGAAAAGTGCAAAGCAGGGGTTTTGGAGAAAGAAAAAAACCGTAGGCCAAAAGGCTTACGGTTTTTTGGATGAACCAGGAGGGATTCGAACCCCCGACCCACGGCTTAGAAGGCCGTTGCTCTATCCAACTGAGCTACTGATCCATAGCAAAGCGGGTGATGAGAATCGAACTCACGTGTTCAGCTTGGAAGGCTGACGTTCTACCATTGAACTACACCCGCAATCAACAACAAATAGTATACTATCTTTGGGTGGATTTGTCAATGCTTTTTTTAAAAATCATAATAAATAAGCAAACTCCCATAAGCGAAAGCGCTTACGGGAGCGAAAAGTGTGCGCGACATGATTCGAACACGCGACCTTCTGATCCGTAGTCAGACGCTCTATCCAGCTGAGCTACGCGCACAAAGATGTCACCGGAAACCATCCGGAACAAGCTACGAAAGATATATTAACACAACGACAAGAAAAATGCAAGTATTTTTTCAAAAAAACAGAAAAAAATCTGTCTGCATGGGTTTGGGGATGGAAAAAAGAAAACAGTTTTTTATCCTGGCTGTATATGCCGAGACTAAGCCGTCTTTAGCGCTTTGTTCATATCCCATTTTGCTGGTGCATATAGATAATCAAGTCTATTTCATGGAAGTGCTTGGATTGAAGGGATATATTGAAGAACGGGCCGTGGAGGTGGCCAATTATTTGCTCAACCACAATGCAACCGTACGGCAGACGGCAAAGAAGTTTGGCATTAGTAAGAGCACCGTACATATGGATGACACAAAATGGAACGATGGGGAGCCTGAAGAAATCAGGCTCTTTTTTTGTGAGAACGCAGTTTTTAATCGATGTCCCAAGGGAAAAAAGCAAAGAGTTGTGTATTGACAAACGGAACGAAATCTTGTATGCTAATTTGCGAATGAATCGCAAGTTAGGAGCGTGTAACATGGCTGCATATTGGACCAAACAGCGCAAACAGCTGCTGGAATATCTGGCAGAACATAGAGATCAGCAGCTGACAGCACAAAAAATTGCACAAGATTTGAAGCGGGAAAAGATCAGTTTAAGCGCAGTGTATCGCAACTTGGCAGTGCTGGAAGAGCAAGGATACTTAAAGAGAAGCGTGCGGGAAGGGGCAAGAGAAAGCTATTATCAGTATCTTGCCGCAGAAGAATGCAAGGACCAGCTGCATCTTTCCTGCTTGGTTTGCGGCAAGAGCATTCATCTGGGCATTGCCGAAACAAAACAGCTGATACAAAACATCATGGATACGACAGGTTTTCAGCTGGAGAAAACGGAAACGATTTTTTATGGCACTTGTAAAGCTTGCAGACAACAGTAAAGGACGGTGGAAGCCATGAAAAAAAGAATACGGTTCTTTTCCTTCCTGCTTGCCGGGGTGGTCTTTTTTGTGCTGCTTTTTTCTGTGGTTTTCATTGCTGCGGAAGCAGAACATGATTGTAGCGGGCATGGGTGTGCCGTTTGTGCACAGATTGCGGCATGCAAAGAGAGGCTGGAAACAATCTCTTTGGCCGTTGGCATCCAGGTGCTGTGTTTATTTTTAAGAAACATTGTTGTAACGACAGAAAAAAGCAGAACCATGATTTCCTGGCAGCCCACACTGGTGAGGCTGAAAGTGAAGCTTTCGAATTGAATGAAGAAAAGGACAAAAAGAGACTGCTGTTTTTTAACAGGGGCAAGCCATGATTGCCTTGCTCTTGTTGTTCTTTTTTCTATGATTCGGAGGTGGAATTTTTGAAAAAGCGATATACTCTTTTTTTGGTGTTTTTGATTCTCTCCAGCCTGCTGGCAGGCTGTGGGCAGACGGTAAGCCAGAAACAGTCCCAGGCAGAAAACGGCCAGCTGCGCATTGTCACCACCATTTTCCCGGAATATGACTGGGTACGGGAAATTTTGGGAGAGCAGATGGCAGAAGCCGATGTGAGATGGTTATTGGATAACGGCGTTGACTTGCACAGTTATCAGCCAACGGCAGATGACCTGGTCCTTCTTTCAGATTGTGATTTGTTTCTTTATGTGGGCGGAGAGTCAGATGCCTGGGTGGAGGAAGCATTGGAACAGACGGCAAACCCCAACCGGAAGGTAATCAATTTGCTGGACGTGCTGGGAGATGCAGCCAAAACAGAAGAACTTAAGCCAGGCATGCAGACAGAAGAAGGCCATCATCATGGCTTTGCCCACTTTGCAGACAGCGACGTGCAGGATCGTGCTTTGACGGACTGGTCGGGAACATGGCAGTCAGTCTATCCTTTTTTGCAGGATGGAACGCTGGATGAAGTGATGGAACAAAAGGCGCAGGCGGGAGAAAAAACGACAGAAGAAGTTCGTCAATATTATGAAACGGGATATCAGACCGATGTGGAAACCATTGTCATTGACGGCGAAGCCGGCACAATCACCTTTGTCAAAAACGGGGTTTCTGCCCAGGCAGAGTATCAATATCAAGGGTATCAAATTTATGATTATCCATCGGGAAGCCGCGGCGTGCGTTATTTCTTTGCAGCTGTAGCAGGAGACGAAGATGCCCCGGCCTATGTACAGTTTAGCGACCATGGCATACAGCCTGGGCAGGCCGGCCATTTCCATATCTACAGCGGAGAGGATGGATTTGATGCGCTTTCGGAAGAAATGGAACACTGGCCTACCTACTATCCTTCTGCATGGATTGGCGAAGAAATCGCAGAAGAGATGTTAGAACATGAAGAAGAGGAATGGGATGAACATGTGTGGCTTTCGCTGAAAAACGCACAAGTCCTTTGTGAAGAAATTGCCTCCGCTTTGGCAGAAGTAGATCCGGCGCATGAAAAAACTTATCAAACCAATGCAGAGACCTATTTGGAAAAGCTTTCTGCACTGGATCAGCAGTATCAGCAGACGGTGGCACAGGCGTCTCAAAAGACGGTTCTCTTTGCAGACCGGTTCCCCTTCCGTTATTTGGTGGATGATTATGGGTTAGATTATTATGCTGCTTTTGCAGGCTGCTCGGCAGAAAGCGAGGCCAGTTTTGAAACGGTGTCATTTTTGGCCCGCCAGGTGGACCGTTTGGCCCTGCCTTGCGTACTGACCATTGAAGGGCAGCAGCATCCCATCGCCGAAACCGTTGTCGAAGCAACCCAGGACAAGAATCAATCCATTCTTACCATGGATTCCATGCAAAGTGTGACGGCAGAAGATGCAAAACAGGGGGTTACCTATCTGTCGGTGATGGAGCAGAACCTTCAAGTGCTGCAAGCTGCTTTGGAATAGGAGGATTGGTACATGGCTCAACTGATTTGCCAAAATCTTGCCATCGGCTATGAAGGGCGGCCGGTGCTGCAGGAGCTGAATTTTGAAGTTTGTGCTGGAGACTATCTCTGCATTGTGGGAGAAAACGGTTCTGGAAAAAGTACACTGATGAAAACCATACTGGGATTGCAGCATCCTTTCAGCGGCAGTGTACAGATGGGGGATGGATTGAAGAAAAACGAGATTGGCTATTTGCCGCAGCAAACGTCTTTGCAAAAAGATTTTCCGGCTTCCGTGCAGGAAATTGTGCTTTCTGGCTGCCAAGGGCGCTGCGGATTACGTCCCTTCTATCATAAGGCGGAAAAACAACGGGCTGCCGACGCCATGGAAAAATTACAAATCAGTCATCTTGCCAAGCGGTGCTATCGAATGCTTTCTGGCGGGCAGCAGCAGCGGGTGCTGTTGGCCCGTGCCCTGTGCGCCACAAAAAAGATGCTGCTTTTAGATGAACCCGTTTCTGGCTTGGATCCCAATGTGTCCATGCAGCTTTATGAACTGATTCAAAAACTGCATAAAGAAGATGGCGTCACCATTCTTATGATTTCCCATGATATGGAGGCTGCCATGACTTACGCCACCCATATCCTGCACTTGGGCCGCCAACAGTTTTTTGGACCAAAAACAGTCTATCAGCAGGAATTTCCACAGGCATTTTTGGGTGCCGGATCAAAAGGAGGCGGCGTCAGATGAGAGCAATGGCAGAACAGCTTGTTTTTTATGGAAGTTATCCCTTCGTCCGCCATGCGTTGGTGGTGGGAGTTTTGATTGCCCTTTGCTCCTCTTTATTGGGAGTGATATTGGTGCTCAAACGGTTTTCTTTCCTGGGAGATGGATTATCCCATGTGGCCTTTGGCGCCATGTCTTTGGCGGCAGTATTGGGATTGACCGATGATATGCCTTTAACCCTTGGCATTACCATTTTGTGCGCCGTGTTTTTACTGCGCAGCGGTCCAAATGCCAAAATCAAAGGCGATGCAGCCATTGCAATGCTTTCGGTGGGAGCCCTGGCCATAGGATATTTGCTGATGAATCTTTTCTCGGCTTCGGTCAATCTTTCAGGCGATGTGTGCAGCACGCTTTTTGGCTCTACGTCCATTTTAACGCTGAGCCAAAGGGAAGTTTGGATGTGCGCCGGGTTGTCCTTGGTTGTGGTTTTGTTTTACCTTTTGTTTTATCACAAGATTTTTGCCTTGACCTTCGATGAGGATTTTGCCAAAACCACAGGCATCTATGTGGAGGCATATCATTTGCTGATTGCAGTTATCATTGCAGTGGTGATTGTGTTGGCCATGCAGCTGGTAGGTTCTTTGCTGATTTCGGCGTTGATTTTGTTCCCGGCCATTTCTGCAATGCGTGTTTTCCGCAATTTCCGGGCAGTGACCATTTGTGCGGCAGTGCTTTCTGTGATTTGTGCACTGGGTGGGATGTTGTTATCCATTTTGATTGGCACGCCGGTGGGATCAACCATTGTGATGGTAGATCTTTTGGTTTTTCTGGCTTTTTCCGCCATCGAATATGTGCGGGGAGGTGCCTTGCGATGAAAAAAAGTCTTTTGCTGCTTTTGGCAGTCTGGATTGGCATAGGCTGTGGGGCCTGCGCCTTTTCTTCTGCGCCGGCAGCAGAGGAAAGAACGGAAAGCACTGAGCCAAAAGAACCGATGCAGCAGGAAGAGGAGCCAAAACAGAGCAGGGAAGACATTTCAAAACAGGCAGAAGAGTCGGCGCCTTCTGCGCCGCAAGATTTGCCGATAGAAGAAAAAACGCCGGAAAACGTGCAGCAGGCAGAGCCGGCGGAAGATTTGGCGGAACCGGCCGGAGAAGCAGCAGTGGACTATGATTTGACGGCTTTCAGCAATCCAATGGTCTTTTCGGCCATTTATGATATGATTTTGCAGCCGGAAAATTATAGGGGAAAAACCATCCAGATGCAGGGGCAGTTTTTCTTTTATGAAGATCCGCAGACAGGAACGCCTCATTATGCCTGCATGGTGACAGACGCCGCTGCCTGCTGTGTACAGGGGTTTGAATTTGCGCCTGCCGAAGATACGGCCGATCCCAGGGATGATTTTGAAGCAGAGGAGACGATGATTCTTTGCGGCGTGTTTGATACTTATGAAAAAAATGGGATCAACTTTTGCTGGATAACCAATGCAACGTGGACAAACCCCCTTCCATAATGGAAAAAGCCGCCGATGCGGCCGGACGAAAAAAATGTTTTCCCCAAAAAAAAGCTGGTAAAAAAAGCTGGAATCTTTACGAAGATTCCAGCTTTTTTGCTTGCAGCGGCGGCTTTTCCCTTTCCAGATGGAAAGGCATGGTTTTGCCTGGTCCGGCATAGAGTGAACCAAGGGGGGACAAGCATGAAAATTATATTTATTCCCAAGGAAGTACCAAACGATGCGGCACAGCCATCCATCCCTGCCCTCCTTGCCAATGCCATTTTGAATAAACATTGACGGCAGAAAGGAGGAACGGCCGTGGCAGAAGAAAAAATCAAGGTGGCAGCTTATTGCAGGGTGTCTACAGAAAAGGAAGAGCAGCTGCTGAGTTTGGAAAAGCAAAAAGAAGTGTTCACAGACTACGCCAAAGTCCATGGCTATGACTTGGTCAGGCTTTATGCCGATGAAGGCATCAGCGGCACCAAACGGAAAAACCGCACCGCCTTTCTCCAAATGATGACCGATGCCAAAGCAGGACAATTTCAAAAAGTGTTTGTGAAGGATGTTTCCAGGCTTTCCAGAAACACCTTGGATTTTTTGACCACATTGCGAGAGCTGAAGGCCCTTGGTGTGGAACTGATTTTCCTCAATAGCAATATGACCAGCATGGATGGAGAGCTGTTACTAACCATCATGGCAGTGCTGGCCCAAGAGGAAAGCGGAAACTTATCCAAAAGAGTAAAGTTTGGCAAAAGAAAAAATGCCGAACATGGGAAGGTGCCAAATATTGTTTATGGATATGACAAAACGAAGGGGGAACTGTTTTCTCTAAAAATCAATGAAAAAGAGGCCGAGGTGGTGCGGTTGATCTTCCATCTTTACCTAGAAGAAGGAATTGGCGCCAATAAAATTGCTCAGATTTTAAACGAAAAGGGGCTGCTGACCAAGCGGGGATGCCGTTGGAACCAGCGCGGCATTTGCCGCATATTGACAAACCCCATTTACACTGGCAAAGTGATTAACGGCAAAGAAGAAGTGAAAGACTTTTTGACGGGGGAGAGAGAAAAAAAGCCGGAAGAAGCATGGATGGTGGCTGATCGAGAGGAAATGCGCATCATTTCTGATGAAGAGCTGGCAGGGGCTGTGGCATTGATGGAACAGCGAAACCAAGATTTTCACCTCAACCATACAAGGCAAAGCAATCGCCATCCCTTCAGCACCTTAATCAAGTGCCAAGAGTGCGGATATCATTTTCGACGGATGGAAAGAAAGAGAAAACAAGGGGACTATATCAAATGGGTTTGCAGCGGCGCCAATGCCAATGGCCGCGCTTTCTGCCATAACCATACCATCATCGATGAGGCCCAGTTACTGGAGCAGATCAGAGCATATCTTATCCATATCATTCAAGATAAAGACAAGTTTTTAGCCGATACCAAGGCAGAAATCCAAAAAAGATATCAGCAGGAAACAAAGACTGTATCTGCAGAAGAACTGAAAAAAGAATGGGAAAAGCGAAAGCGGAAGCGGCAAAAGCAACTGGAGATGTACGAAGCCGATATTATTACCTTAGAAGAGCTGAAAGAGGCTGCAAAAAAGCTGGATGGAGAAATGGATCAGCTGCAAAATCAACTGAAAAGATGTGAAAAAGACGAGAAAGACCAGGCGCTGGAAACCCTGTTGCAAACCCACTGCCGGGATGTGGAAACTTTGTTGGCAGCAGAAAACATGGATAATGGCCTTTTAAAACGGATCATTGAACAAATTGATGTTACCTCCCAGGGAGAAATTATCATTCGGCTAAACATCGGCCCTTGGCTGTGAGGAAGGAATGTTTGGTGATTCAAAAAACACCAAGTTTCCGATAAGGGAATCGGAAATACTTTGGTGTTATCAAAGAAAAACGAGATAGATTTTGGGAGGAATTCGTAAAAGAAAAAAGGTGGAGCAAAGAAAAGAACTTTTAATGGCAGCAGATTGTAGGTGTTTCAGTACCTTGTGAAATGACACTACTCTCAAACAGCTCCCGCACTTCGTCAGTAATCAAGCCCGTTTCAGTACCTTATGAAATTACACTACTCTCAAACGCAATGCGGAGGTTTCCGGTGATGCGTGTGGTTTCAGTACCTTATGAAATTACACTACTCTCAAACATAGCACCCATTTCTTTTGCCTTATCTCTAGTTTCAGTACCTTATGAAATTACACTACTCTCAAACCGAATCTGCATCATGTACTTTGCCACATTCCGTTTCAGTACCTTATGAAATTACACTACTCTCAAACTCATCAACGGCACCTGTCGTTGTTTTGATGGTTTCAGTACCTTATGAAATTACACTACTCTCAAACCTCTGCACCCAGTTCAACTTTGACGCTGCCGTTTCAGTACCTTATGAAATTACACTACTCTCAAACGATATCAACCCAATGTGGCGCATTAAAATGGTTTCAGTACCTTATGAAATTACACTACTCTCAAACAGACATATCGGATGAGGGTTATGTGCTGTGTTTCAGTACCTTATGAAATTACACTACTCTCAAACTTGATGCGGTTGACTCCCATTACCTTGGCCAGTTTCAGTACCTTATGAAATTACACTACTCTCAAACCTATCTTGCATGCAAGCGTCTAAAACAATTGTTTCAGTACCTTATGAAATTACACTACTCTCAAACCGTAAAAAAAGACAACGAGTGGAGCAAGCCGTTTCAGTACCTTATGAAATTACACTACTCTCAAACGGGGCTGATTTATGAACTGTGCAGAATGCAGTTTCAGTACCTTATGAAATTACACTACTCTCAAACCGACTGAGAAACGTCTACAAGTCTTTGCGTGTTTCAGTACCTTATGAAATTACACTACTCTCAAACATGAATTTATCGGAAACAAGTTTAAAGCGGGTTTCAGTACCTTATGAAATTACACTACTCTCAAACAACCCACCAATGGCAGTCGAAAACTGTTCTGTTTCAGTACCTTATGAAATTACACTACTCTCAAACCCTTCTTTTCTTCTTTCGGTCTTCTATTTTTTTTTAATGCTTCGTCGACCACCGAGATCTACACTCTTTCCCTACACGACGCTCTTCCGATCTATTGTTTGAGTCCCCTATGAATTTACACAGCTCTCAAACTATCTCTACGTGCCACTCTCCGGCTCTATAGTTTGAGACCCCTATGAATTTACACAGCTCT
>CALWLF010000099.1 GCA_944381455.1 uncultured Clostridia bacterium | reverse complement strand
GCGATCCTTTGCCGGAGATTGTGCAAAAACGGCTGGACCGGGAACTCAATTCCATCATTTCCAACGGCTATGCCGTGCTTTATATCATCGCCCAAAAACTGGTGTGGAACTCTGTGGACCATGGGTATCTGGTGGGGAGCCGTGGCTCCGTTGGTTCCTCCTTTGCCGCCACCATGGCCGGTATTACGGAGGTAAACCCGCTGCCGCCCCATTATCTGTGCCCCAACTGCAAATATTCCGATTTTGAAAGTGAAGTGGTGCACCAGACCTATCTGGAAGGCGGCAGCGGCTGCGATATGCCAGACGCCATCTGCCCCGTCTGCGGGACACCGTTAAACAAAGAAGGCCATGACATTCCCTTTGAAACCTTCCTGGGATTTGAAGGGGATAAGGAGCCGGATATCGACTTGAACTTTTCCGGCGAATACCAGCAGCAGGCCCATGCCTATACGGAAGAACTGTTCGGCAAGGGCAAAGTTTTTAAAGCCGGCACCATCGGCACATTGGCCGACAAAACGGCCTATGGCTTTGTGTTAAAGTATATGGAAGAAAAGGGGCGGGTGGCCCATAACGCCGAAATGCGCCGTCTGGCCGATGGCTGCACCGGCATCAAGCGGACCACAGGCCAGCACCCCGGCGGGCTGATGGTGGTGCCCCGGGACCACGACATTTGCGAGTTTTGCCCCATCCAGCACCCGGCCGATGATGTCAACAGCACCATCATCACCACCCATTTTGACTATCATTCCATTTCCGGCCGTCTGCTGAAGCTGGACCTGCTGGGCCACGACGATCCCACCGTCATTCGTATGCTTTACGACTTGACGGGTGTCAATCCCCAGTCAGTGAAACTGGATGACAAAGAAACCATGTCCCTCTTTGAAAGTCCAAAGGCCCTGGGTGTCACAGGGGACCAGATCAACTGCGAAACGGGGACGCTGGGCATTCCGGAATTTGGCACTAAGTTTGTGCGGCAGATGCTGTTGGATACCAAGCCCAAAACCTTTTCCGACTTGCTGCGCATTTCCGGCCTTTCCCACGGCACCGACGTGTGGATCAATAACGCCGCCGACCTCATCGCAAACGGCACCATCACCCTGAAAGAAACCATCTCCACCCGTGACAGCATCATGGGGTACTTGATTACCAAAGGCGTGCCCAATAAGCCGGCCTTTAAAATCATGGAAAAGGTGCGGAAAGGAAAGGGATTGGCCGAGGAGGACATGGCGCTGATGAAAGAGCACGATGTACCCCAGTGGTATATCGACAGCTGTTTAAAAATCAAGTATATGTTCCCCAAGGCCCATGCGGCGGCCTATGTGATGATGGCCTTTCGCATTGCCTATTTTAAAATCAATTATCCGTTGGCCTATTATGCTTCTTATTTTACGGTCCGCGCCTGCGACGATTTTGATTACAGCTGTATGTGCGTGGGAGAAGAAGTGGCCAGGGCGGCGGCCAAGGAGTTATACGAAAAGGGCAATGCCGCCACAGCCAAGGAAAAAAATAAGCTGACGGTGCTGGAGCTCATTATCGAGTTTTATGCCAGAGGATTCCGGTTTTATCCCATCGACCTCTACCGTTCTGATGCCAGAAAGTTTATCATCCATGAAAATGGTTTGATTCCACCCTTTAACTCCCTGCAGGGGCTGGGCATTACGGCGGCCCAGGGCATCGTGGAAGGACGGGCTCAGGTGGAAGAATTTAAAACACAAGAGGAATTTCGTCAAAAAACGGGCTTAGGCAAAACGCTGGTGGAGCTGTTGATGGAAAACGGCGTTTTAAAGGGCTTACCGGAAACGAGCCAGCTGAGCTTATTTATGTGACATTTTTTTATAAAGAACAGAACGCTTTGGAACATCCAAAGAGGTTCTGTTCTTTTTTTTGGAATAACAAAAGCTCTTGATTTCCACCCGGAAAACAATGCATGGGATCAAAGGGGGAAAAAAAGAAAAATCATGGGTTTTTCCTCCACCTATCCTCCACCAGGCCAAAACCGTGGTTTTTCCCATAATTTGGCGGAATTTTTCTGAACAAAATTACGTTTTTTTCTTGTATTTGCAGGTGATTTATATTACAATATGATTACAAGTGGATGGAAGTGGATGAAAGTGGAGTTTTTAAGTTTTTTGGTGCAGATGTGTGGTGACGGCAATGTTTATCGGCGAATATCAACATAATATTGATGCAAAGGGCAGAATCATCGTCCCCTCCAGACTGCGGGAGGATTTGGGTGAAAAGTTTATCGTCACCCGGGGATTGGATAACTGCTTATTTGTGTACGCCGAAGAACGGTGGCTGGGCTTGGTGGAAAAACTAAAGGCCCTGCCTTGGACCAGCGCGGATGTACGAAAATTTGCCCGCTTTTTTATGTCGGGCGCCATTGAATGCGAAATTGACAGCCAAGGACGCATTTTAATTCCACAAACGCTGCGGGAATATGCCAAGCTGGAAAAACAAATTGTCTCCATTGGCGTAGGCGACCGGGTGGAAATTTGGAACCGGGAAAAATGGGAAGCCTATAACGATGAAGAAAACTATGTGGACCAGGAGCTGGCAGAACGCATGGCAGAACTTCATATTTAATATAAAAGGAGATAAACGTCATGGAGTTTCATCATATTTCCGTATTGCTTTCGGAATCCATTGATGCCTTGGCCATCCGTCCCGATGGCATTTATGTGGATGGGACACTGGGCGGCGGCGGCCATTCCTATGAAATTTGCCGGCGCTTAACAACAGGCCGGCTCATTGGCATCGATCAGGACAGCAACGCCATTTGTGCCGCCAAAGAGCACTTGACGCCGTTTTTGGACAAGGTCACTTTCATCAACGATAATTTTTCCCATGTGGAAGCCATTTTGGCCCAGCTGGGCATAGAAAAAGTAGACGGTTTTTTGCTGGATATTGGTGTATCCAGCTATCAATTAGATATAGCCGAACGGGGATTTAGCTATATGCAAGATGCCCCTTTGGATATGCGGATGGACGAGCGGCGCAATTTTTCGGCTTATGATGTGGTGAACACCTATTCCGAAGAAGAACTCAGCCGCGTCATTTATGAGTACGGCGAGGAACGGTGGGCCAAACGGATTGCCCAATTCATTGTCCAAGCCCGTGCCAAAGCGCCCATCCAAACCACCTTTGAACTGGTGGAAATCATCAAAAAAGCCGTGCCCAAGGGCGCCAGAAAAGACGGTCCTCATCCGGCCAAGCGGACCTTTCAGGCCATTCGCATTGAGGTTAACGGCGAACTGGAAATTTTGGAACGCACCATTGATGCCATGATAAAGCATCTAAATGTTGGCGGCCGTTTGGCCATCATCACCTTTCACTCCCTGGAAGACAGAATTGTAAAAAATGCCTTTCGCAAGCAGGAAAACCCCTGCACCTGTCCGCCGGAGTTTCCGGTGTGCGTTTGCGGGAAGGTACCCCTTGCCAAAGTGATGACAAGAAAACCGATTTTGCCTTCCCCAGAGGAGCTGGAACAAAATCATCGCGCCAGAAGCGCGAAACTGCGTGTGTTAGAGCGAATTTAAAGAGAGAGGGAACGACCATTGGCCCAATATCGGAGAAATTCCTATACAACTCCATCACAATATAATACCGGCAGCAATGCCTATGCCTATGATTTTTTGCCGGAAGAGCAGGCGCCTAAGCCCAGACGGCGCCGCCGTACAGCCATCCGCCAGGAGTCGAAAGCAGAGCGCAAAGAACGGCACATCCATGTGCTGAAATATATTTGTGCTGCCGCCGTGGTTTTTTCGGGATGCTTTTTATGTATGTCCTCTGTGGCTGCCGTATCCAGGCAAAGGGTGACCAATCAAAACCTGAATGCACAAATCATCGCGCTGCAAAGCCAAAACCATACCATGGAAACGGAATTGGCAGAAAAGATTGATTTGGAATATATCGAAGAACAGGCAACGACACGTCTTGGCATGGCAGAACCGCAGCCATATCAAATTATGTACATCTCCGTACCAAAAGAAAGTTATACGGTGCAGTATGATGTGGCCTCTGCGCCACAGGAAGAAGAGGAAGGTTTTTCTCTCTCTTCGCTGCTTCAAGTGTTTGAATAATCAGACTCCCCGCTTTTTTGCGGGGAGATAACATCAAAGGAATGATGCAGATGCGAAATCCCCAAAGAATAAAAACCAAAAATCAGGCCATGGGCCGATTGGTTTTTATTCTTTTTATGCTTTTTTTGGCTTTTTTTGCCCTGGCCTGCCGGGTGCTTTATTTGAAAGTGGTCCATGGCGAAGAATATGAGACGGCGGCCAAAACCCAGCAGGTCTCCAGCTACGATGAAACCATCAACCCCAACCGGGGCACCATCACCGACCGTAATAACCAGCCTTTGGCCATCAGCACCACCGTTTATAACATTGTGCTGGATGTCCGGGTGCTGGTTCAGTATGACATGGAGGAGCAGGAAAAAACCCTCCGCGCCCTTTCGGATGCTTTGGATGGGGTGGACTATGAAACATTAAAAAGCTATACGGTGATTGTGGATGAAGAAAAAAAGACACCGGCCTTAGACACCAGCTGGAAAGTGCTGGCAAAACTTCAGCCAAGGGAAGTAAAAGAAGCCCTGGAAGCCCAGGAAATCAAAGGCGTGGTCTATCAAAAAGATACGAAACGCAGCTATCCGGCCGGCTCTTTGGCAGCCCAGGTCATTGGCTTTCAGCGAGATACCCTCTGGGGCTTAGAAAGCACCTATAACCAGGTGATGAGCGGGGTGCCGGGCCGGGCCTATTTGACCTATGACGGCACCAACGGCACAGTGGCTCAGGAAATTCCGGCCCAAGACGGCAACACGGTGGTCACGACACTGGATTATAATATCCAGACTTTTGCCGAGCAGGCCGTCAGCGATATGATGGCAGACTATAACCCGGAAAACGCCGCCTGCATTGTGATGAATCCCAATACGGGTGAAATCTTGGCCATGGCCGCAGGTCCGGGCTTTGATCCCAATAACCCCACAGTGCCTTTGGCCATGGAAAGCGAAGCCTTTGCCCAGATGTGGGAAACCATGGATACAGAGGCCCAGTATGAATATTTAAATGGCGTTTGGAAGAATTTCAACGTTTCTTCCACCTTTGAACCAGGTTCCATTTTTAAACCCATTACGGTGGCTGCTGCTTTGGAAGAAGGGATTATCAAAAACACAGACACCTTCTATTGTCAAGGTTATAAACAAGTGGCCGATTATAAAATCAGCTGTCACTTGACAACAGGCCATGGTACGCTGGATGTGGCCGGCGCCCTGGCCCAGTCCTGCAACGTGGCATTGATGGATATTGCAGAAAAAATGGGGGCAGAAACTTTTTACCGTTATCAGCGGGATTTTGGCTTTGGATCGCCCACCGGCGTAGATTTGCCGGGCGAACCATCGGAAGCCAGCTTGCGGGCGCTGATGTATGATGTGGAAGAGATCGGCTCTACCCAGCTTGCCACCATGAGCTTTGGCCAAAGTTTCAACGCCACGGCACTGCAATGTATCAACGCCATGGCAGCAGTCATCAACGGCGGCAATTTGATGCGTCCTTATGTGGTCAGCCAGGTGCTGGATCAAAACGGAAACGTCGTTTCTGAAACAAAGCCGGAAGTGGTGCGCAAAGTGATTTCTCAGGAAACCAGCGATATTGTCCGCCGGGATATGATTCAGACGGTGGAAGTGGGGACCGGGAAAAAAGCAAAAATCGAAGGGTATACCTTTGGCGGCAAAACTGGTACGGCAGAACAGGGCAGAACGGTGCCAAGACAGTATACGGTTTCTTTTATTTCTTATCTGCCGGCAGAAAATCCCCAATACCTTGCCCTGACATTGATTCACAAGCCGGAAAGCTATGCCGACGGTGTCACGACAGTGGCCCCGGCCATGAAAGACCTGCTCAGTAAAATCATTCAGTATAAAGGCATTGAACCAGATTATGAAGCAGAAAACACCATCACAGGCGATGTGGCAAAAACAACAGTGGGAGATTACACCGGCGGCACCTTGTTTGAGGTGCTGACAGAACTGGATGCCAAGGGCCTTACCTATGAAGTGGTGGGCAGCGGCAATGCCGTGGTCAACCAGGTGCCCCATGGACCGGTGGAAGTGGACGAAGGCAGCCATGTGATTTTATATGTGGAAAAAGGCGAAGGCGAAACGGGCAATATTGTGGTGCCTGATGTGAAGGGCATGACAAAAGAAGAAGCCATGACGGCTTTGGTGGATGCCGGTTTAACGGCAGAGTTTTCAGGAGAAGAGGCAGGGGTGGTTTCTTCCACCAGTCCCCAGTATGGCGTGACGGTGGAAGAAGGCAGCACTGTACAGGTGACGCTGTCTTTGCCGGAAGAAGAAACGCCCGAAACAGAAGAAAACACAGAAAATGCTGCTTCTCCATAACAGATTGGAACAAGCTAAGATGGACGCTGCCTTGATAAAAGGCATATCCCGCCCCCGTTGTTTCATAGAATGAAACAAAAAAAGGAGCAGATCATCTTTGTGGCGGGAAAAAACAAACATTTGGATGCAAAGGAGAGTCTTGCTGCTGTTTGCTTGCTTTTTGCTGACAGCAGTGGGACTTCTTTGCCGCATTGCCTATTTACAACTGTTCCAGGCCGCCCCTTTACAGGAAATGGCCTATGAACAGCAAACGAGAGACCGGCTTTTGACACCGCTGCGCGGCGACATCACTGACCGCAACGGCATACCCATTGCCGATAACCGCTCGGTCTGTGCCGTCAGCGTCATTCCGGTGCAGGTAAAGGAGAAGGAAACAACGGCCCAGTTTTTAAGTCAGGCGCTGGAGCTGGATTATGAAACAGTGCTGGAAAAAATCAGCCAAAAAGTGGCGCTGGTGCGCATAGAGTTCAAGGTGGAGCCGGAGGTGGCCCAAACCATCCGCCAGGCCCATCTGTCCGGCGTTGTGGTGGATGAAGATGTCAAGCGCATCTATCCCTATGGCTCTTTGGCGGCCCAGGTCATTGGCTTTGTGGGCAAAGACAACCAGGGAATTTTGGGCCTGGAAGCCAAGTACAATGATGTTTTAACAGGCGAGCAGGGAAAGATTTTGACAGAGACCGATAGCCGGGGCCTGACAGTCAGCGACGAGATTGTCCGCATTGCGCCGCAAAACGGCCAAACCCTGCGCACCTCGTTGGACGTGACGGTCCAGCAATATGCCGAGCAGACGTTACAAAAGGCGGTGGAAGCCAAAAACGCCAAGGGCGGCACGCTGATTGTGCTCAACCCCCAAAATGGTGAGATTTATGCCATGGCCAATGAGCCCACCTTTGATTTAAACGCTCCCTTTACGGTGACCGATCCGGAAGTGGCGGCCCAATGGGAAAGCCTTTCGGCCGAGGAGCAGATGGAAGCCCTCAACCAAATGTGGCGTAACGACGCCATCAGCGATACTTATGAGCCGGGCAGCACCTTTAAAATCATCACCTCCTGTGCCGGCCTTTCTTCCGGCGTCATTACGCCGGAAAGCCAGTTTTTTTGCAATGGCAGCTATACCACCGGTGGCCGCACCATCAAGTGCTGGCGCTATCCCCGCTCCCACGGTTCCCAAAGCTTTGTGGAAGGGGTGCAAAACAGCTGCAACCCGGTCTTTATGGCCGTGGCAGAGCGGATGGGCGTGGATGTGTTTTATCCGTACTTAGAAAAGTTTGGACTGCTGGAAAAAACGGGCATTGATCTGGCTGGAGAAGCCGTTGGGATTTTACACAAGCAAGAAGACATGGGCCCGGTGGAACTGGCCACTTATTCCTTTGGGCAGGGGTTTCAAATTACGCCTTTGCAGCTGCTGCGGGCGGCGGCTGCGGCTGTTAACGGCGGGTATTTGGTGACGCCCCATTTGGGGCTTTCTTTGGAAAGCGCCGATGGCACCGTGACGATTTTAAATGAGGGAGAAAAGACGCAGATTCTTTCTGCCGAAGTCAGTGAACAGATGCGGATGATTTTGGAAAGCGTTGTGGCCGAAGGCACGGGCAATAAGGCCGCCATCGAAGGCTACCGCATTGGCGGAAAAACGGCCACCAGCGAAAAACTGCCCAGAAAAAGCGGCAAGTACATCGCCTCTTTTTTGGCCTTTGCCCCGGCCGATGAGCCGACCATGATGGCGCTGCTTTTGATTGACGAGCCGGAAGGCACCTATTACGGCGGCAGTGTGGCAGGCCCTGTGATGAACGAATTTTTGCAGGCCGTTTTGCCGGTGCTGGGTGTGGAGCAGGAAGAAACGTATCAGGCTGAAACAAAAGTGACCGTACCCAATGTGACAGGCGTATACTTTTCGGAAGGAAAGAAAATACTGGAAGAAAGCGGTTTGACAGTGGAAGTAAGCGGCGAAGGGGAAGAGATTGCCGCCCAGTTTCCGCGGGCTGGAGAAGTGGTCAACCGCGGGCAGAAGGTGCAGATTACATTAAAAGAAAAGTAGTCAGAGAGGCTGCTTTGTGGTATATTGGAACAGAGAACAAATCATGGAGAGAAAAAGCGGAGGTTACTTGCCATGAAATTAAGCGCATTGTGGAAGGAAACAGACGGCAAACTGCTGCAAGGCAGCGACGAAGTGGAAATTAAGGGCATTGCCTATGACTCCCGTCAAGTGCAGAAGGGATATTTGTTTGTGGCCATCCAAGGCTTTCAGACGGACGGCCATCAATATGTGCAAAAAGCGCTGGATAACGGCGCCGCAGCAGTGGCAGTGGAAAAAGAGGTGGCTGTGCCAGCGGATGTGGCCGTGCTGTTTAGCAACAATAACCGCAGGCTGCTGGCCCAGCTGGGGGCAGCCTTTTATGGCCATCCTTCCAGCCGGATGACACTGGTTGGCGTTACCGGCACCAATGGCAAAACCTCCACCACCTATCTGATCAAACGGGTGCTGGAAGAAAAAGGAAAAACTGTGGGGCTCATTGGCA
>CALWLF010000098.1 GCA_944381455.1 uncultured Clostridia bacterium | reverse complement strand
TTTTGGTCCATCGCTTCTTGGTTCCCATCGGCTGGAAATTTCCATTGGTTTATGGTATGATACAACCAATTGGAACCTGATAAGGAGCGTATTTTATGACAAAACAACCGTATCGGCTGCTGCCGCTTTTGCTTTCGTTACAACAAAAACCTCGTCTCAAAACTGTCATTTTGACTCTAGATGCACTGCTGCCAGAGGTGGTGATGGTGTTATTTTATGGCTCGCTGGCCTTTTTGGTGCTTACCTTCGATTTGCGGGTGCTGCCGGCGGCTTTTTTCCCGGCCGCAACCCTTGCCCTCGTCAAAACCATGCGCAAGCACAGCTCCAAACCCCGGCCCTTTGAAGTATACGACTTTGTACCCCTGCGGCCCCATAGCGGGGGCCATTCTTTCCCCAGCTGCCATGCCTCCAGCTCCTTTGTCATTGCTGTCGAGCTGCTTTATCTGTGGCGGCCCTTGGGGCTTTTATGCTTCGGTCTTTCGGCTGTCATCGCCGTCACTCGTGTGCTGACCGGCGTCCATTTTCCAAAGGACGTGCTGGCCGGCAGCGCCATCGGCCTTTTTGTGGGCTTTGCAGGTTATTTTGTGCTGCTGTCCCTTTGCCCGTTTGGCTGGGTATAAAGGCTTTCTGGCTTGCTGTCTCGCATCATCAGCTCCATCACGCCCTGGCGCGGATCTTTGCCAGCAAAGAGCACTTCGTTGATGGCCTTTGTGATGGGCATTTCCACCTGATACTTTTCCGAAAGGGCCTGGGCCGCCTGGGCCGTATTGACACCTTCCACCACCATATGTACTTCTTTGAGGGTTTCCTCCAGGCTTTTGCCTTTGCCAAGCAAAATGCCGGCCCGGCGGTTGCGGGAGTGCATACTGGTGCAAGTCACAATCAAATCGCCAATGCCGCTTAAGCCCATGAAGGTCAAAGGCTGACCGCCCATGGCCATGCCCAGCCGGCAAATTTCGGCCATGCCTCTGGTCATCAGCGCCGCTTTCGTATTGTCACCAAAGCCCAGCCCGTCACTCATGCCGGCGGCCAGAGCAATGACGTTTTTCAGCGCAGCCCCCACTTCCATCCCCACCATGTCGGGGTTGGTATAGATGCGGAAATTGGGGTTCATAAATTCTTTTTGCACCATTTCGGCCACGGCCATATCTTGACAGCTGACGGTGCAGGCGGTGGGAATATCCCGGGCCACTTCTTCTGCATGGCTTGGGCCAACTAGAGTACACACCGGGCACCCTGGCACACATTCTTCCAACACTTCCGATAACCGAAGCAAAGAATGGTCTTCCAGCCCCTTGGCCACATTGACAATCACCTGTTCTTTTTTCAAAAATGGTTTGAATTTTTCCATATTCACCCGCACAAACTTGCTGGGAATGGCCGTAATGAGAATTTCCCGGCCTTCCACCGCAGTTTGCGGATCGGTTTCAATTTGAATGGAGGGGTTGATTTTCACCCCGGGCAAAAACTCCTTGTGTTCGCCATCCCGGCGGATCCGGTCGGCTTCTGCCTGCTGAAAGCTCCAGATGGTCACATCATGTCCATACCGGTCCAGCATCACCGCCAGCGCCGTACCCCAGCTGCCGGAACCAATGACAGTTATCTTTTTCATATTCCAAAGGCACCTCCCAAATGGTCATTGCAGTTTCTTTTCCCCGCGGGGCAAAGGCGCTGCCTTTTTCTTTTTTCCAAAAAATTTATTTTCTTTGCCATGGGAAAGGCGGTCGATATTGGCCCGGTGCTGGTACAGCGCCAGCGCCGCCATACACGCCAGGGCAATAGTCATCTCCCACGGCGCACCCAGACACAAAGAAACAATGGGCACCATGGACACAAAGAAAATGGAGCCCAGAGAAATGGTGTTGCTGATCAGTACCCCAATGATGCCAAGGCCATAGGCACAGGCGGCAAAATAGGGGCTGACAAAAATGGAAAGCCCCAGCACCAGCCCAATGGTGACTGCAATGCCCTTTCCCCCTTTAAATCCCAGGTAAAAAGGAAAATCGTGGCCCAGCACAGCGCCCAGAGAGGCGTACATCCCGGCCAGAGGGCTGTCAAACAGCCACACACAGAGCAAAAAGCTCAAAAAAGACTTCATCACATCACAAAAAAACGTCACAGCCCCGGCACGTTTTCCCAGCACCCGCAGGGCGTTGGTGGTGCCCAGGTTGCCGCTGCCATAATTGCGGATATCCACCCGCATAAACTTTCCCACCACATAGGCCGATTGGATGCAGCCAATCAAATATCCAATGGCCAGACAAATGAACCGAAACATGGCTATCCCCCGTTATTTTTCGCTTTTTTCTCTCACAATAAAGTGAATGGGCGTGCCAACGAAACCGAAGGCTTCCCGGAACTGGTTTTCCAGGTACCGCCGGTAGCTAAAGTGCATCAGCTCCCGGTCGTTGACGAAAATGACAAAGGTAGGCGGTTTGACGCTGACTTGGGTGGCATAATAAATGCGCAGCTGGCGGCCTTTGTCGCTGGGCGGCTGCTGCATGGCCGTGGCTTCGATGAGCACTTCATTGAGCACACCGGTGCTGATGCGCAGGCAGTGGTTTTCATGGACGGTGCGCACCATTTCCAGCAATTTATTGACCCTCTGCCCCGTTTTGGCCGACAAAAACACCTTGGGCGCATAGGACATATAGGCCAGTTCCGTTTCCATTTCTTTTAAGAAGCGGTTCATGGTTTTGTCGTCTTTTTCAATGGAATCCCATTTATTGACGGCAATGATGGCGGCCTTGCCCCGTTCATGGGCAATGCCGATAATTTTCGTATCCTGGTCGGTGACGCCTTCGTTGGCGTCGATGAGCAGCACAGCCACGTCGCACCGTTCCACGGCGGCCACGGCCCGGATGATGCTAAAGCGCTCGATATCTTCTTTGATTTTGCTTTTGCGGCGAATCCCTGCCGTATCAATGAAGACATATTTCTGCCCGTCGATTTCCATGGGGGAATCGATGGCGTCCCGGGTGGTGCCGGGGATGTTGCTGACAATGAGCCGCTCTTCCCCTAAAATTTTATTGATCAAAGAAGATTTGCCGGCATTGGGTTTGCCGATGATGGCCACAGAGATGGCATCGCTTTCTTCTTCTGTTTCACTGTTTTCTGGAAACTGGGCAATGACGGCATCCAATAAATCCCCCAGCCCCAGCATCTGCCCGGCGCTGATGGGGATGGGATCTCCAATGCCCAGGCTGTAAAAATCGTAGACATCCAGGTTTTCCTTGCGCATATCGTCCACTTTGTTGACGGCCAGCACCACCGGCTTTTTCGTCTTTCGCAGGATATTTGCCACCTGCATATCGTCCTCAATGACGCCTTGCTTCACATCGCAGACAAACAAAATCACATCGGCCGTTTCCATGGCAATTTCTGCCTGCTGCAAAATCTGGCGCAAAATGATGTCCTCGGCCCCCGGCTCCATGCCGCCCGTATCAATGAGCGTAAAGGCGTGCCCCAGCCAGTCCACATCGGCATAAATCCGGTCCCGGGTTACGCCAGGCGTATCTTGCACAATGGAAATGCGCTGTCCTGCCAATTTATTAAACAGGGTGCTTTTGCCCACATTGGGGCGCCCCACCACTGCAACAATGGGTTTACTCATGCTTGTTTCCTCCGTTATTCTTCTTTCAGCGCCAATACTGCCGCCATGGTGCCCCGCGCCTCTCCCATCTTCCGGTGGGAGTAAAAGAGCTGGGTGTCGCACATGGTACAAAGGCCGCTGGTTTCTATCTGTGTTTCAGGCACACCGGCTTCTTGCAGCTGCCGGCGGATGATGCCCCACAAATCCAGGTGATATTTTCCAGGTACGTCGTCTTTTCTCCAAAAGTCTTGTGCAAAGGGATAGGCTGCCGCAAAGGCTTCCACCACTTCTTCTCCCACTTGAAAATGGCAAAATCCGATGGATGGGCCAATGCCCACCAGCACATCGGCAGGGTTTGTGCCATAAGCCTTTGCCATTTGCGCCAATGCCTTTGGCCCAATGCCGCCTACGGTGCCTCGCCAGCCGGAATGGACCATGGCAATGGCCCTTTGCTTGGTATCCAGCAAAAACACCGGCACACAGTCGGCATGGTAGGTCAAGAGGGCTGCGCCCGGCACATTGGTCATGAAGCCGTCATAGCCTTGGAGGCTGCTTTTTAACACGCCGTCCATGGGCAGCGGCTCTGTTACTTCCAAAATCTCTGTGCCATGAACCTGCTTTCCAAAGACAATCTTTTCTGTTTTCACGCCTACGGCACCGGCAAAGCGGGCAAAATTTTCTTCCACCACATCCCGGCTATCGCCTCTGGTAAAGCCCAAATTCATGGTGGCCCTCTCTCCTTGGCTTACACCGCCCAGCCGGGTGGAAAAGCCATGGTTGACCAGGCCGCTTTGGTTCAAGTTTTGAAACTGTAGGATGGTAACACCGTTTTTTTCTATCTTCATATCATTGCTCCCAAAAAGCATGTTTGATCCATTGGATATGGTCTGGATACACTTCGATGACGTCAAAACGGACAAAGGAGTCCATCAGCCCTTCTTGCTGCAAAAAGCTGAGGGCGCCCTGCCTGATTTTTTGCTGTTTGCGCCAGTCCACCGCTTCTGCGCCGCTGCCCAAAGCGGCACTGCTGCGGTATTTCACCTCCACAAACACCACCTCTTCGCCGTCTTTGGCAATGAGGTCGATTTCTGCCTGGCGGCAGCGGTAATTGGCAGCCAAAATGGTGCAGCCGGCTTTTTGCAGCAGCGCCTTGGCCTGGGCTTCGCCTTTGGCGCCTTTTTCTTTTTTTTCTTTCTTTTTGCCCTGCGCCGCCCCTTGTTGTTCTGATCCTTGCGGCAAAGGCCTTTCTTTTTTCTTCCAAAACGGCACCATGGATCACTCGATTCCAAAATTTTTCAAAAAACTGCGGCGGTGGATGGGGCAAGGCCCATACGTTTTCAATGCCGCGATGTGGCTTGCTGCGACATAGCCTTTATTTTGCCCAAATCCATAGGCCGGATACAGCAGGTCATATTCCTTCATCATCCGGTCCCTGGTCACCTTGGCCAAAATGCTGGCAGCTGCAATGGAAATGCTTTTGGCATCGCCTTTGATGATGGCCTGCTGGGGCAAAGAAAGGCCGGGGATGGTGACGGCATCGGCCAACAGATAGTCTGGCTGCGGCGACAAGGCATGGATGGCTGTTCGCATGGCCTCATAGGTGGCCTGCAAAATATTGATTTCGTCAATCACCTGGGCGCTGACAACGCCAATGCCAAAGGCGATGGCCTTTTCCTGGATTTCATCAAAAAGCGCCTCCCGCTTTTTTTCCGACAGCTGTTTGGAGTCGTTCACCCCCAAAATCTGACAGTTGGGCGGCAAAATCACCGCCGCCGCCACCACCGGGCCAGCCAATGGCCCCCGTCCTGCCTCGTCGGTGCCGGCAATGAGGGCAAAGTCTTTTGTTCTGGCTTCCTTTTCAAAACTGGAAAGCTGTTCCAGCCGCACCAGCTCGGCCTCATAGGCGACATATCGCTTTTTGGCCGCCGCCACTTCCTTTTGCACGCCGCTGCGCTGGTCACTTTCCCACCGGGATGCAGCCTGGAGCAGCAGATGCGGCGGCGTCTGCCGCAGGTATTGTGCAATTTCTTTTACCGATTGTGCCAAAGCCATTCCTCCCAGATTCACAAACAATCCCATTCTATCTTAGTATACACGTTTTTGCACCCTTTGTCATCGGTAAAACGGCCAAAAAGCGAAAAAGCCACGCTTTTTTCCGCCCTGCTGCTCCAAAAAAACCGGCTTTTTGCCTATCGGCGCTCTTTTTCTTTCCAGTCAAGGAAAACAGCTCCTCTTTTTTTAAAAAAGAGACTGGGACGCCGATTCCTAAGAAAACAAAGATGGCTGCAATCCTTTGTAGGCAAGGGTTGCAGCCATCTTATTTTTCTGAAGTTGTTTTCTTCTTGGAAAACTGTTTTTTGGTCCGTGGTTCTTTCTTACACTTCCATGATGATGGGCAAAATCATGGGGCTGCGCTTGGTGGTCTGCCATACATATTCTTTCAAGGCGTCCCGGATGACGTTTTTCGTATGGTTCCAGCCGCCATCGGTGCCTTCTGCAAAGAGGGCATCTTCCACAGCCTTTCTGGCCCCTTCCATCAAGTCTTCGCTTTCTCTCACATAGACAAAGCCGCGGGAGATGATGTCCGGCCCGGAAACAATTTCGCCGGTGGCTTCTTCCACCGCCACCACCACTACCATCAGCCCGTCTTCGCTCAAATGGCGGCGGTCCCGCAAGACGATGTTGCCCACATCGCCCACGCCAAGGCCGTCTACCAGCAGCTGGCCGCTGGGGACGGTGCCGGTGACTTTGGCTTCTTTTCTCGTCAGTTCCAGCACATCGCCGATGCTGTTTAAGAAAATATTGGTTTTGGGAATGCCCATCTGCTCGGCCAGTTTTTTATGGGCCGTCAGCTGGATATATTCGCCATGAACCGGCATGAAAAACTTCGGCTTGGTCAGCGCCAGCATCAGTTTCAGCTCTTCTTCCCTGGCATGACCGCTGACATGGACGTCTTCCATGCTGCCATAGACCACATCGGCGCCTTTTTTAATCAGCTCGTTGATGACGCGCATGATGCTCTTTTCATTGCCGGGGATGCTGGAGGCGCTGATGATGATTTTATCGCCCGGTTTGACCACCACTTGCTTATGGTCGTTGGAAGCAATGCGGGAAAGGGCGCTCATGGTTTCGCCCTGGGAGCCGGTGGTGATAATCACCAGCTGATGGTCGGAATAATTTTTGATTTCGGAAATATCGATTAGGGTGTTATTAGGTACGTTCAAGTACCCCAGTTCGATGCTGGTTTTCACGGCGTTGACCATGCTGCGGCCGATGATGGCCACTTTCCGCTTGGTGCGGTGGGCCGAATTGATGATCTGCTGAATCCGGTGGATATTGGACGAGAAGGTTGCCACCATGATTCTGTTTTTCGGCGTTTCTTCAAAAATCCGGTCAAAGACGGCGCCCACCGATTTTTCCGACATGGTAAAGCCGCGCCGCTCGGCGTTGGTGCTGTCGCTTAATAACAGCAGCACGCCTTCGTCGCCCAAGGCGGCAAAACGGTGCAAGTCGATGATTTCCCCGTCGATGGGGGTATAGTCAATTTTAAAGTCGCCCGTATGGACCACCGTCCCCACAGGGGTGTGGATGGCCATGGCCACGGCATCTGCAATGGAGTGGTTGGTGTGGATAAATTCCACCCGGAACTGGCCCAGCTTGATACTTTCGCCAGGCACCACCACATGGCGGGTGGTGGTATCCATCAGGCCATGCTCCTTCAGTTTGTTTTCCAAAAGCCCAATGGTCAGCAGCGTCCCAAATACCGGCACATTCAGCTCCTTCAGTACATAGGGCAGGGCCCCGATATGGTCCTCATGGCCATGGGTGAGGACAATGCCTCTGATTTTTTCTTGATTCTTTTTTAAATAGGTGATATCTGGAATCACCAAGTCGATGCCCAACATGTCGTCTTCTGGGAAAGCCAGACCGCAGTCCACAATCACAATATCCCGGTCATATTCAAACACGGTCATATTTTTCCCGATTTCATGCAGGCCGCCCAGAGAAATCACCTTTAGTTTTGGTTTCTTGACAGCCAAAAAAATTCCTCCTGTTCCGTTTCTATTTTCGTTTTGTTGTTCTATGTCAGTCAAAGAACGGGGCGTTTTGGAAATGCACACCAAAACAAAAGCAAAAACCTGTCTTTTTTTGCCTTCTCGTCCTGCAAAAAAGCAGATTTCGCCGTTCTTTGTCCTACCATTGCCCATTTGTGTCAAATCTGACTGCCCTTTGCATCGTACAAAGCAGTATCAGGCAGCAAAAGAAAGCCTGTTTCCTATTTCGTTACTGACAGGCTTGCTTGCTTAGATTATGCCAGAGCAGACAATCAGTCGTCCAGCACCACATCATAGTCTTCGCCTTGCTGGAACAAGGCAGCCACACGATCAAACTCTTCGTCGTCTTCAATCAGTTCGTAGTCCACGTTTTCTTCGTCTGCGCCCACTTGTTTTAAAATCAGGGCTTCGGCGTTTTCATCGTCAATCAATTCTGCTTCCACCACCAGCAGATAGGTGGTGCCGTCCAGTTCGGCATTGTCGATGATGGCAAATTCCACCTCTTGTCCGTCTTCATCGGTGAGGATCATTGTTTCAAATTCTTCAAATTCTTCCATGGTTTTCTCCTTATTCTTCGGTCGATTCCCGTTTTTTCTCATTGGCCCGATAGTCCAGATAGCCTTGCAGGATATAGACAGCTGCCATTTGGTCGATCACATGCTTTCTCTCCCGTCCATCCATGCCGCCTTCCATTAAAATGGCATGGGCAGCCACAGTGCTGAGCCGCTCGTCCCAAAGGGTGACAGGGATCTGGGGAAAGCGGTTTTGCAGCTTTTGCCGGTAATCCTCTGTTTTTTCACACCGCTCGCTTTTGGAGCCGTCCAAATTGAGGGGATACCCCAGCACAATTTCTTCTACGCCGTACTGTTCCACCAGTGTTCTAATTTCGCCAATGCTTTGTTTATATTCTTTGGGGTTATTGCGGCGGATGATGGTTACACCCTGGGCCGTCCATCCAAAGGGATCGCTGACAGCCACGCCCACCGTTTTATCCCCATAGTCCAAACCTAAGATACGCAAAAAATCACCTGTTTATTTCCGGTTGTTTTCAATATAATTTTCCACCAGTTCTTCCAATAATTCATCCCGCTCCAGACGGCGGATGAGGCTTCTGGCATTGTTATAGCTGGTGATATAGGTTGGGTCGCCGGAGAGGATATAGCCCACAATCTGATTGACCGGGTTATAGCCCTTTTCCTGCAAAGCATCGTATACCGTCAAAAAAATCCGTTTCGCTTCGTTATCCAATTCTTTGCTCAAACCATCAAACTGCATGGTTTCGTTCCAGTTTTTTTCCATACGTACTCACTCCCAACGCTATCTCTAATATCTCTATGATAATATAAATCGCCTCATTATGCAAACACTATTTCTCCTAAGGTATTACAAAATCTGCACTCCTTCTGCCTTTTCCCCCGAAAAGCCAGTCAGCTTGACAGCAATCAGCTGATTTTTACAAGGACGGCTGGAAGCAAACTCCACCGGGATATAATTGGAGGTATGCCCCTGCCAGATACCCGCTGCCACTTCCCGCTCTGCCAGCACTTCCATGGTCTTTCCCATCTGGCTTTCTAGAAACTGGGCCGCCAGATCTTTGGCCAATGCGCCCATTTCTTTAGCCCGTGCAGCCTTCACCTGGGCGTCCACCTGGTCTTTTCGTTCTGCCGCCGGGGTGCCCCGTTTGGGGGAATAGGGGAAGACATGGATTTTGGCAAAGGCCATTTCTTTGGCAAAGGCCATGCTGGCTTGAAAATCCTCCTCCGTTTCACCGGGAAAGCCAACGATGATATCCGTTGTCACGGCCACATCGGCCCATAGGCTGCGTAAAGCGGCCACAGCGGCACGATACTTGGCTGTGTCATATTTTCGGTTCATTTCTTTTAAGGTGCGGTCACAGCCGCTTTGCAGCGACAAATGAAAGTGGCGGCACACTTTGGGCAGGCGGGAAAGCCCCGCCAAAAAATCCTCGGTGATGACATTGGGCTCGATGGAGCTAAAACGGATCCGCTCCAAGCCTTCGATATGGTGGATTTTTTCCATCACTTGCAATAAATTGGTGTTATGCAGCTCTTTGCCATAGCTTGCCACATGGATGCCGGTGAGCACCACTTCCCGAAAGCCGTTTTCCACCAGCCGTTTCACCTCTGCCACCACATCTGCTTCCGGGCGGCTGCGGACGGGGCCTCTGGCATAGGGGATGATGCAGTAACTGCAAAACTGGCTGCACCCGTCTTGAATTTTTAAATAAGCCCGTGTCCGGTCATGAAGACTGCTGACGGCAATGGGTTCAAAGGTATGTTCCTGCATGATGCCCGTCACCCGGTCCACCACACCCAGGCTTTGTTGATAGTGTTCCACTTCATCCACAATTTCGTTTCTTCCCTTGGTGCCAAGGACAATGTTGACGCCTTCCATTTCTTTGACTTCTTTTGCCGCCGTTTGGGCATAGCAGCCCACGGCCACCACAATGGCATCGGGATTTTGCCGCTTCACTTTGCGAATCATCTGTCGGCTTTTTTTGTCGCCCACATTGGTGACGGTGCAGGTGTTGATGACGTATACATCGGCCACCTCGTCCACCTCCACCACCTCATAGCCCCGCTTGGCAAAAGCTTCGGCAATGGCTTCGCTTTCCACTTGGTTGACTTTGCAGCCCAGGGCAAAACTTGCAACTCGTTTCATATTGCTTCCTTTCGTCAGTTGATTTTTTGAATGAGGGAAAGCAGCAGCATGGCCGCCTTCACATCCTTTCCGGCACACCAGACCACAAAGGGGCGCAGCCGGTTCCATTTATTTCTTTTCGTATCCAAATCCTGGCAAATGGTTTCAATCTCGTCAATTTTATCCAGCAGTTCATTTTTTTCGTATTCGTTCCAGGCTGTCTCTTCCAGAATCAATTTGCGCACTTCCAAAAAAGAATACTCTGGCCGCTTTCCTTCCACCCCGTCGGATAAATAAAACCTGGTCAAGCCATCGGGGCGATAGCCGTCTTTTTGGATGATGGAAAGCCGCTCCACAATCAGCCCCATGTTTTTGCCCAGGGCAAAGGCGGTGGCCGCCTGGTTTTCATAGGTGGAGATGACTTCCATCCCTTCATCAAATCCTTCGATTTCCTCGCCATAGCGCAGCAGCATTTCATTAAAAAGCGATTCCATTTTTTCCACATCAAAGGCGTCGTTTTTCAGCGCCTGCTTGCAGCGAATCAAGTCCGTGCTCAAACAATCCTGCCATCTTTTTTCTTCTGCCATCTCTCCTACACCTCCCCAGAGCCTCTTGCCTTCATCCTACCACAAAATCCATCAAAAGGCAAACGCCTTGCCCCTTGTCCCGTTGGAAAGGACCTTGCAAAAAATATTTTTCTATTTTATCATAAAAATAAGAACATTGCACAAAAAGGGTTCGTCCAATTCCATAAAAACCAAAAGGAGGAATGCCAGATGAGACTGCCGCTGCCCGTTTTGATGCTGGGGATCGCCCTTTTCGGCCTTTCGGGCTGTCAAAAGACGATTGCCATAGAAGAAATCTACGAATTTCCCGAACCGACCATGCAAATCCAAGTCTCTCTTTTGGCCCAGGGGGAAGAACAGACCTTTGTCATCGGGCCTGAACCGTACGATCCCACAGATCCGTCCGTTTCTTCTGCCCTCTCCTGGTTTAGCCAAATGCAGTTACAGCAATGCAAAGCGCCTGAGCCTGCGGAAGGGGACATGAGTTATACCTTCTGTCCAGACGGACGAGAGGCATTGATTTATATCGAGCGAGGAAGCGAAGCCTTTTTGGTGGTGGAAGACAACTGGTATCAAGTCCTCCATCCTTCTGCGCCCTCTTTTCTGTTGGAAGAAACAAGCGGGATAGAAGAAACCAAAAGCCAGGTAGCTTTTGGCGGCAGATGGGTTGACGAAGCGGCCCTTTCGGAAGAAACATTGCAGTGGCTTGCCTGGTACAACAGTCTGCCGGAAGAAGAACAGCTGGCCATCAGCGCCATTCCCGCCGATTTATTGGAAGAAGCCGGCATCACAGCCACAGAAGATGCAGCAGCAGCCGATTAAACCTTTCCCTACAGAAAAAACATTCTTTTTCTTGCTGGAATAGGGCTCTTTTTCCTGCTGCCCTTGCGCAGGCGCCTTTTTAGAAACCGGCAGCATCGTTGCAGACGGAGGTGTTGTTTGTTATAATAGCAAAAGAACCCAGCATCCATCGGGAGGTGTCATCATGGAATACGATATTCCTCTGGATTTATATAAAATTTTCTGCACCGTTGTACGCAGCGGCAATATGTCGGCGGCGGCCAAGGAGCTGTTCATCTCTCAGCCGGCCGTCAGCATGAGCATCCATCAGCTGGAGGACAAAATGGGCGCCCCGTTACTCATCCGCACCACCAAAGGCGTGCGCACCACGCCGGAAGGGGCCGTGTTGTATGAATATTTGGAGCAGGCCCTCACCCTCATCCATACGGCTGAAAACAAATACCTGGAAATGGTGCAGCTAAAAGCCGGCGAAATCAAAATCGGGGCCAGCGACACCGTCATTGCCAATGTCCTCATGCCCTATCTGGAACAGTATAACCTGGCCCATCCCCAAATTGCCATCAAAGTGACCAACAAAACCACCTACGAATCCCTGCGGCTCTTAAAAAGCGGCGTGGTGGACCTTTGTTTCATCAATTTGCCCATTGAAGAGGACAAGGACCTGGAAGTGATTCCCATTTTGGAAATCCATGACTGCCTGGTGGGCGGCACCAAGTTTCAGCATTTGAGCAAAGCCGGCCTTGCCTTTTCTGATATCGTCAACTATCCCCTGCTTTTGCTGGAAGAATTGAGCAACTCCCGCCGGTATCAAAACGCCTTTGCCCAAACCCAAGGGGTGGTGCTGGAACCCATTTTGGAGCTGGGCAGCAGCGACCTGTTGATGTCCTTTGCCAAAATCAATTTGGGGCTGACCTTTGCCACCTGGGAATTTTCTGGCAGTCTCATCGACGGGGAGCAGCTGTTTGAAATCCCGCTGCATCCGCCGCTGCCCAAGCGGCACATTGGCATTGTGCGGCTGAAAAACGTGGCCTTAAGCCATGCCGCCAAAAGCTTTGCCGATTTATTTTTAGAAGAATAGTTTCTGCAAGATACGAAAAAAGCCGGCTCTCGTCTGAACAACCGGCCTTCTTTCCTTCTTTTTTGGGGAGCAAAACACCTTGCCTCAAGCAGTTTCCAAAGAAGAAAACTTTTGCGCAATTAAGAAAGCAGGAATCCTTTGTTTTTTCAGGGATTCCTGCTTTTTTGTGTTTTCTTTGGAAGCTGTGCCATCTCTTGACAAGGTTTTTTATTCTTCTTCGTCTTCTTCCTCTTCGCCCCACAGTTCGTAGAACGCGTCGGTCACTTTTTCAAACAGGGCGTCGTCTTCGATGAGGCCCAGTTCCACTTCGCCATCTTCGTTTTCTTTATATTCATAAATCAAAACCGTTTCATCTTCCAATGGCAAAAGGGCAATATAGTCTTTGCTGTCCACATCAAACACGCCGATGATGCCGCATTCCAGCTCCGTATCATCGTCCAGTGTCAAGGTCATGGTTTCCATTTCTTCCATTTCACAGCCGCAGTCACAGTCATGGGTGTGCTTTTCTTCGCTCATGTTTATTCCTCCTTTTGGGGTTATGCGGTTTTTTGGTGCTATGTATATACTACACCATACTTTGCCCCGTTACAATGGCTTTTTTGCACTTCTTGGTAATTTTTTTTGTTTTGGGGCAGATTTTGGGGCGTAGGAGGGCAATTTTTTCGTTTTTTTCGGCTCGGTCAGTTTTCCAAAGGCCATTTCCCGTTCCAAAATGGAAATGCCCAGCTGGTTTTCACATTTGCGCAGGAATTTTTTTTCATAGGGTGTGGCCAGAGAAAGGACCATGCCTTCTTTGCCGTTTCGGCCCGTCCGCCCGGCCCGGTGCTGATAGTTCACCGGCTGTTCGGGAATATCCAAATTGATGACCAAGTCCACATCGGCAAAGTCCAGCCCCCGGGCCCCCAGGTCTGTGGCCACCAAAAACGTAATCCGT
>CALWLF010000097.1 GCA_944381455.1 uncultured Clostridia bacterium | reverse complement strand
ATTTTTTCTCTGGGGTAGGCTGAATCACATCGATGACGGCGTTACAGATTTCCACGGCGTAATCCATTTCCGTCCCCGTATAACTTTCGGGAGAATATTCAAAGAAAAATTCCGTTTCCGGGATTTTGGCCGCTTCTTCCAACAACAGCTTGGCGCCGTCTACAGCCAGCTGGGTGGTCTGTTCCATGGAGTTGCCAAACACCACATCCCGCTGCAAGGTGGAGGTGGAATTATACAGATGGACGATGGCTTTTTTGGCCCCTTTCAGTGCCTGGAAGGTCTTTTTGATGATGTGGGGACGGCTTTGGGTTAACACCTGCACCACCACATCGTCGGGAATCAAGTCTTGTTCAATCAGCGTTCTGGCAAATTCATATTCTGTGTCGCTGGCGGCAGGGAAACCGATTTCAATTTCTTTGAACCCAATTTTCACCAAAAACTGGAAGAATTCCAATTTTTCTTCCAAGCTCATGGGAATTTCCAGACTTTGGTTGCCGTCTCTTAAGTCTACACTGCACCAGATAGGCGCTTCGGTGATCACATTGTTGGGCCATTTTCTCTTTGGCATATCCATCGGTGGGTATGGTCTGTATTTGGTATAGTTCATCATGTCGCTTCTCTCCTTCTTGTTTTTCCAATACATTTTGGTTGCGCCGTTTTTTGACCAAAGTGGGTGAAAACAAAAAACCCTTCGTCTTTCAAAACGGCAGTGACAGTTGCTGCTGCTTTGAGAGACGAAGGGTAACATTCCTCCGCGGTACCACTCTGCATTTGCTCCCCTATGGGAACACACTCATCAACGGAAACGGGCAAAACGCCGATCTCCTGCCATCTGATAACGGTTGGCCTCCGGTTTTACCTAGCGCTTGCATTGAAACGGTTCAGCAAACCACTCCAAGGCGAGTTCCAATCCCCATCCCTACCATCTCACACCAGCCGATGGCTCTCTGAAAGCGTCCGGACATTGTACTATTCCTCTTCATCGTGTTCTTTTCCTGATTGGATTGCACTCAATTTATCATATTTTCCCTGCTTTGTCAACGGCATTTCTTAAAATTTTGTGTTATTTTTCTATCAAAGCTTGCTCCATTTGCACGGGCGGCAGTTCTTTCTGCGGTTCGTCCGTTTTTCTTGTCCGGCTGGGGGAAGGCTCGGCATAGGTGTTTTCTTTTAAGAAATGATGGAACACCGGATAGCAGACCACCGAAACCACGCCGCCACAAAAACCGTTATTGTAGAGGTTGGCGCCGGAATAGCCCAGGCCGCTTTGTAAAATAGCCGAAGAATGAACAATCCCGGCCAATATGCCGGCCACAATGCCATAGGTGCCGCTGATGGGCGCCAGCGTGGTGCCCAAAAAGACGGCCATCTGCACCCCATGGTGGTTGGGCGTAAATTCTGTGCTGAAAGAAGAGCCCAGATAAATGCCAAGCATGATGGGAACAATGTTTCTGGCGTGTTTGCCGTTGGCGCTGAAGCCGGCCACGGTGAAAATGCCGCCCAGGGTTGGGCCATTGAGATCTCCACCAGTAATCAACACATAGCTGGTGCAAATGGCAATGTTAACACCCATGTTCACAAATACGGTGCCCATGCCGTCTAACAGCGTAAAATCGTCCTTTGCCACACCGGGGCGGCGCAGCAGATTGCGGTAATTGGAAAAAGCATGCTTTGGATCGATGCGATATCCGCTGGAAATACAAATGGCAGATGTCACATATAAAAATGTGGCAAACTTGGTATTATTTCCCGTTGACCAAGTGCTGGTATTGGAAAAATCAAACCCGTACCCTGCCATCACCGGCACCATAATTAACGCCAAAAGCCCCACAGCAAACCCGCCGTTATACAAGCTTAAGCCGCGCAAAATGCCATTGGTATGGGCAGCCAAAAGCGGCACAATAAAACCAATGACAATGCCGGCCAACAGGGCATAGGTCATGGAAATGGGCGTCACCCCGTTATGAAGATAAGCCACGCCGATGATGGGCCCCAAGGAAGTGGCCAGCAGACCGCTGATGAGGTTTTTGCTGAATTTTTCTTTATTGACCACACTCAACAGCCAGGTGCCAAGAAGAATAAACCACATGGTATAAATATTTTTCCCAAAAAAAGAAAAGCCGCTCATCAGCCCCAGGGCAAATATACTGCGCCCATGCATGGGCAGATGATTCAGCTGCATCAAAATTGCCGTTGCCGCCGTCACCAGCGCCACATTGCAAAAGGCGCCGGAGATACCGGCCACTGCCACATAATCTGTAATCAAAACGGCATTGTTATAAAAAATTGCTTTCATCCCCGATGGGATTTGGCGATAATCTCCCATCAAAATGCCTGCCACCAAGATGCCAAAAGCCACATAATACACATAGCGATAATTTCTTCTTGACGCTCGGTCCAATGTTTTTGCCTCTTTTCCCCAAAAATCTTTTTTACAACTATCTTTTATTGTAGTATAATATAAAATGTCAGTCAACAACCGGCAACAAAAAACAAAAAATAAGGAAATATCCACAAAAAGAAACGAGGGAGGAACGGTATGGCTTATATAAAAATTCCCTATGAACAACTAAAAGTCTTTAGTAACCATGTCTTTTCCAAATTTGGCTTTACGGAGGAAGAAAGCGCCATCATCACCGACGTCTTATTGACCAGTGACCTTTATGGCATTGAAAGCCACGGTGTGCAGCGGATGGTGCTCTATTACAAAACCATCAAAAACGGCCGCATCCACATGGACAGCCACTGGGAAGTGGTTTATGAAACGCCTTTGAGCGCCGTCATTGATAACCACTTTGGGGTAGGTCAGCTGGTGGGCCATTTTGCCATGAAAAAAGCCATCGAAAAAGCGAAAGAGCACGGCATCGGCATGATTTCCGTCCGCAATTCCAACCATTACGGCATTGCCGGCTATTATGCCAAAATGGCTTGTGATGAAGGTCTCATCGGCATCTCCACCACCAACAGCGAGGCCATCATGGTGCCCACTTACGGCCGCATGGCCATGCTGGGTTCAAACCCCATCGCCATTGCCATGCCGGCCGAGCCATACGACTTTTTCTTTGACGCCTCCACCACCGTTGTCACAAGGGGCAAGGTGGAAGTATACAATAAAAAAGGCGAACCGCTGCCAGAAGGCTGGACCTTAAACGCCCAGGGGCTCCCATCCACCGATGCACCTGATATCTTGAAAAACATCAACGAAAAACGGGGCGGCGGTATTTTGCCTTTGGGCGGGGCCACAGAACAATATGGCGGCCACAAAGGCTATGGCTATGGCATGGTGGCAGAAATTTTTGCCTCCATTTTGTCCCAGGGACTGACCAGCAATCATACCCATATTGGCGCAACTGGCGGCACCTGCCACAGCTTCCTAGCCATCAACCCCAACCTTTTTGGAGATCCAGAAGCCATCAAAGCCCATTTTTCCGCCTTTCTGGAAGAACTGCGCCAAAGCCCCAAAGCCGAAGGCCAAACCCGCATCTATACCCACGGCGAAAAAGAAGTGGAAGCCATGGCCCGTATTTTAAACGAAGGCATTCCTGTGAATGAAAATACCTTGCGGGAAATGAAGGAAATTTGCACCGACTTAGGCGTTGACATGTCCCATTTTTTAGGAGAATTTGATATTTTATCTTAAGATTTTTAAAACAATATTGCGTTTTTGCCCAAAATAAGCTATGATGAAACCATATTTGGTTCACAACCAATGAGGAGGGATTTTATGGCATATTGTAAAAATTGCGGGGCTCAAATTGATAACACGGCAAATAACTGTCCTTTTTGCGGCGCAGCACAAAACACACCGGCAACAACCGTAACCGATAACGGCGGCATTGGCTGGGGACTTTTGGGCTGCTGCATCCCCATTGTCGGGCTGGTGCTCTTTTTGGTGTGGAAAGACACCAAACCAAAAACAGCGAAAGCAGCCGGCATTGGTGCTTTGGTAGCGGTGATTCTTGGCGTTATCTATTATATTTTAATGTTTATCATCGGCATTGGTTATGCCTCTATGATTTAACAACATGAAATCATTTCTTTGGAAATGGCTGCCCATTTGCTTTGGCTGCCATCAAAAAGAAAACCGGACCATCCATATCCACAACAAGCCGCTGCCTTTATGCGCCCGCTGTACGGGAGAATTGATCGGTATTATGTTTTGTATCCTTACCTATTGGTGGGCGCATCTTTCTGTGCTATTCTGCTTTTTACTTTTGCTGCCCTTGGTGGTGGATGGTACCATACAGCAAGGGACCTCTTATGAAAGCACCAACATCCGCCGTCTTTGGACGGGATTTTTGTTTGGCTATGGTCTTTGTGCGCTCTTTTTCCATTCCAGCCGGTTGATGTTCGATCTCGGCGTGTCCATAGGGAAAGGGTAAACCATGATTTGGGGGGATTCCTATGGCCGGTGGTCTTTTTTTTGGTGGAAAACGAAACAAAACAGCTGATATTTGGCTTGATGACAAAAAACAGCCCTTGAACCAAGAGCGGGCCGATTTTGGCGGAAAAGGCTGGTGGCTTTTGGGCTTTCTTTTGCCGCCCATTGGTTTGCTGCTTTTTGCCTTTTTACGTTGCAGCCGGCCAAAAACAGCCAAAGACTTGCTCCATGGCGCTTGCTTTGGCCTTCTTTTCTATGCTTTTTGTTATGGCTGCTTTTTTCTATCCGATCTTAAAACAAGTCCAGGATACCGATATTGGCAATAAAAAACACGGAGGAGCAGGAATCCTTCGTGTTTTTTTGGTGATACTTATTCCAACGAAAAAATTGGCAGGCCCATTGACGAATTTTGGAAAACCTGCTATACTCTTGTCGATAAAGGGGAGTAGCCGGCGCTAATTGGCGTTGATTGTATGCGACAATCCCGATGGCTTGGCCATCCGCATCTTTCAGAAATTGGCAAGACTTTTATTGTGACACGGGGCACAATGGAAGTCTTTTTCTTTTGCCCCAACCAAACACAGAAAGGGGTTTTCTCATTGTTACTGACCATCATTTTTCTGGCACTTGGCTTTTTGCTTTTGATCAAGGGGGCCGACTGGTTTGTGGGCGGCGCCTCCGATTTAGCCAAAATTCTGCGGGTGCCCACCATCATCATCGGCTTGACCATCGTCTCCATCGGCACCAGTCTGCCGGAAGCCTGTGTCAGCATCACAGCATCCTTAAAGGGCGTAGACGATATCGCCACCGGCAACGTCATCGGCTCCAACATCTTTAACCTGCTGGTGGTGGCCGGCCTCAGTGCCGTCATCAAACCCATCTCCATCGACCGGGATACCATCCGGCGGGATTTTCCCTTTTCCATCTTCTGTGCCGCCATTTTGACCTTCTTTATGGCCACTTTATTCTTCGGGAAAACTTCGCCTTCCATCGGCCGGGTGGACGGGCTGATCATGCTGGTCATTTTGGTAGGGTATATGATCGTTTTGATCCGAGACGCCTTAAGCTATCGTCAAACGGCCGGGGGAGAAGAAACGGCTGCCGTCATTTCTTTGCCTGTCAGCCTTGGGCTCATTGTGCTGGGCGTTGTCTGCATCATCCTGGGCGGCAACTTGGTGGTGGATGCCGCCACAGAAATTGCCCGCACCTTTGGGCTGAGCGAAAACTTGATTGGCTTAACCATCGTGGCCTGCGGCACTTCTTTGCCAGAACTGGTGACCAGCATGGTGGCTGCCAAAAAAGGCGACAGCGACATCGCCATGGGAAACGTCGTCGGCTCCAACATTTTCAACATTTTGTTTATCCTGGGCGCCTCCTCTGTCATTTCGCCTTTAAAAGTGGGCGATACGGCTTTGGTGGATATGAGCGTTTTGATTGTGGTCAGCCTCGTCACCTGGGCCTTCATTGCCAAGAAAAAGAAAGTCACCCGTCCCTTTGGCGCTTTGATGTTTCTTACCTATCTTGCCTATTTGATTTATATCATTGGCCGTTAAATCAAAAGACCAGCGTTTCCAACGGGAAACCTGGTCTTTTTTCATTGCATTAAAACAATATCATCTTTCGGCGGCCGTTATGATACTCTTTTGCCAACCGTCAATTTTTCCATGGAAAAGCCGGCATCAAACAACCGCAAATATACATGGGTGCATTTTTCAAACCGGGCAAACTGTCTTTGGGCCTCCTGCGCATCGTCATAAACTTTCCAATAGCCGCTGCATTTGCAGTTTTTCCCTTTCTGCTCCATAAATCCCTTCACATCGGCGGGCGGATAACCCAAAAACAAACCAATTTCATGGGGAAACCCTTCTTTTTGCTGTAATTTTTGCGCCAACTGCCGCATACAGCAAGAAAGAGAACCGCAGTACCCGCAGCCTTGCAGCAATCCGCGCGCTTCTGTCCGTCTCATGTCTGCTTCCAGTCGCTCTGGCCGATACACATAAACCAGCGCCCGGTCTTCTTTGCAGCAAAGCACCGTCACCTGCACCCCTTTGGGATTGAGCACCGCATTCCAGCGGCACACATCTTGCTGCAGCCCAGCTTCATTGGGACAGGGGAACAGGCTTGCCGTTTTTAACCCTGCCAGCGTGGGCGCACACTGACGCACCATAATCCAATCCGACAATGGCCATTCCTCCTATCCTTGGGCCACATGGGTGTCAAGAATTTGCTTCAAGGCAGATAACGAACTGGAATGGGCACGAGCCACCACTGTATCGCTATTTTTAATCCCGCCCAAAGCGCAGCGGACCATTTTATGAGACACCGTGCCAGTAAAGAGCACCAGCAAATCCGGTGTGCCGATTTTATCGCTCATGGTGCCAGACATCTGAGTGAAAACCTTTGCCCGGCAGTGATACTTTTTACAGAGATTTTTATACTGACAAACCATACAGTCGTTGCCGCCTACAATGACGATACTCATGATGTCCCTCCTCTTATTGTTGGTTAGTTGTATCTAACTATTAAGGTTATAAAAAGACGTCTGGAGACGCCGATGTTAGTTTTAACTAACTTTCTATGTATCATTATATTAGCACGACCTAATCCTCTTGTCAACAGAAATTCAAATTTTTTCATATTTTCTCATGCCGAAATTTGCTTTTTTTGTTTTAGTCTGGTATACTATTAAGGACGAGTAATCCAGAAAGGAAGGAGGTGTTCTTGTGCAAATCAAAGAATCTGCAGAAATGTATTTAGAGACGATCTACACATTGGGGTTGCAAGGTGGAGGCGTTCGTGCTGTAGATGTAGCTGCACAGTTGGAATACAGTAAACCAAGCGTCAGTGTTGCAATGAAGAATTTGCGCACCAATGGTTATGTGGATATCACATCCGAAGGCTTTTTGACGCTGACAGAAAAAGGAAAACAAATTGCAGAAATGATCTATGAGCGCCATATGGTGCTGGCCGCCTTCCTGACTGCATTGGGCGTAGATGAAAAAACAGCCACCGAAGATGCTTGCCGGATGGAGCATGTCATCAGCCCAGCCAGCTTTGATGCTGTGAAAGCACATTTTGAAACGAATTTTAAACAAAAATAATCCAAAAAGACAAAGAAAAAAGCGCCTGATTTTCTCAGGCGTTTTTTTCTTTGTTCTAAAAAATTAGAAAAAAAAGATGCACGGACCTCGTATGTGTCCGTGCATCCAGTCTTGCATGCTTTTAAAGCGCTTTTACTTTTTCTGTCAGATCCAGCAGCTGCTCTTTCGATGGAATGTACTGGATTCTCTGTGCTTCCAGACAAATCTCAAAACCGCAGGCTTCCAGCTCTGCTTCCACCTGTTTGATGCTCTGTCCGCCCCAGCCATAGGAACCAAAGGCGAAAGCCTTTCTGTTCTTTGGAGAAAGCCCCTTCATATAGCAGCAAAAAGCAGCTACTGTTGGCAGCATATTGTTATTGAGTGTGGGGGAACCAACGGCAATATATTTCGATGTCAATAAATCCGGCATAATATCGGAATTGTGGTTTTCTTTCAAGTCAAACAGTTTGACAGAAATCCCCTTCTGAGTAAAGCCTTCCACAATGGCTTGGGCCATTTTTTCAGTAGAATGCCACATGCTGTCATAGACCACAATGGCACCGCCTTCCGGCTCGTTGTTGCTCCAGGTGCGGTAAGCGTCCAAAATCGTTGGGATATGTTTTTCGCTCCACAATACGCCATGGCTTGGGTAAATGGCTTCCAGCTCCAGCCCGGAAACAATTTCCACTGCACCTTGGGCTTGTTTGCCATAGCACATGATGATGTTGGCATAATATTTTTTTGCTTCTGCCAAAATCACCGGCAGATGTGCATCGTCTGCTACCCGTTCGCTGGAAGCATAGTGCTGGCCAAAGGCGTCATTGGAAAAAAGAATTTTTTCTTCCGGGCAATAGGTCACCATGTTGTCTGGCCAGTGGAGCATCGGTGTGCCCACAAACTGCAACGAACGCTTGCCAATGGAGATGCTTTCACCCGTTTTCACAGCCTGATAGCCCAGGTCTCCATAATGCGCCGTCAAGCCCTTCAGGCCGTTGGGCGCGCTGGTCAAAATCACAGCATTGGGGCAGGCGGCTTTGAGCATAGGCAAAGAACCAGAGTGGTCCATTTCCACATGATTGCTTACAATATAATCAATCTTGGCCGGATCGATGATGCTTTTGATCCGTTCCAGCTGTTCTTCCACAAACGGCGCTTTCACCCCGTCAATCAGTGTGATTTTTTCGTCCATAATCAAATAAGAATTATAGGTAGCGCCACGGTTTGTGGTGTATCCATGGAAATTTCTCAAATTCCAATCCACCACACCAACCCAGTAAATATCCTCTCTCAATTTGATTGCCTGCATTTGTTTTCTCCTCCTTCATCTTACATCCAAATTTTGCTTCTATCCAAGGTGTCCGTAATTCTCTCCATGTTTCATATTACCAACGGTACCAAAAAAATTCAACCTTTTTCCCCTTCTGCCAGAGAAAATTTTTTGTATTTTTACGAAAATATTACAAATCAGACACACAAAATGCACAACTGCCGCATATACTATCCTTATCCGAACCAAGAAAGGAGGTCTTCTCATGAACGAAACCATTACGATCCCAGAATGGATGGAAGAATGCTTGTTTTTGCTGGATTGATTTTCGGCTTTTTCCATCTGTAAATGCAAAGGAAGCAGGCAGCAAGCCAGACTCTGTTGGCACTTTGGCTGCTTTTTTTATTTTTCACATCAATGGCGCCAAAATACGCATCACCTTGCCGCACAGGCGCACAAAAATTGGAAATTGTTTATACTCTTGCCAAGTGATGCGGCGGCACTTTGCCAGCGTCCTTTGAAAATCAGCCTCCACATCGGCCACTGCCGCCACATCCTCCAGATAAGCTGCACATTCAAAATGGTGATACAAACTGCGGAAATCCAAATTGATGGTGCCGACCACCGCCCGCACATCATCGCTGACAAAGCTTTTGGCATGGATAAAACCAGGTGTGTATTCATACACTTCCACCCCGTTTGCAATCAAGACAGGATAGAAACTTTTGGCAATGGTATTGGGCAAAAACTTGTCTGGAATCCCGGGCAAAATCAGTTTTACATCCACCCCGCTTTTTGCCGCCACCAAAAGCCCCTGCAGCAAGTGGTCATCTGTCACCAGATAAGGCGTTGTGATATGAACATAGTCTGCAGCCTCATTTAAAATGTGCAAATACACTTCTTCTCCCTGCAAATCCCAATCCAAAGGACTGTCGCCATAACCGATGACATATCCTTCTGCCTTGACCGGCCGGCTTTGCAAATAGGGCTCAAAAGTCTCTGTTTTCGCCTCTGTCACATTCCACATCTGTAAAAACATTTGCGTAAAACTTTGCACTGCTTCTCCTTGCAGCATCACTGCCGTATCTTTCCAGTGGCCATGGATTGAGACAGCATTGATATATTCATCGGACAAATTGATGCCGCCAGTAAACGCAGTCTGCCCGTCAATGACCACAATTTTTCGGTGATCCCGGTTATTTTGATGCGTGGAAAGCAGTGGAATCACGGGGCTAAAAACCTTAGCCTGAATTCCCATCTCTCTTAGCCGCCGTTCATAATGACTTGGCAGCTTCATCAGCGTGCCAATGCCATCATACATCACCCGCACTTCCACACCCTGCGCTGCCTTTTCTTTCAGCACCGCCAAAATTTCTTCCCACCAAAGGCCTTCTCCAATGATAAAGTATTCCAGAAAAATAAATTTCTCAGCTGCTTTCAGCGCTTCCAGCAACGCCACCCGTTTTTCCTCACCGGAAGAAAAATAAGTGACTGCCGTATTGGTGTAAACGGGCGAACCAGATGTATGGTATAAATACCGGCTCAGCCGATACAGCGGCAGACGCTCCCGCTTCAGCTTTTCCATCAAGGCTTCCGATAGGACAAGGTTATCTTTGGTACTTTCCCATAAAGCGCCCATGCGCCGGCGCATGGCCCGAATGCCAAAATTGGACTGGACAAAAAAGTACAGCCCAATCCCTAATACAGGCGCCAATACAATGGGCACAATCCAAGCCAATTTCACCGTTGTGGTGCTGGTATCTTTATTAAAAATACCGATCACCACCGCTGCTTCCAAAACGCCCACCAGCCACACCACCATATGCAGCCGCTCGGCCAGGGACAGCCAGAAAAAGAACAACAGCCCCAGCTGCAAAAGCAGCAGCGCCGCAATGATGCCTGTCCGACCAAAAATCATGCGAAAAAACACCCGTTTTTGTTTTTCCATTTCCATGATATCTCCCTCCTTTGGTCAGCTTCTTTTTTGATATTGTTTTTTTCTCTCCCTTTGCGCTGCCGCCTTTTCCTGTTGTTTTTGAAGGGCGGCCGTTTCTCTTTGCGCTATTTCTTGGGGCAGTTCCAGCGTCATACGTCCCAATTTTCCGCCCCGGTACTCATCCAGCATCACCTTGGCACAGCGCAGCGTATCGGCCTGGCTGCCCTTTGTTTTCATTCCTCGCGCCAATGCCATGCGCTCCAGCACTTGATGCGCGGCTTCTCCTTCCTGCCAGCAAATGCCATAGCGCTGGGCTAAAAATTCAGGATAGCGCCGCATCAAAAAAGCCACAAACTCCGTTGCCAGCGTTTCCAAGTCCAAAATTTCATCATTGATGGCGCCAGTAAAGGCCAGCAAAAGCCCCGCTGTCTCGTCTTCAAACTTAGGCCATAAAATTCCCGGCGTATCCAACAGCTCAAAGTCTTTTTTCACTTTAATCCACTGTTTGCCCCGCGTCACACCCGGTTTATCCCCCGTTTTGGCAGTGGCTTTCCCCACATATTTGTTGATAAATGTGGATTTGCCCACATTGGGGATGCCGCAGATCATGGCGCGGATGGGCACAAACAGCCGTCCCCGCGCCCTTTGGCGCTGAATTTTTTCTTCCATCAGCGCCTTGGCCGTCTCGGTGACAGCTTTCATCCCCTTGCCGGCCAGAGAATCGGTCAAAATCACAGCAAAGCCTTGGCTTTCATAATGGCTTGCCCAAAGCTTGGTGGCCGCTTCATCAGCCAAATCACTTTTATTGAGCAGCAAAATCCGATATTTATTTTTTGCCAAACCGTCTATATCCGGATTTTTGCTGCTGTAAGGCACACGGGCATCCAATAATTCAATGACCACATCCACCAAGGCCAGATTTTCTTCCATCATCCGTCTCGTTTTTGTCATATGGCCCGGATACCATTGTATATTCATCGTTTCTCTCCTTTCTCTTTTTAAGGAATCAGCCCGAAATCAGAAAAGGGCCACAGCCGGATGACCACTTTGCCCATCATATCCCCTTGTTCAATGACGCCGATGGACAAAAAGCGGCTGTCGTTGCTTTGATCCCGATTGTCACCCATGACAAAATAACACCCTTCCGGCACCGTATAAGGATAGGTCTGGTCGCCTTTTTGGTTCATGGGCCCGTTTAAATAAGGTTCTTCCAGTAACTGGCCATTGACGGAGACGCCATAGGATAAATCTTCCAACTGCACCATATCAATGACGTCACCTGGTACACCAATGACGCGTTTGATGATGTTTTCTTCTCCCGTGGAACGGGTATAGCTGCACACCACCACATCTCCCATTTGCGGTTCTTGCAGCCGGTAACTGAGCTTATTGACGCCCACCAGGTCCTGATGGTGGAAACTGGGTTCCATGCTGGTGCCCTTCACCTGCACGGTGCCAAACAAAAACCCTCGCACCAGCACAGAAATCACCAGCACAATGGCCAACGCCTTCAGCCATTCCAGCCACTCTTTTCTCCGTCTTTCCTGTCTTGTCATCGTCTCTGCTCGCCCTCCTTTTGGACCATGTAAAAAACACAAAAGCCTGACGAAACTCGGTTGCGAGTTCGCCAGGCCCATTTGCGTTGCTTATCTCAGCACTTCTTTTACTTTTGCGGCTTTGCCCACTCTATCTCTCAGATAGAACAGTTTTGCACGTCTTACCACACCTCTGCGAACCACTTCAATGCGGTCGATTCTTGGGGAATGCAAAGGCCAGGTTCTTTCTACGCCAACGCCGGAAGCAATTCTTCTTACGGTGAAGGTTTCGCGCACGCCACCATTTTGTCTTTTGATGACAATGCCTTCAAACATCTGAAGTCTTTCTCTGGTACCTTCCACAACTTTGGCATAAACCCGTACGGTGTCGCCTACGTTAAATGGGGTAACTTCGCTTTTCATCTGTGCGCTTTCGATGCTTTTGATCATGTCGTTCATGGTTTTTCCTCCTAAACACTCAAAACGTTCTTGCTACATCCTGACAGTAACAGCGGACCGTTCACACTACATACCAATCGAGTATAGCATACTTAGCCCTCGATTGCAAGTCTTTCTTTAATATTTTATGATGCTGGAAACGGGGATATGGCCCAGCTGATCGCGCCCGTTTAAGTCCTCCAGCTCAATCATAAACACAGCCTTTTGCACTACTGCGCCCATGTCTTCCAGCAGCTCACAAATGGCCTTTGCCGTACCGCCGGTGGCCAGCAGGTCATCCACCAGCACCACCTTATCTCCCGGACGAATGGCATCGGCATGAATTTCGATGGTGGCCGTACCATATTCCAGATCATAAGTTTTGCTCACCGTTGCAGATGGCAGTTTCCCTTTTTTTCTGGCCGGGATAAACCCTTTTTTCATATACACGGCCAAAGGCACGCCAAAAATAAAGCCCCGGCTTTCTGGCCCCACCACATAGTCAAAGTCCACATCCTTGAGGGTTTCTTCCAAGGCGCCCATGGCCTGCTGCAGCGCCTCTTTGTCTTTTAACAAGGTGGTGATGTCGCGAAAAATAATGCCTTCTTGTGGAAAATCTGGAATATTTCTAATGGTATCTTTTAAGTTCATCCTTCATTGCCTCCCCCGCAGACCCGCAGGTCTTTGATATTTAACTGGGCCGTCACACGCCCCTGAAATTCATTTTTTTCTATACTGTAAACAAAGTCGCAAAAAACGCCTTCTCGCCCGGCAAACACTTCCTCTGCCATATCCGGCCCAAAGTGCATTTCCAGCTGCTCCAAAAAAGATTCGTAGTTTTGAAAATCCACGCCATTGCGGCAGATGCCTGTCTGCGTATCCCGCAGCACAAAGCGGAGCATGTCTTTGTTTTTGCCCATCCGATAAACCCGCTCGGCATAAAGATGGCGACTGCCAAATAACGGCGCCGGGTTTTCTTTCCCAAAGGGAGAAAGCTGCTGCAATTCTTCGGCCACCTCCACCGTCACCTGGTCCAGTGTGGCCACCGCTTCCAAACGCAATAGCGGTGTCAGCTGTTCTTCTGTCAGTGTACAAGCTTCGTTCAGTTTTTGCCTTAAGATGGGAATATGCTCTTTCGGTAACGAAAGCCCTGCCGCCATGGTATGGCCGCCAAAACGGGTAAACAAACTTTGTACCCGGCACAATTCCAAAAACAAGTCATATCCTTCTATGCTGCGCCCAGAGCCTTTGGCTCCGCCGCCTTCGGCCGCCGTCAGCACCAGGGTGGGCCGGTAATATGCTTCTTTCAGCCGCCCGGCCACAATTCCCGCCACACTTTCATGGACCGTTTCATCATAAAGCACCAGCACCCGGTCCTTCCCATAGTCTTCTTCTTCCACCCGTTTGGAAAGGCGCAAGAAGGCCTCGGCCGTCATTTCCTTCCGTTCTTCATTGAGGGCCGCCAAATGGGCGGCCAGTTCTTTGGCTTCGGCCCAGTCGTCGGTAGTCAAAAGCCGGATGGCTTCTTCGGCCGTTTCCAGCCTGCCTGTGGCGTTGATGCAAGGCCCAATGACAAAGCCCAAAGCATATTCATTGATTCTTTTCCCCTGCAAGCCCGTTTCTTCCAGCAGGGCCCGAAGCCCCAAATTGGCCGTATGGGGAAACTTTGCCAAGCCCTCTTTGACCAAAATCCGGTTGTCCCCGGTCAAATCCACAATGTCGCAGACGGTGGCAATGGCGGCCAAAATCAGCATCTCTTGTTCCAGGGTGCGCCGAAAGGCCTCCCCGCGGCCAAAGGCTTCATATAACGCCTGGACAAACCGGAAAGCCAGCCCCCCGGCGCACATGGCCTTAAACGGGAACGGACAGTCCGGCCGTTTGTGGTCGATGACGGCTTCGGCCTTTGGCAGCACCACTTCCATGGTGCCGTCTTCTTTGGCGCGCTGCACCGGCTCATGGTGGTCCAAAA
>CALWLF010000096.1 GCA_944381455.1 uncultured Clostridia bacterium | reverse complement strand
TTCTACCCTTTGCATCATGGACGTTTTTGAAACCATGGGCACCATCATTGCCACGGACTATATCATCACCGTCAGCAAGGAAGGCAATATCAACGAGCGCTTTACCAGAGTGCTGCGGGCCGACGCCATCAGCACGGCCATTGGCGCAGCGCTTGGGGTGACCAGCGTTTCCACCTATGTGGAAAGCACGGCCATGGCCTTGGAAGGCGGCAGGACCGGCTTAAGCGGCGTGGTGACGGCCATCTTATTTTTCCTGACTATTTTAATTGCACCCTTTGCCTCGGCCATTCCGTCGGCGGCTACGGCCACGACGCTGATTATGTCGGGGGTGCTGATGGTCAATGCCATCAAATATATTAACTTTGACGATATCGATCAGGCCATTCCGGCGTTTTTGACGATGATTATGATGCCTTTAAGCTATAGCTTGGTGACGGGGATTGCAGTGGGGCTGATTACCCATACGCTGATTGTGATTTTTACAGGCCGGGCGAAATATTTAAAAAAGGGCACAGTGGTGCTGGCGTTGATTTTCTGTTTGCAATTTTTCTTGATTCAGTGACAAAAGGATGGCGGCTGGCTTTGGAAAAGAGCCTGCCGCCGCTTTTTTTGTTGAAAGGGCGCCAATGGGGAAAGAAACGAAGTTTTTCCCGTTTTGTATCTTGCGGCAAGGGATTGTTCCAGGTATAATAAAAGATAGATTGTTTTTTTACCAGCAAAAGCCAATCAAGTTTAAGGAGGGTTCTTCATGAAAGGAATTATCACGGTGTTGGGCAAGGATAAGGTGGGCATCATTGCAAAAATCTGTATCTTCTTGTCCGAAAACGGAATCAATATTTTGGATATTTCACAAACCATTGTTCAGGGTTATTTTAATATGCTGATGATTGTGGATATGGAAAAAAGCGCCATTGGCTTAGATGAAGTGTTTGCAGGGCTGAAAAAACTGGAAGAAGAAATCGGCGTGGAAATCAAACTGCAAAGAGAAGATATTTTTGACAGTATGCACCGAATCTAAGCAAAAGGAGGCAGCAGTATGATTTCCAGAAACGAAATACTTGAAACCAATAAAATGATCCAGGAAGAAAACCTGGATGTGCGCACCATTACCATGGGCATCAGCTTGTTGGACTGTGCCGACAGTGACATCGACCGGTTTAACGAGAAAGTATACAAAAAAATCACCACCTGCGCCAAAGACTTGGTGAAGGTGGGCGAACAGCTGGAAAAGGAATTTGGCATTCCCATTGTCAATAAGCGGATTTCTGTCACACCCATTGCCATTGCGGCAGCCGGCTGCAAGGCCGACAGCTATGTATCGGTGGCAAAAACGCTGGACCGGGCGGCCAAAGAAGTGGGCGTCAATTTCATCGGCGGCTTTTCTGCCCTGGTGCATAAAGGCTGCACCGAAAGCGACCGGGTGCTCATTGATTCCATTCCAGAAGCGCTGAGCGTGACGGATGTGGTCTGCTCTTCGGTGAACATTGGCACCTCTCGTAACGGCTTGGATATGGACGCTGTGCGGCGCATGGGCGAAGTGATCAAGGAAACGGCGGAACAAAGCAAAGACCGCGGCTGCATTGGCTGTGCCAAGCTGGTGGTATTTTGTAACGCTGTGGAAGATAATCCGTTTATGGCCGGCGCCTTCCACGGGGTGGGCGGAAAAGACTGTGTCATCAACGTGGGCGTCAGCGGCCCCGGTGTGGTCAAACGGGCGCTGGAAGAATGCCGCGGGGCAGACTTTGAAACGCTGTGCGAAACCATCAAAAAGACGGCTTTTAAAATCACCCGTGTGGGCCAGCTGGTGGCCCAGGAAGCCAGTAAACGGCTGGGCGTGCCCTTTGGCATCATTGACCTTTCTTTGGCGCCAACGCCTGCCATTGGCGACAGCATTGCAGAAATTTTCCAGGAAATGGGCCTGGAACAAGCTGGGGCCCCTGGCACGACGGCAGCTTTGGCCATCTTAAACGACAATGTGAAAAAAGGCGGCGTCATGGCCAGCAGCTATGTGGGCGGCTTAAGCGGTGCTTTCATCCCTGTCAGCGAAGATAACGGCATGATTGAAGCCACCAAGCTTGGGGCACTGACGCTGGAAAAACTGGAAGCCATGACCTGTGTTTGCTCTGTGGGGCTGGATATGATTGCCATCCCTGGCGATACTTCCGCTGCCACCATTTCCGGCATCATTGCCGACGAAGCGGCCATCGGGATGGTCAACAACAAAACAACGGCTGTGCGCCTGATTCCTGTCATTGGAAAGGGCGTGGGAGAAATGGTGGAATTTGGCGGTCTGCTGGGCTATGCGCCCATTATGCCGGTGAACACCTTCTCCTGTGAAGGATTCATTGGCCGCGGCGGCCGGATCCCTGCGCCAATCCACAGCTTCAAAAACTAATGGGGATTTTTGTTCGTCTGTTTGCCTGCGGTGGCCCTTCAGACGGATTTGCCGGGCCACAAACCCGGCTTTTTTTATAAAATCAGCGGGATTGGTACAAACTAGCATAAAAAGGAGATTTTCTGATGTCAATTTTACAACATTGCAGCCCAGCGGATGTGTTTGCCTTCTTTGAAGTCTTGGCATCCATTCCCCGGGGCAGCGGAAAAGAAAAAAAAGTCAGCGATTGGATTGTTTCGGAAGGAAAAAAACTGGGACTCGACGTATATCAAGATGAAGCCTATAATGTCATCATCAAAAAGCCGGGCACAGCCGGATATGAGCAGAGCGCGCCGGTGATTTTGCAGGGCCATATGGATATGGTCTGCGAAAAGGAAGAAGGGCTGGACTTTGATTTTGAAACGGACGGCATTCGGCTGCTGGTGGAAGGCGATTTTGTAACGGCCGATGGCACGACGCTGGGCGGCGACGACGGCATTGCCGTAGCCATGATGCTGGCGCTGTTGGCCGCAAAAGACGTGGCCCATCCGCCCATTGAAGCTGTTTTCACTTCCGACGAAGAAGCGGGCATGAACGGGATCCGGGCCCTGGACTGCACGAAATTAAGCGGCCGGCGGCTGATCAATTTGGATTCGGAAGAAGAAGGGCACATCCTTTCTTGCTGCGCCGGCGGCATGAAGTCGGTGACCAGTTTGCCTTTGGATTGGGAGAAGGCCAAAGAAGGCAGCTGCTTTATGGAATTGTTCTTGACCGGTTTAGCCGGGGGACATTCCGGCAGCGACATCCATTTGCAGCGGGCCAATGCCCATCAGCTGATGGGGCGGCTGCTGCTGCAGCTGATGGAAAAAGACAGGGTGCGCCTGGTCCAGGTTTCCGGCGGAAACATGGATAACGCCATTGCCAGAAGCTGCCGGGCCATCATTGCCTGCGATGGGGCCCAGGCGGCCACGGTGAAAACAGAGGCTGCCCTTTGGCTTGCACAAATGCAGCAGGAATATGCCAGGGCCGAACAAGCCATGGAGCTGCAGGTGACAGAAGGGCAAGACCAGGAAGAAGTGATGACAAAAGACTGCGCCAGCAAAGTGGTGGCGCTGTTGACCTTAACGCCCTTTGGCGTGCAGACCATGAGCCTTGCTATGCCGGGCTTGGTGGAAAGCTCCAACAATTTGGGCATTGTGCGCACCACAAAGGAAGCTTTTACGCTGACTTGTGCCGGCAGAAGCTCGGTCAAAAGCAGAAAAGAATTCCTCTCCCGCCGGTTATCGGCTTTGGCCCAGCTGGTGGGCGCTTCCTACAGCGAACATGGAGACTATCCGGCTTGGGAATATGAAGCCCATTCGCCGCTGCGGGAAACCATGGTGGCAGCCTATGAAAGACTGTTTGGCCAAAAGCCGCAGGTGGATGCCATCCATGCGGGGCTGGAGTGCGGGATGTTTGCTCAAAATATTGCAGGCATTGACATGGCCTCCATTGGGCCTGACATGTATGATGTGCACACCACCAAGGAGCGGCTGTCCATTTCCTCGGTGGAACGCACCTGGCGCTATTTGCTGGAGATTTTACGGGATTTAAAATAAGAGGTGTCTATGAAACTTCCGTGGAACAAACAATATCTGACCATTGCTTTTCATGTGGTGGTAACGGTGCTGGCCATTGGGGCTGGGATCTTGATTATGGGGCAGCTGGGAAAGTTTACCGGTGTGATAGAGGCGGGATTTTTCCGCCTGGTACATCTGTTTTCGCCGCTGTTGATTGCGGTGGTGATAGCGTTTTTGCTTAACCCCCTGGTGGAATGGATGCAGCGAAAAGTGCTGCGTAAAAAACGGCCCCAGGACGGGTTTGAAAAACGGACCATGGCCACGGCTCTTTCCTATGTGCTGTTTTTTGTGGCCGTCTTTGTGCTGGGCAGCATGGTGGTCAAAAGCCTGGGTGCTTCTGATGCAAGCCAGCTGGCCAGTGCGCTGGACCGATATGCCAACAGCACCATTTCTGTACTGCTGCATTTGCAGGAGGAACTGAGCCAGATGGGCGTGCTGAGCAATTTAAACGAAGTCATCAACACTTTGGTGGGCTTTTTTTCCACGGCGCTGCAAGGCTTTATCCTCTCTTTGGGCACCAGTCTGGCTTCCATTGGCTCTATGGCGCTCAATGTGGCGCTGGGATTTCTCATTGCCTTTTATATGCTGATGGAAAAAGAGGCTTTCTTGCACCGGCTGCAATCTATGAACCGGGTGTTTTTGCCCCGTCATATCAGCCGGCGGATCGAGCGGTTTTGCACTGATTTGAACACTGTATTTAGCGGCTATGTCACAGGGCAGCTGACCGATGCCATGATTATGGCGGCTATGATCATTGTTAGTTTCTGGGTGGCCGGAATTCCCTATGCCGTTGTGATCGGGGTGATTTCCGGGTTTTCCAATCTGATTCCCTATGTGGGGGCCATTGTGGCTTACATTTTGTCTATTTTGATGGGGCTGTTAAGCGGTGAGCCGGTGAAGGCTCTTTATGCGGCCATCATTGTGCTGGTGTTACAGCAAATTGACAGCATGATCATTGTGCCCCGGGTGGTGGGAAAAAGCGTGGAGCTGCACCCGGCGCTGGTGATTTTGGCTTTATCGGTGTTTGGCGGTTTATTCGGCCTGATTGGCATGGTCTTTGCCGTACCGGTGACGGCCCTTTGCAAGCTGTATTTAGACCGGGCATATGAGAGAAGAAAACGGCGGCTGCACCAAACGCCAAAGGAGGCAGACAATGGATGAGCGGTTTTCGCGGACGGCGCTTTTGCTGGGCGAGGAAGCCATTTTGCGCCTGCAGCAGGCGACGGTGGCTGTTTTTGGCCTGGGCGGCGTAGGCGGCATGGCCTGCGAAGCGCTGGCCAGAAGCGGCATAGGCAAACTGGTGATTGTGGATCACGATGTGGTGAGCCGGTCGAATTTGAACCGGCAGGTGATTGCCACTGTAGATACCATTGGCAGAAAAAAGACAGAAGTGATGAAAGAGCGGATTGCCCAAGTGGCCCCCGGCTGTCAGGTGGTCTGTCATGATGTGTTTTATCTGCCGGGGGTGACGGGCATTTTGGAAGAGGATGTGGATTATGCGGTGGATGCCATGGACACGGTAACGGCCAAGCTGTTTTTAGCCGAAGAGTGCCAGCGGCTTTCTATTGGGCTGATTTCTTCCATGGGGACAGGCAACAAGCTGGATCCATCCCGGCTGACGGTGACAGATCTTTATCAGACTTCTGTTTGTCCCCTGGCCAAAGTGATGCGCCGGGAAGGACGCAAAAGAGGCATAAAACAGTTGAAGGTGGTTTATTCCACAGAAGAGCCAAAGCAGACGGTGGAGGCCCAAAACGGCCGGTATGCGCCGGGCAGCGTGGCCTTTGTGCCGCCGGCTGCCGGATTGTTATTGGCAAGTGAAGTGGTGAAAGATTTATTGGAGGGAAACAACCATGGCTGAAAAAGGCATTGTGGTGGAAAAGAAAAATCATTTGGTGGTCATTAAGTTAAAACGGCAGGAGGCCTGTGCCAAATGCCGGGCCTGCATTGCAGGGATGTCGGAACAGGAAATGATCATGGAGGCAGAAAACAGGTGCAATGCCCAGGTGGGCGACTGGGTGGAGCTGGAAATGGTGGGCAGCAGCTTTTTTGAGGCGGTGCTGATTATGTACGGCATTCCTTGTCTTTGTTTTTTGGCGGGGCTCATTGGCAGCTATTATCTGATTTTGCCCCGGTTTTTTCCAACGGTCAATCCTGATGTGCCAAGCTTTGCCATTGGCATTTTGCTGACGGTGGTGGCCTATTTGGTCATCCGCAGCCAGGAGCATCGTTTTGCTACCCAAAAATACCGGCCCATTGCAGCCCGTATCACAACGGCCGATCCGGAAACCATGTAACTGCTGCCAAAAAGGCATCAAAAGCAGAGCCGCCATCCTTTATTTTGTCAGGATGGCGGCTCTGCTTATTTTTGTGGCCTTTGACCGGTGGCCTACTGGGCCTGAGGCGGATAGGAAAATACGGTGCGCAGCAGCAGCAGTTTCTGTCCTGGATAAAGCGGTGTTTCTTCTTCCAATCCGTTGAGAGAGAGCACCTGCTCCAGGGGGATGGCAAAGGTTTTGGCAATCTGCCAAAGGGTATCGCCTGGCTGCACCACATAAATCACCAAAGAGGGCAGCGGCGCCGAAGTCTCTTCCGTTTCTTCCAGGTGGGTAATGGCAGTAAGCAAGGTGGGGCGGCTGGAGGAAACTTGCAGCAATACATGGATGGTAGCCTCCAGCTCCCGCTCGTTTAGGCTGCGCACAGAGGCCCACTGGCTGATGAGGCGGCCGGTTACCGTATCGCCCGGCTGGGTGTTGGGCAGAGAAACCAGCTCGGAAAAAGGCGCCGTACCTTCCCAGCAGGCAACGGGCGGATCGGTTTGGTTGGTGGTATAAAGCACCGATAAGGTGACGGCGCCTTCTGTTAAGACACCGTCTTGCTGGGCTGTACACCGGTCTAAAAAACCGCAGGTATGAACGCCCAGCAGCTGCAAGATGCTCTCTGCAGGTGCTTCCAGTAAAAAGCGGGCCGGAAACGAGGCATGGAGCAGCGTTTGGCCCACCGGTTCCAACACGGTTTGGGTGACTGTTTCCAGCTGAATGGGGGCAGAAATGGAATAGGCATCGGCCAAATAAGCCGTTTCCTCCATCCCATGGCCACAGCATAACACGCAAAGGGAGCCATCCAGCTGGAGGGTGGTTTCTTCTGCCAAGTCATCGCCCAAGGGGTAGGCCGACAGTTTTTCTAAGCGAAAGCAAGTTTCGGCCGTCATATCCTCTGTGACAGAGGGAGATTCGATGGTGGCCTGGAAGGGCAGGGAGAGTTCCCGGCTTTCCACGGCGCCGCCGCTGGAGGCCAAAAGCAGTGTGACGGCCAGTTCGCCGGAGACGAAAATGCCGCCCAAAACGGCTTTGCTGTCGCTTGGCACCACTTCTGCTGAGGCAAAAAGCAGCTGTGTCTGGGGTGGCAGGGAAAGCTGTTCTTGCAGGGCAAGGACCTCTTTTTTCCAGGGCGTTTGCAGGGACTGACAGAAAAAAGAACGTTTGCTTTGCAGTCCATCCCCGCTGGCAGAGGTGAGCAGTTCCATGGGTTTTGGCGCATAAGACTGGGCCGTTACGGTGAGGATGGCTTTGCAGGAAATTTTTCTGTCATTGATGAGCCGGTATTCCAGATGGGAGAGCTGGCAAAAGAGCACCACATCGGTGGCGCGGGTCACTTCATCCATCCGCAGAAAATCGGCAAAGGGCAGCTGTTCTTCCATGGAAGAAAGGGGCTGGGCTTCGTCTTTGGTGAGGAGAAGGACGTTTAATTTCAGCACGCCTTGAAAGGAGATGCGGCCTTCGGCCGCTTTTTCTTCTTCCAGCACCGGCAGGGCATGGATATGTAGGATGGCTGCGGCATCTGGTTTGATGTCGGGGATGATAAAATCCTGCTCCAGCAGCAGCTGGGTGGACGCCGTGCCCAAGGTGGTATAGCAGTCTTTTGTTTCTTTGGATAATGCAAGGGGCATAGATTGGTTCCTCCTTTTTTCTGCCGCCAGCACAAGGGCAGCAGCATTTCTTAGAAAGAGTATATGCAGGCAGAAACACCATAGAACTCTTTGGCAGAGGGAATGGGAAAAAGAGAGCCTTATTATTTGATTTTTTGGGGAAAACTGCTACGCTGCCGGCTTTGGCCATGAAACATGGAACAGCAAAAAAGGCTGAAATCCTGGGATTGCAGGAATTCAGCCTTTTGTTATGACGCTGTGCATGGCTTTGGTTCTATGGTTGGAACATGGACCAAGGGTGCCGCAATTATGCCGTCTGAGATTGTTCTTCTTTGGCATCATAGAGGCAGTTTGCGCCACGCTCCACAGCAATGAGGCCGGTGCGGCAGTATTCTAAAATGCCGTAGGGGGCCACATAGGTTAAGAAGGCGTCCAGCTTGGCGCTTTCGCCAGTCATTTCAATGCAGACAGAACCGGGGGACATATCCACCACCTTGGAGCGGAACACATTGGCTGCATCCAGCACGGTGCGCAATCCATCGCCGCTGGCTTTGACTTTGACGATGAGCAGCTCCCGCAAGATGGTGTTTTCCGGGCTCATCAGCTCCACTTTTTTTACGTCATAGAGCTTACTGATTTGTTTTAGCAGCTGGTCTTTTTTCCGGTTATCGCCGGTGGCGGTGATGGTGATCCGGGCTACTTCTGGATCGTTGGTACGGCCGGAGGTGAAGGTGTCGATGTTGAAATCCCGCTGGCTAAAGAGGGAGGAAATGCGAGTCAACACCCCCGATTGATTGGTAACGATGATGGATACAGCAAATTGATTTTCGTTGAACATACAAATTTCCTCCTTTCTTATTTTGTGATGATGTCGTCCAAAGAGCCGTTGGGCGGCACCATGGGCAGCACATTTTCTTCTGGCGGGATGATGCAGTTGATGACAGAAGGCGAAGCCATGGCAAAGGCCTGATCCAGGGCATGGCGCAGCTCGCTTTCGGTGCGGGCCAGATAGCCCTTGGCGCCAAAGGCATCGGCCAGTTTGACAAAGTCGGTTTTCCGGTCCAAGACGGTGGCCATATAATGATGGTCAAAGAACAGCCCCTGCCACTGACGGATCATGCCCAGGCGGTTATTATTGAGGATGACCACCACCAAAGGCAGGTCTTCGGTGACGGCGGTGGCCAATTCATTCAAATTCATGCCGAAGCTGCCATCGCCGGTGAACAGCACCGTCCGTTTGCCGGTGGCCATGCAGGCGCCGATGGCAGCGCCCAGGCCATAGCCCATGGTGCCAAGGCCGCCGGAGGTAAGGTGGGTGCGTGGTTTTTGGAACGGATAATACTGGGCCACCCACATCTGGTGCTGGCCAACGTCGGTGGCGACGATGGTATCGGCCGGGGCTTTTTTGGCCACAGCGTGGATGATTTGATGGGGCTGAAGATAGCCTTCGGTTTGGTGGGGCGGCGCCACTTTTTGTTTTTCTGCCTCCATTTCCTCATGCCAGAGGGTATTGGTTTTTTGGGGCAGGTGAGCCGTTAAATATTCCAGCATCTGCCGCAGGGAGCCGGCGATGGGCAGTGTGGCATCGATGTTTTTGCCCTGTTCGGCCGGATCGATATCCAGATGGATGATTTTGGCGTTGGTGGCAAACTTGGCTTTATTGCCGGTGGCCCGTTCAGTGAAGCGGACGCCGCAGGCGATGACCAAGTCGGCCATGGAGAAGGCTTTGGTGGCCACAAAGCGGCCGTGCATCCCATTCATGCCCAAATGGCGCGGGTTACGGCAATCCATGGCCGTCAAACCCATCATGGAGAAGGCAGCATAGGCGTCGGCCTTTTCGGCCAAGGCCACCAGGGCATCGGCACAGTTGCCGTTGATGACGCCGCCGCCGCAATAGATGAGCGGCCGCTCGCTTTCTTTGAGCAGTTCCAAGGCTTGTTTGAGCAGTGTCTCGTCTGGTTTTTGATCCGGCGTTTTTTCCACCGGCGGCTGTGGTTCATAGTCCAAGGTGGCCAGCTGGATATTTTTGGGCACATCTACCAGCACCGGGCCTGGGCGGCCGCTGGAAGCTACGCGGAAAGCCTCCCGCATGATATGGGGCAGGTCTTTGATATCCTTGACCAAAAAGCTGTGTTTGGTGACGGGGATGGAAAGGCCGATGGAATCCACTTCCTGGAACGAATCGGTGCCGATCAGCTCAAAGGGGACGTTGCCGGTGATGGCAACGACGGGGATCGAGTCGGCGTTGGCAGTGGCAAGGCCGGTGATGAGGTTGGTGGTGCCGGGGCCGGAGGTGGCAATGCAGACGCCCACTTTGCCGCTGGCGCGGGCATAGCCGTCGGCGGCGTGGCTTGCGCCTTGCTCATGGGCCGTCAATACATGGTGAATCCGGTCACGATACTGGTATAAGGCATCATAAATATGGAGCACTTGGCCGCCAGGGTAACCAAAAACGGTGGTGACGCCCTGCTCCAGCAATGTTTCGACAATGATTTGACATCCGGTCAGTTTCACATCAATTCCCTCCAATCAGGTTCTGTTTGACAAAGAAAGAAAAAAGGCTGCACGGTTTGTCGCCGTACAGCCTGAGCATACTCCCTTGAGGATTACCCTTATGCGCCTGGGACCAACCGTTTTTTATCAACACAAATAGCCTCATCCATTCCGATGAGGATCATAATGCTAATAATGACGATGGCTGCAAATAGAAGCATGGGTGTTTCTCCCTTCTGAGCATTTGAATTTCTGAAAAATCAAAGTAGAATTTTAGTCAAGTTTACACCCATTGTTTTTATTTGTCAATCATTACGGCAAAAAAAATCAGATTCCATCAAAAAATCATCACATTGCTATGATAATTTTAGTATAATGAAGGAAACAGAGGAGGCGGCGGACATGGCAAAGATTTTAGTGGTAGATGACGAGGAAAATATTCGGCAGATTATTTGTAAATATGGCACCTTTGAAGGATACGAAGTTTTTGAGGCCAAAGACGGCATGGAAGCGGTGGAGCTGTGCCGCAAGAACGATTATGATATTTTGATTTTGGATGTGATGATGCCCCATCTGGACGGGTTTTCCACTTGCCGCAAGATTCGCAAAACAAAGGACATTCCGGTGATCATGCTTTCAGCGCGGGGAGAGGAATATGACAAAATCCATGGCTTTGAGCTGGGCATTGACGACTATGTGGTCAAGCCCTTTTCTCCCAAGGAGCTGATGATGCGGGTGGCGGCTGTGCTCAAGCGGGCCCAGCAAGCCCAAAGCAACCAGCGCGATGTGGTGGAGCTGGATGGGATTACGGTGGATTTTACGGGACGGCTGGTGTATATTGACGGGGAAAAAATTGATATGGCGCCCAAGGAATACGAACTGTTTTTTTACCTGGTGCGCAACCGCAACATTGCCCTCAGCCGGGAAAAACTCATCAGCGAAGTATGGGGCTATGATTTTTATGGGGATGACCGGACGCTGGATACCCATATCAAAATGCTGCGCAAAAGTTTGGGACCATACAGCGGTCGGATTGTGACACTGCGGGGAGTGGGATATCGGTTTGAAAGCGAAAAACATTAGTATCAAATGGAAACTGGTGGGATATTTCCTTGCCTTTGTGGGCGTGGTGTTTATTTTGCTGTGGCTGTTTCAGGTGGTGCTGCTGGATTCGTTTTATTACGGCATCAAAACAAAAGAGATGAAAACGGCAGCCAATGCCATTGAACGGACCATAGGCGAAGAAGAGTTTGTGGAACAGATTGTTTATTATGCCTACGAAAAAAACATGTGTGTCAGCATCATTGACCGAGACGGGCTGGAGTTATTCCGGGAAGACAGCCTGCCCACCTGCACCATCCATAAGCTGAATCAAACCCAGCGGCAGGCATTGTTTGAAGAGGTAAAAGAAGCGGGAGGAAGCCAGGTGACCGTTCGCCAATTATGGCGCCCGGCCAATGAGTTTGACCGGCTGGAAAAAGAGCGAAAGTCACAAACAGAATTGTTTATGCAGTTTTCCGGCAACCCGGCGTTAAAAGAGGAAGTGCAGGAAATTAAGAATATGGTCTATGGTGAGATGATTCAAGTGAATGGGGAAGAGGCACTTTTGGTGCTGAACACCACTTTGACGCCCATTCAGTCCACCCAGGAAATTTTAAAGGTGGAAGTCATTTATATCTGTATCATACTGGCGGCGTTTTCTGTTGTGCTGGCCTATGTGATTTACCGGCGCATTTCCAGGCCCATCATTGAAACCACCAAGCAGGCCAGCCGCCTGGCGGCAGGAGATTACACCATGGCCTTCGATCAGGACGAATATCGGGAAGTGGGGCAGCTGAACGAGACGCTGAACTATGCAGCCAGAGAATTGAGCAAGACCGAGCGGCTGCAACGGGAGCTTTTGAGCAATGTTTCTCATGACTTACGGACTCCTTTAACTTTGATTACCGGCTATGCAGAAGTGATGCGGGACATCCCTGGAGAAAATACGGCAGAAAATGTGCAGGTGATCATTGATGAAGGGCGCAGGCTTTCGGAGCTGGTGAATGATTTGCTGGATCTCTCCAAGCTGCAATCGGGAGTGGCCCAGCTGGAGAAAACGAGATTTTCTTTGACGGGCCAAATTCGCTCTATGCTGCAGCGCTATAATAAATTACAGGAACAAGAAGGATATCAGATTTCCTTTATGGCAGAAGAAGAAGTGTTTGTGGAGGCAGATGAGCTGAAGATTTCTCAGGTGCTATATAATCTGGTGAATAACGCCATTCATTATACGGGAGAAGACAAACAGGTGGAAATCCGTCAAACGGTGGCGCAGGGAAAAGTGAAAATTGAGGTGCTGGATACGGGAGACGGCATGGAAGAAAAGGATTTGCCTTATATTTGGGAGCGGTATTATAAAGTGGATAAGGAACACCGCCGCGGCAAAGTCGGCACTGGCCTTGGCCTTTCTATTGTCAAAGAAATTCTGCAGCTGCACCAGGCAGATTATGGCGTGGAAAACAGACCTCAGGGCGGCAGTAATTTTTGGTTTTCTTTGGCAGTTTCTGATAGAGAATAAGGAAAAAACGGCTTTTTTTTCAGGATAAACATACCAAAATAATTAAATTTTTATTAAATTTATAAAAAATTGGAACTGTTTTCTGATTTCTCATGTATAATGAAAGAGATAAGGAGGACAGGCATTTTTCGTGCGCCGGATAGGAGTGCATATGGTTTAAAGCAACAAAAGCATGAGGAGGGTTTCTATGAACAAGAAAAAAATGTTGGCTCTGTCATTGGCCTTTTCCACCGCCTTTGGCAGTGTACAAGCCTTTGCGGCAAATTTTACAGATATCAATGACGTGCCTTGGGAAGGGGCAAAAACGTACATCAATTCTGTGGCCGACTTGGGCTTGATGGTAGGCGATTATAACGACAACAACCAGTTGGTATTCCGCTCCAGAGATGGTGTAACATATTGTGAAACCATGCAGCTGGCCTATGCGCTGATGCAAAAATGCACCGGGGCCTCGGTCAGCAGTGCTATTCAAACAAAATGGACTTCGGTGATGAACGGCTATAAAATTCCTACTTGGGCACAGCCGGCTGTGGCTTATGGCTTGGAAAACGGCATTGTGACCATTTCCGATATTCCAGGTTTTGTGGACGCCAAAGGAAGCGCCAATGTGAACGCGACCAGAGAAGATGTGGCAGTGATTTTTGGCCGGACACTGAAAGATTATGGCACATTGGAATCTAATCCCACCCTTTCTTTTGGGGATGCTGCTTCCATCAGCGCTACGGCAAAGCCTTATGTGGCAATGCTGACCAAGCTGGGCATTTTAAGCGGTGATACTGACGGCAACTATACGCCAAAATATGCCATCAACCGGGCAGAAATGGCTGTGGTGGTTTCCAAGTCTTATGATGTATGCAAAAAAGGCACTTCTGCTAACACCGGCACCTCAACGCAGAGCCAGTCCATTTCTGGGGAAGTGTCCGACTTGGTGGTCTATGGCAATCAAATTATTCTGACAGTAAAAAGCGATTCCACCACAAAATCTTTCAACTGCACTTACAGCACCCCGACGCTGCGTGATGGCAGCAATACCAGTTTGTCTTTGGTGCAGGTGGGCGACGGGGTATTGGTCAGCTATCAAGGAGATACGGTGATATCGGTGGTGGCCAATTCTTCCAGCAGCTCTTCCAGCAGCAGCTCCAGCCAGACAGAATCTTCGGCAGAAGGCACTTTTTATAGCATCAGCGAGGAATATATCCGTATCAAGGTTGGCAGCAGCACCAAGACATATTATTTTGAGGAAGAAGACAGCGACAACTGTGATTTTTATGTTAACAGCAAGTCTGTTTCTTACAGCACCTTCAAATCTGACGCTGTAGAAGGGTATAAAGTGAAAGTCAACCTCAGCGGAAACGAGGCGCAAAAAGTTTACTTGGAAACGATTATCAGTGGAGAGCTGGACACACTGTATGATTCTAAAATCAAAGTAAAAATCAATGGCAGTACAGAAACTTATTACTTTAAAAATAAAGATTACGACGATGTGGAATTTTACATCGATGATGATGACAGCAGCTATTCTTCTTTCAAAAAAGAAGCAGAAGAAGGCATGACGGTGGAATTGGTGCTCAATGACGATGAAGAAGTGGAAGAAATCAATCTGGTGACCGATGAGGATGACGATGAAGTAAAAGGCACCTTCTCCAGCATTTCTTCGACGAAAATTGTCATCAAAAAAAGCGGCAGCAGCAAGACTTATTACTTTGAAGACAAAGACAGCGACAACTGTACGTTCTACTACAACAATTCCAAAAAAGATTACGACTACATCGACGATAAGGCAGAAAGCGGCGACGATGTGAAACTGGTGCTTAACGATGATGATGAAGTAACCAAGGTATATGTGACGCCGGCCGATGAAGATGAGGACGAAGTAGAAGATTATTTGTATTCTTTGACCAGCAGTTACATCATTTTGGAAGATGATACCGATCAAAAATATCGTTATCCAAACAACGATGCCGACCAGTGCAAATTCTATTATAACGGTTCTGCCTGCGATGACTATGACGAGATCAAACGCAAAGTGGGCAGCACAACAGGCCAGAAGGTGAAATTGGTTTTGGATGAAGATGAATGCGTCATCAAGGCATACATTGGCAAAACCTCTTCTTCTTCCTCTGGAGACGAAGATGGCCGGTTGGATTATGTAACCACTTCCCGGGTGAGAGTGGCTGGCACCTACTATGATTTTGAAGACAGTGATGATTGTGATATTGACATCACCGATGGCAGCAACAGCACCATCCGAGACTTTGATGATTTGGAAGAAGCCATTGATGATGGCAAGGAAATGGAAGTTACCATCGAACTAAACGATGATGATGAAGTGATTTCCATTGAAGGATATGTCTGCTATGTGGAAGGCGATATCTATGATATGGATACCCGCGATGAAACGGTAACATTGGATTTGGACAGCGGCAGATATGAATATGACTTAGACAGCAGCTGTGATTATGACATCGGCGACGATTACGACGATGATATCGATGGTTTGGAAGATGCTTACGACGATGATGATTCCTTCAGTGTGGAATTGGAAATTGATGAAGATGGGTATGTCACCGATTTGTCTACGGATATTTAACAAAAAAACTCCCTGACGGCGAAAGCCGCAGGGAGTTTTTATTTAGGCAGACAGGAAAAATGAAACAGGATTTGGTTTTTTTCTAAGAACAAGTTTTTAGGAAAGAAAAAGCAAGAGAATTTGCCTGTTTTTTTCTAAAAACAATGAAGCAGTTGCCACAAGGAGAGGAGAGGGACCGTTGATTTTTTTGGTCAGGCCAACAAAAAACCGTATAAAGTTTCTATATCAGTACAAAAACTTCCATATTATTGACAAAAGGAGACAAAAGTTTTTGGCAAGACAACAAAATGGCTATATGTTATACTAACTGTGCAAAAACAAAACAATACTGGTTTTCGCGACAAAAACCAAAAGGGAGGAATTTTGTATGAAGAGGAACGTACTGGCATTGTTTATGGCAGCGGCCATGGCGGCAGGGCTTATGACGGGATGCGGCTCTGCCCAGCAGGGAAGCACAGAAAGCGCAGCTGCCGGAGAAGAAACGGAAGCCACAACGCAGGAAAGCACGGAAGAAACAGGGGCATACCATCTGCGGGTGGGCCATGTCCTGGCCAATACCCATCCCTATCAGCTGGGCTTGGAAAAAATGGCAGAGCTGGCCAATGAAAAATCTGACGGGCAGATTACCATTGATGTTTTCCACAGCTCCACGTTGGGCAACGAACGGGATATGCTGGAAGGGCTGCAGCTGGGTACTCAGGAAATGGTGCTGGTTTCTACGGCCGTGCTTTCCAGTTTTACCGATGACTTTTTAGTGTTCGACTTACCTTTCTTATTTAATACTACCGAAGAGGCCAGAGCCGTTTGCGACAGTGAATTGGGAACAGAAATTTTGGGCAGCGTAGAAAGTGCCGGCTTGAAAGGGTTGGCGTGGTTTGAAAACGGATTCCGTAATGTAACCAACAGCAAGCATGCAGTAAACAAACCGGAAGATTTGCAGGGCATTAAAATCCGTACCATGGAAAGCCCGATCCATATGGAAAGCTTTGCGGTGATGGGCGCTGATCCGACACCAATGGCCATGGGCGAACTGTTTACGGCTTTGCAGCAAAAAACCATCGATGCCCAGGAAAACCCGCTGGCCATCATCGAATCTTCCAAATTGTATGAAGTACAGCAATACTTGTCTTTGACAGAACATTTCTATGCACCGGCGCCGTTGTTTGTTTCCACGACATATTTTGACAGTATGCCAGAAGATATGCAGGCCGCTTTGCAGGAAGCAGCAGATGAAGCAAAGGTATACGAAAGACAAGTGCTGGATGAAATGAACACCACGTTGATTGACACTTTGACAGAAAAGGGTGTGGAAATTACAGAAGTGGATAAAGCACCTTTTGTGGAAGCCGTTCAGCCAGTTTATGAATCTTATGTAGGTACAGAACCTGGCATGGTTAACCCAGACATTTTGGCAAAAGTGCAGAGCATGTTGGAAGAAATGAGATGAGATGTTTGCAGGAAAGCCGACATAGGTTCGGCGCAGTTTCCTAAGAAAACAAAGATGGCTGTAGTCCTTGCTTACAAAGGATTGCAGCCATTTTATTTTGCTGAGGCTGTTTTCTTCTGAAGACTGTTATCGCAATTTCCAAGAGAAAAAATAAAAACAATGGTTTCTTTTTGAGAAACTGCTTTTGGTTTTCCTCTTTTTTTCAAGTAAAAGGCTTGATTTTGCCAAACGGGATATGATATAATATAACCCACTGGATTTTAGAACGAAAGAACTATGGGAGGAATGAACACCATGAGTACAATCGGTATGGTATTATCCGGCGTTTTGGCCATCATTGCCATTTTGCTGATTATTATCATTCTGCTTCAAAATAATCGTGCCGCTGGTTTGGGTGCCGTAGGTGGTGCCAGCAGTGCAGATTCCTATTGGAGTAAAAACAAAGCCAACTCCATGGAAGGCGCTTTGAGCCGGTACACAAAAATCTTTGGTGCCCTGTTTATGATCCTTGCACTGGTCATTAACTTTGTACGGTAAAAACAAAGAAAGCAAAAACCCCCCTTTGCTTGTTTGGCAAAGGGGGTTTTTCTGTCAAAGGGAAACGAGGGATTGATAAAATTTTTGTAAAAACTACTATATATAGGTAGAAAAAGAAAAGAAAAGCTTTTTTTGAAAAAAAGTGAAAAAAAGGGTTGACTTTTCAGGGAATGTGAGTATAATTATATCTTGTCCTCACCAAACAGAACATAATAATGAGGGCGGCAGCCGGTGGCTGGTCATCAGATAAAAAAATCTGAAAAAACTTTGAAAAAAGTGTTGACAAAATAAACCGGTTGTGGTAAGATAAATATGTTGCCGGTAAGGTGATAAGAAAAACAGAACGGCAACAAAATGGAACCTTGAAAACTGAACAGTTGATTTTAAACCAAACCCATCATTCCAGTAGCGGTTCAGCCGCTACGAAGTAATTCTTTGGAAAAAGTATGTCAGATTCTTCTGACAGGACACTCGTGAAATCGGTATTCTTATTTTTGCTTTGCAAAAATAATCATAAAAATTTCGATTTCATCAAAATTTTTAATTTGAGAGTTTGATCCTGGCTCAGGATGAACGCTGGCGGCGTGCTTAACACATGCAAGTCGAACGAAGAAATTTTAAATGAGAGCTTCGGCAGGATTTTAATTTTTCTT
>CALWLF010000095.1 GCA_944381455.1 uncultured Clostridia bacterium | reverse complement strand
TCCCTTTTCCGCATCCAGTTGCGCAGGCCGTCAATGGCCATGGTATGCAACATCATAACAGGAAAGAGTAGCAATAGTAACACTGCATACGTTCCAAAGGGGGGATGGTGATATAGCGTGAAGACGGAAAGCATCGTCACCCACACAAATACCCGCTGCACCCACTTGCGCAGGTTGCTTCCCCCGTGAAAACAACTGCCGCCTTCTGCCACCTGGTGTTTGGAGCGAAAATACCAAACGCCATAATCTGCTAACATCCAGACCATGAGCAGCAAAATCCAAACCCAGATGAACAAAAACCAAACGGAAAAATAGGCCGCCGTTTCATACAAAAAATCGTCCATTACGCGGTTTATCCCAAGACCAAGCTCAATCAAGCAGCAGACAATCCCCACCAGTGTGGCCGGCAAAAAGCCTTTTTTCATGGCCTTGGCCGTAATGGATAGTTTCGTTTGCTCATCCGTTTCCAAAGGCACCGCATTGGGATTTTCATTGTAAAAAATCTGCATCTGGCTCCATTGACCCACAAATTGCCACCCGGCGGCACTGCAAAAATCTTGATACGTGGCCTGGGAACGGGTAGGGCCTGGGTCAAAATCGGAGGCATCGGGGAAATACCCCACAGCATAGCGTACCTCCTTTGGCTCTCTCCTTTCATACGTCCAAAAACTACGCCCTACTTTCGTAAGAAAGTATCCTTTTTTTGCCATCTTCTCCAGATGTTTTTCCACGCCTTCGGCGTCATACATCACAAAAGATTCCATCCGTCTCTTCTTCATTTCCTGCCACCCCCCACCGTTCATAATCCGCAATCAAAAACCGCAGCCGCAAATACTCCTCTGCCAGTCTTGCCTCGCCTTCTTCTGTAATGAGATAACTTTTTTTCCTGTTTTCCGTTTTTGTCTCCCGAATCCAATGCTCTTTTGTAAATTGCTCTAGCAAGCTATAGAGCGTTCCCGGGCCCACCTGCACCCGGCCGTTGGTCAACTGGCTGACTTGAGCCATCACATCCACGCCACAACATTCTTTGCGCAGACAAAGCAAAATATAAAACATCTGCTCTGTCAAAGTTTGAAACTTCTCTCTGGCCACAGGCTCACCCCCTTTTATATCGAATATCGTTATTTTTCTATCTTCAGTATAACATCGAATATCGATATTGTAAAGCAAAAAAAATCTCCCGGGTTAGGAGAAATTCCGGGAGATTTGAAGGAGAGAATATGTGATTCTCTTGGTTTAAGCAATTATTCAAAGAAAGCATATTTGGTGCCAAGACCTTGTTCCAATGCATTTTTGTAAAGCATGGATGCCATTGCGATGTCTTGGATGGCCATACCAACGGTATCGAAAATGGTGATTTCTTCATCATTTTCACGGCCTGGTTTTTTGCCCAAAATGATTTCACCAATTTCGCCATGGATGTCTTCCACTTTGATGATGCCTTCTTCTACGGCATGATGGGTTTCCCCATTTTTGATGCAAAGATCGATGGAGTCATTGACGATTTTTGCACCAAGGAACACATCTGGATGCATTTCCTGTTTGTCTGGCATATCGGCACCAATGCAGGCAATGTGGGTACCTGGTTTCACCCATTCCCGTTTTACCACAGGGCCCATACGGCCAAGGGTTACGGTAAAGAGGATATCGGCAGGACGCACGGCTTCTTCTGCCGTCGCGCATTTATGGATTGGCAAACCAGTTTCTTTGCTCATTTCTTCAATAAATCCATCCAACACGGGTTCAAAGGCGTCCCAAACATACACTTCCTGGATGTCACGGACACGACGAACGGCGCGCAACTGACGACGAGCCTGGTTTCCGGCACCAATCATACCCAAAATTTTGGCATCTTTTCTGGCCAAATATTTGGCAGAAATAGCCCCGGCCGCACCAGTCCGGCAACCAGTAATCCAAGTACCGTCCATGATACAACGCAGTGCACTAGTACTAGCCTCAAACAGTAAAACGGTGTTCATACCACGAGGTAGGCCCAATTCTGGATTTTTGTCAAAGCCACCAGTAGAAGCTTTAATAGACATAAAATTGCTGCCCAAATCCAAACCTGCCTTAAAGTCAACACCAGATTTGCTGCCTGGGACATGCAGAGCCATAAAGGGGGGCTGTTCTACCATTCCGCTGTTAAAAGAACGATAACCATCTTCCACTGCGGCCTGTACTTTATCCAGATCAATCAAACTGCCTACTTCGTCTTTATTTAACAATAATGTTTCCATAAAAATGTTACCTGCCTTTCGTAAAACAAATCTGTTTGTTTTATTCTACGCCTTCCACTGGAATATCATTGTATACTTTCCCCAGCATATCAATATCCCAGTTACCACTGGTCAAAACAAAAGCCACTTTTTCATCAGGACGTACTTTGATCTTTCCACCTAAAATAGCTCCAATGCCTACACAAGCAGAAGGTTCTGCCACCAGTTTGGCTTCTTTTGCTACCATTTTGGTTGCTTCCAAAATATCTTTTTCTTCCACCGCAACAATATCGTCTACATTCTTTTCGATGATTGGATAAGGGTTGTTGCCTGGACGACGGCAAGAAAGGCCATCGGCTACCGTTGGCAAGCAAGGAACTTCCACTGGTTTGCCCACTTTACGGCTTTCAGCATAAGCAGCGCTGGCAGAAGCCTGCACACCAATGACGCGAACGGAAGGTTTCAGTGCTTTTACTGCGGTGGAAATACCGGAAATCAGACCGCCGCCACCAATTGGCACGATGATGGTGTCCAAATCTTCCAAATCTTCCATAATTTCTAGTGCAATGGTGCCCTGGCCAGCCATTACCATAGGGTCTTCATAAGGATGTACAATGGTGTAACCATGTTCTGCCACTTCTTCATGTACCTTAGCCCAACGTTTATCATAAGAGCGATCCCACAGAATCACTTCTGCACCCATCCGGCGTGCATTGTTTACCTTAATCAAGGGTGTATCATTGGGTACTAGCACCGTCACATGCATCCCTAACTTTTCCCCAGCAAAAGCGCAAGCCTGTCCATGGTTACC
>CALWLF010000094.1 GCA_944381455.1 uncultured Clostridia bacterium | reverse complement strand
CAAAATGGTTTTATGCCCCAGACGGGCCGCCGCCAAAGCCGCTTCGCACCCGGCATGCCCCCCGCCAACGACCACCACGTCGCAAGTATCGGCCAAATAACCTGACATGAAAGTCACACTCCTTCTATCCAAAACGCCTTTGGCGTTTGAGACGTTTCTCGTTGTTTCTTTTTCTGTTCCAATGCTTATTTTCCAAGACAAAATTCCGAGAAAATTCGGTCAATCAATGCTTCATCTACGCTGTCGCCGGTAATTTCGCCATAATGTTCATAGGCTTCCATCAAATCCATGCTGACAAAGTCCACTGGCATCCGAATTTCCACCGTATGCAGGGCTTTTTCCATGCTTTCTTTGGCCTGCTGCAGGGCCGTTTGATGGCGCACTTGGTTGATGCGCACTTCTTCGCTACTTTCCACTTCTCCGCCCAAAAACATTTCTTTCAGCCGCTCGCTGAGGGCATCGATGCCGGTGCCTTCCTTGGCCGAGATGGAAATCTGATTTTCCTTTGGAAACATCTGATCCAATTCTGTGGTATCAAAGTCCGTTCCCAAATCGATTTTATTGAGCAGCACCAACACCTTTTCCCGGTCCACCCAGGATAAAATCTCCCGGTCCTCGGCGCTCAAAGGTGTGGAAGTATCAATGACCAAAAGCACCAAATCGGCATTCATGGCATATTGTTTTGATTTTTCCACGCCGATTTTTTCCACCAAATCTTCTGTAGAACGGATCCCTGCCGTATCGGCCAGCCGCACCGGCACCCCGCCAATGTTGATCATCTCTTCCACCGTGTCCCTGGTGGTGCCGGCAATGTCGGTGACAATGGCCCGCTCTTCTTCCAACAGGAAATTTAACAGAGAGCTTTTGCCCACGTTGGGTTTGCCCAAAATCACTGTGGAAATGCCGTCGCGGATGATTTTACCCTGGTTGGCCGAAGAAAGCAGACGATTGGTTTCTGCCAGCAGGGCGCCGATTTTTTCTTTCAGACTTTCATAGGTTTCTTCTTCCACGTCGTGTTCTGGATAATCGATGCTTACTTCAATGGAGGCCATCACCGAAAGCAGCCGGTCCCGGATATCATAGACCTTTTTCTTCAGCCCGCCTTCCAGCTGGTTAACGGCAGACTGGCGCCCCAAATCTGTTTTGGCCTCAATCAAATCGATAACGGCTTCTGCCTGGGACAAGTCGATGCGGCCGTTTAAAAAGGCCCGCTTGGTAAATTCGCCCCGTTCGGCCAGACGGGCGCCTTGGCCAAGGAGCACTTCCAATGTTTTACCTGCCGCCTGATGGCCGCCATGGCAGTTGATTTCCACCACATCTTCTCTTGTATATGTTTTTGGCGCCAGCATCACGCTGACCAGCACCTCGTCCACATCTTGTTTTGTCTTAGGATCCTGGATATGGCCAAAATGGATGGTATGGCTTTGTTGTTTTGTCAAATCACAGCCGCGAAAGACACGGTTTGCCAATTCCACAGCCCCTTGCCCGCTTAGACGCACAATGGCAATGCCGCCATGGCCGATGGGGGTGGAAATGGCCGCAATGATGTCATCGAGGCTTGTTGCCTTTCTCATCAAAAAACCTCCTTATGGAAAAAAGACCGTGGGACGCAAAAAATCCCACGGTACCTCTTATTTTTTCAAGTCAATTACCACGTTGCGGAACGGTTCTTCCCCTTCGGAATAAGTGGTAACGTATTTGTTGTTTTGCAAGCTGGAATGGATGATCCGTCTTTCATAGGGATTCATCGGCTCCAGCACCACTTTCTGGCCGCTTTGTTTGACTCTTTTTGCCAAATGATAGGCCAAGGATTCCAGCGTTTCTTTTCTTCTTTGGCGATAATTTTCCGTATCCAGCATCACACTGAGATAAGGAGAATTGCCTTTATTCACCACAAGATTTACCAAGTATTGAATGGAATCGAGGGTTTGGCCCCGCTTGCCAATCAAAATCCCCATATCTTCCCCGCTTAAATTGATGAGCAGCTGTTTTTCTTTTCGCTTGGTTTCAATCTGGACCACGATACCCATGGCCACAAACATTTCCCGCAGGAAATTTTTTGCAATTTCTTCTGGGTTATATTTCACTTTGCCTCGTACTACAGCGTCGCGGCTGCCAAAACCAAGGAAGCCTTTGGCCCCTTCTTCCACCACTTCATATTCCAGTTTGTCCAAAGAAGACACATGAAGCTCCTGCATCAGCGCAGCCAAAGCCTGTTCTACGGTTTTTCCGCTTTTTTCAATCATATCCATTGCTTACTGCGCCTCCCTTTCTGCGCGGTTTTTGAAGTGTTTATGCAGCACCATGGTCTGTACCACCTGAATCAAGTTGCTGACCGTCCAGTAAATGCCAAGACCGGCCGGCATGTTGATGCACATCACACCCATAACGATAGGCATCATATAGTTCATCATTTTCATAGACTGCATGGCAGTGGCCGCCGGATCTTCTTCGCCCATGGCAGCGCTTTGCTGGGCTGCCGATTCTTTGGTCAGGATATAGGTGGACAAATAGGTGGTTAAACCGGCGCAGATGGGCACCAAAATGCCTGGGAAAGAAAGCCCGGGACTGTTGACCAAGCTGATGCCCAAAAACGTTTCAATGCTGGCTTTTTGTTCCAGCAGCGGCGTCAGCTGAGAGGCAAAGTCTCCAGCGGCAGAAACAAGGGTGCTCCATTCTGTCTTGGTCAGTTCGTTGACCAATAACAGCACTTCCGAATTGCTGGCCACATCCACCGTCATTTTGTGGTTCATGATGGCATCGGTCAATAAATCCAGCCGCAGCTGGGTTGGCATACTCATAATGACATTGGTGATAGCTTCATAATTTTGGCCCACCACATCAATATATAAATACGCTTGCTGAAAGATATAAAAGAGGGCGTACAAAATGGGCAGCTGCACCAGCAGCGGCAGACATCCGCCAAACATGCTGATGTTGTTATCCTTTTGCAGCTTCTGCATTTCCAGCGCCATTTTCTGCTGGCTTTCTGGATCTTTCTTTTTTTCGTATTTTTTTCTGATTTTTGCCATTTCCGGCTGTAATTTCTGCATTTGGAAGGTGGCCTTCTGCTGTTTATACACCAGCGGCACCAATACAGATTTCACCAAAATGGTAAAGACAATGATGGCAATGCCCAAAGAATTGCTTTGGATGATACCGTAAATGAAATTAAACACGGCGTTATAAATCACGCCCAGCAAACTGGCAATGGGCCCCACAATCATACCCGGCTGCCGGGTGGTAAGACTCATCAAGCCAGAAGCCAACATTCCCTCAAACAATGGTTTGCCTCCTTCATACGCTCCTACGCTGTTTTCTATGGTACGGGGTCATAGCCGCCCTCATGGAAGGGATGGCATTTTAAAATTCTTCTCAAACTTAAGTAGCCGCCTTTGATGACGCCATATTTTGTCACGGCCTCATAGGCATATTGGGAACAAGTCGGCACAAAACGGCAGCATGGCCGCTTCATGGGAGAAATAGCCTGTTGATAAAATCGAATACAAAGCAGAAAGATGCGTTTTCCCACAAATCATTCCTCCTTTGCCCTTTCCCTTACTTTTCTGTTGTCAAACACAAATCCTGTTTTTTCAGCAGGTTCCATAAAGCGCGGTTAATGTCATGATACGAGGCGTCTTTGGCGTTTACCCGCGCAATCACCACAATGTCATATCCTGGTTTTAACCGATGCTCATTCAAACGATAACTTTCTTTGATCAAGCGGGTTACCCTGCTTCTAACCACGCTTTTGCCCACTTTTTTGCTTACTGTAATGCCAAGCCGATTTTGTGAATGATCTTTTTTATTTTTCACTACATACACAACCAGAAACCGGTTGGCCACCGATTTGCCTTTGTTGTATACAAATCCGAACTGAAAATTTTTCTTCAGCGACTGGGTAAACTTCACGGCTTATCCCTCTTTCTGAAAATATGAAAAGGCCACAAACTGCGGCCCTTTGTCATGTTTTGCGTTTCCGTTTTTCAAAAACAGAAAACAGGCAAAAGCCGGTGTCTTTGTTCCTAACCCAATCAACACCGCTTTTGACTTCCTTTTTCCTTTTTTCTTACGGCTGCACCTTATGCGGACAACACTTTTCTGCCTTTTCTTCTTCTGGCTGCCAGAACTTTTCTGCCGTTGGCAGTTGCCATTCTTTTACGAAAGCCGTGTACTTTAGATCTTTGTCTTTTTTTCGGCTGGAATGTCATTTTCATCGGTCGAGCACCTCCTTCTCATCTGTTTGGCATACTTTTTTTGCAAATAAGCGCTTTTTTTATTATATGCAAGAAACGCCCTTTCGTCAAGGAATTTCACAAATTTTTTCCCCTTCTCTGCCTATCCACAAAAAAATATCTGTCATCCAATTTTCGCTTTTTTTCCACAAAAACAGACGTTTTTTCCACAAAGCGCCATCTCTGCCAGTGAAAGAACGGTGTATAACTTTTCTTTTCTCCCTTTTGCTCGGTTGATAAATGGACGGAAATTTGCTATATTATATCAATGAGCTTACATTTTTTGTAGTTTTGCAACCTATTCACAAATCAGTTATGCACAAGTTATACACATTTTGTTGATAACTACCTTTTTATAATAGTACCACTGGGAGGAAACCATGGATTTATCATCTCTTTGGAAACAAACAAAACAGCTGCTGGAAAACAGTGTCTCCAGCATCGACTACAGCACTTGGATTGAGCCGACAATGGCAGTCAAAATCGACGGCCATGATCTGATTTTGATGGCAGAAAACGATTATGCCAAAGAACAGCTGGAAAGCAAATATCTGCGTCTGATGAAAAACGCCTTTCGGGAAGTTTCCAATCAGGACTTTGATATCAGCGTCGTAACAGAAGAAATTTGCAGAGACAATCAAATGCCTGCCGACAACACCCCTTTGGATCCCAATTTAAATCCCAAATATGTTTTTGAAACTTTTGTGGTGGGCAACAGCAACCGCATGGCCCATGCGGCAAGCCTGGCCGTAGCCGAAGCGCCGGCCAAAGCCTATAACCCGCTGTTTTTATACGGCAACGTAGGTTTGGGCAAAACCCACTTGATGCACTCCATCGCCCACTACATCCTGGCCAAAAACCCTTCGGCCAAGGTCCTTTATGTCACCAGCGAAACCTTCACCAACGAACTGATCAACTCCATCAGCAACAACAAAAACGAAGAATTCCGCAATAAATACCGCAACATTGATGTGCTTCTCATTGACGATATTCAGTTTATCGCCCAAAAAGAACGGACGCAGGAAGAATTTTTCCATACCTTTAACGCCCTGCACGGCTCTCAAAAACAAATCATCTTAAGCTCCGACCGGCCGCCAAGAGAAATCAAAACTTTGGAAGACCGGCTGCGCAGCCGCTTTGAAGGAGGACTCATTGCCGACATCCAGTCTCCCGACTTAGAAACGAGAATTGCCATTTTGCGCAACAAAGCCAAAAGCGAGCGCTGTGTGGTCAGCGACAGCGTTCTCTCCTACATTGCCCGCTGCATTGAAACCAACATCCGAGAACTGGAGGGCGCCTTAACCCGCATCTCTGCCTATTCCCAGCTGACCAACCGGGAAATCACAGTGGAATTGGCCGAAGAAGCCTTAAAAGACATTTACGGCGACCAAAACCAAAAACAGATCACCACCGATTTTATCATGGACGTGGTCTGCAACTATTACCAAATTTCTTCCGCCGACATCCGCGGCAACAAAAAACCAAAAAACATTGCCTACCCCAGACAAATTGCCATGTACCTTTGCCGCAAGCATCTGGATTTGGCCTTAAGCAAAATCGGCGAGGACTTCGGCGGCCGGGACCATACCACCGTGCTCCACGCCTGCAACAAAATCGAAAAAGACATGGAAAAAGAGCCGGATTTGCAAAAAACCATTTTGGAACTGGAAAAACGTATCAAGGGCATTTGAACAAAAACGTAAAAAAATCACGCAGCAGAGTGGTTTTCTTACGCTATCAAAAAACATTTGTTCTTCCTTTTTTTAGAATTAGATACCGGGGGGAGGGGGATCTTTTTCTTTCCTTTTTCTTCTCACAACCAGAACCTAGTTTTCCACGTTTTTGTTGTGGATCTTTGGTGCAGTCTTTGTGGATAAAAACAGATGGTCACAATCCTCTGTGGATGAAGTGGACAACTTGCTTTTGACTTTCCAACTTATCTACCAAGTTATCCCAAGGGATGATTCCTAATTTTTCTGACTCTCTTCTACTTATCCACCAGGTACACACCCCCTATTACTACTACGACTAAAATCAACTATATATATCATTTGATCTATCCAGAAAGGAGATATCCACATGTTATCATTTACTTGTGACCGTGGGCAGCTGCTAAACGCCATCAACATTGTTTCCAAAGCAGTCAGCACCCGCACCACACTGCCTATTTTAGAGTGCATTTTAATCCGAACCGAATCCAATGGCTTTCGTTTGACAGCCAATGATTTGGAAATGGGCATTGAATCGGCTCTCGTTGATGCCAAAGTGGAAAACCAGGGTGAAATCGCGCTGGATGCCAAATTGTTTAGCGACATTGTGCGCAGAGTCAATGGTGAAGAAATATCCATCGTTTGTGGAGAAAAAAACACCATCACCCTTACCAGCGGAACTTCTCAATTTCAGCTGATGGGCCAAGACGGCAGCGAATTTCCGGCTTTGCCGCAAGTGGAACAATCGGCGTTTGTGTCCGTGAAAGAACAACAATTAAAGGCATTGATTACAGAAACCATTTTCAGTGTTTCTATGGATGAAAGCAAGCCGGTGCTCAATGGAGAGTTGATGGAAATTCAAAATGGGTATATGAGTCTGGTTGCCGTAGACGGATACCGCATTTCCTATAAAAAATGCGAGGCAGTCACCAGCGAAACGGCACAAAAAGCCATCATTCCGGCTAAAACATTGCGGGAAATTGCAAAAATCCTCCGCGACAGCGAAGAAGAAACGAAAATTTATTTGACAGACAAACATGTGCTGTTTGATATTTCCGGCAACTTGGTGGTTAGCCGCCTCATTGAAGGCGAATATATCAAATATGAACAGACCTTTACCACCGATTATAAAACAAAAGTGGTGGCAAACCGCACCGATTTGATTTCTGCATTGGAACGGGCTACACTGGTTTCCCGGGATGCCAGAAAAGTTCCTGTAAAACTGGAAATTACCGATGGAAAAATGACGCTGCTTTCTTCGACGGAAATTGGTTCTGCCCATGAAGAACTGTATCTTTCTACAGAAGGCAATGATTTACAGATTGCCTTTAACCCTCGCTACTGCATCGAGGCGCTGCGGGCAGTGGAAGAAGAAGAAGTGGCCATTTTCTTCCATTCTTCTTTGAGCCCCTGCATCATCAAAGCAGAAGAAGGCGATTGGTATAAATATTTGATTTTGCCATTGCGTCTGTAGGAGGTGGACAATATGGATACGGTTATTATCCATACCGAATGGATCAAACTGGGACAGCTTTTAAAGCTGGCCAATTTGGTGGGCCAGGGATCGGATGCAAAATTTTTAATCACAAATGGTGATGTCTTCGTCAATGGTGCTGTGGAGCTGCAGCGAGGCAAAAAAATCCACCCCGGCGATGTGGTGGAAGTGAAAGGCTTTGGCAAAGTTTTGGTGGAAATCGAGGGATGACATATGATTCTTTCTCGATTGCTGCTGGCTGATTTTCGGAATATTGACAGAGCCGATTTGTCCTTTTCTTCCGGCATGAATTTGCTGTATGGTCAAAATGCCCAGGGCAAAACCAATGTGCTGGAGGCGGTGATGGTCTGTGCCACGGGGCGCAGCCACCGCACCCGGCTGGACAGCCAGCTGGTGCAGTTTGAAAAAAAAGAAGCCCATATCCGCGCCTTTGTCGACCGGCGGCAGCGGATTGACAAAATTGATGTGCATTTGAAAAAAGAAGAAAAAAAAGGCGTTGCCGTCAATGGCGTTTCTGTCCGCCGCAGCGGAGAATTATTTGGAACGCTGCATACGGTGCTCTTTTCGCCTGAAGATTTGCAGCTGCTCAAACAGGGGCCGGGAGAACGGCGGCGTTTTTTAGACATGGAATTATGTCAACTAAGCCAGGTGTATTATTACCATTTGCAGCAGTATTATAAAGTATTGAAGCAGCGCAACCGCCTTTTAAAACAGATTCAAAAACAGCGGACGCTGAAAGATACTTTGGATGCCTGGGATGAGCAGCTGGAGCAGTATGCTGCCTATCTAATCGATAGCCGCCTTCGTTTTACGGAAAGCCTTTCTGCCGTGGCCCAGTCTATCCATGGCGGCATCACCAATGGGCTGGAACGGTTGCAGCTGCAATACCGTCCCCATTGCATGGCTTCGGAGCTGCGGAAAAAATGGAAACAGAACCTGGAGAAAGATATTTCGTATGGCAGCACGTCCCATGGGCCCCATAAAGACGATCTGGTTTTTTTGGTCAATGGCATTGATGTCAAGTCCTTTGGTTCTCAGGGACAGCAGAGAACGGCTGCCCTTTCTGCCAAACTGGCAGAAATTTCTCTCATTCAGCAAGAAGCCAAAGAAAAACCCATTTTGCTGCTGGACGATGTTTTAAGCGAACTGGATGACCGGCGGCAGCAGGACCTGGTGGAGACCATCCATGGAGTGCAGACCATTTTGACCTGCACCGGTGTGGAAGGACCGGTGGAACAGCTGGCAAAAAAAGCTAGAATTTTTCACGTGAAACAAGGAAAAATTTTATTGGAAAAGACAGAATAAGTGTCTTTTATACAAAAACATATTTTTTGTTTTATTTTATTTATTTTGATTGTTTTTTGTAGAAAGACATATCAAAAGAAAAATGTTTTATTTTTCACAAGGTTTATTGGTTGGAAAAGGAAATAAGAAGACGGCTGGCACCTGATTTTTGTATGAATCAGGTGTCTTTTTTTCAAAACTGCTGAAGTTTGGATGAAACAGGTGCAGAATAAAAACCTATTTTTTCCCAATTTTCTTATTTTCCATTTTAAGCCCTTTTTTAGCTCGATTCTTTTTTTATGAGTGGGGATACAGCAAGACGTATGAAAAAGAAAACAACGGCTTTCTCAGTGAAAATCCTGTCTTTTGCCTTGTAAAAAGCCCATTTTTGTGTTATAATAAATAAGAAAAAAATTGTGGTTTTAAAAAAACAAAAGGGAGAAAAAAAGAAAGAAATGATGCCTTTGTCATCGTCTTTTTCTATTTTTTTCTATCCTCAACTGCATGTTTTACCACATAGGAAGAAACGCAAAAGCGGCAAAGAAAGAGTTTTGTTTTGCAGTCAAACAATGTGTTTCCGGCTTTGTTTGACCATGGTTTTTGTAAGACATCAGCGGAATGGTCCTGTCGGATGTGACAGGCGTTTTTTATGTATCGGATGAAGCAAGGAGAGAACAGACCATGTCAAGAGAGTATAACGAGAATCAAATACAAGTACTGGAAGGGCTGGAGGCTGTGCGCAAACGCCCTGGTATGTATATTGGTTCCACCAGCAGCAGAGGGTTGCATCATTTGGTTTATGAAATCGTTGACAATGCGGTCGATGAAGCATTGGCTGGCTTTTGCAGTGAAATTGATGTGACCATTGAACCGGGCAACATCATCTGTGTGCGGGATAACGGCCGTGGGATTCCCACAGGGATTCAGCATCAAAA
>CALWLF010000093.1 GCA_944381455.1 uncultured Clostridia bacterium | reverse complement strand
GAACATGTTTGGGAATCCACCGCCAGACGGTTGCTGATATAGCTGCCATGGGCCAGCTTGTCATATTCTTCAGGGCCATGGACAAAATCCAACTCAGAGCCTTCTGGCACGTTTTCCATCAACGCCTTTTTGGCGCCGTCAAAGTAGACCCCGGTCAAACCAATTTGAATCATGGAACAATCTCCCTTTCTGTCGGTTTATTCCAACACGCCAATTTCTTTGTAGTAGCGTTCTGCCCCTTCATGCAGTGGCAGTCCGGCCAAGTCGGTCACAGCATCTTCCACCGTTACCCCTTTTAACACGCTGTTGGTTTCTGCCAAGGTATCGATGTTTTCCCAGAAGGTTTTGGTCAGGTTATACACCGTATCGGCATCCAAATCGGCGGTGGTGCAAAGGGTAATTTTGATGGCAGAAGTCAAGATATCTTCGTCCTGGCCGTCATAGGTGCCGGCAGGAATGGTGTATTCGGCATACCAAGGATATTCTTCTTTCAACTGTTCAATCAAGCTTTCGTCCATACCGATGAGTTTCCCGCCGGCGGTGGAGGTGATTTCCGTTACGGCTGCCGTCGGCACACCGGCCATGATCCAAGCGCCGTCCAACTGTTTATTGCGCAGCAAGTCGGTGGCTTCGGTGAAGCCTACAAACTGGGCTTTGATGTCATCGGGATAATTCATGCCAAGGGCCGTCAGGTGGATTCTGGTTTCCACTTCACTGGTACCACCGGCAGAGCCTGGGGCAAAGTTTTTGCCTTTCAGTTCCGAAAGAGAGGTGATGCCGCTTTCTTCGCTGACAACTACCTGGTTTGGATTATAGTAAAGTCCGGCCAAAACCCGCAGATCTTCGTTGGGGCGGCCTTCAAAGGTGCCGGTGCCATGGTAAGATTCATACATGATACTGGTCACAGCCACACCCATTTGCGCCTGGCCGTCGGCAATGAGGTTCAAGTTTTCCACGCCGCCGTTGGAGGCTTGCGCGCTGGCGCGCACGTTATCCAATTGGGTGTTCCAAAGGTTGGCAATGGCGCTGCCCAGTGGGTATACGGCGCCGGTGGTGGCAGCCGTTGGGAAGTTGATGGTCACCACATCGCCGGAGGCGGAAGCAGTTTCTTCGCCTTCTGTGGCCGTTTCGGTGCTTTCGGTGCTTTCCGTTGCACCTTCGCTGGCCCCTTCTTGGGTGGTGGAAGCACAGCCGGAAAGCAGTGATACCCCCATGGTCAAAATCGCCAGCATCGTTACAAGTCGTTTCATAAATTCCTCTCTCCTTTTCACTCTTTTGTTATTCCGAAACGGTGGCTTTTTGCCGCATCATCGTTACTTTTTGGAAAATCAGTACCAGCACAAACCCGGCCACAGCCAACAAGTCTGTAATGGTGCCCGGATCAATGGCTAACACAGCGGCGGCCAACAAAATGACCCGTTCGACGATATTGCATTTTTTCAACATCATACCCTGCAGCGCCGCCGACAAAGCAATGACACCAAGGCTTGCCGTCACAAAGGCCTGCAGCGTTTCCAAGGCGCCAATACCTTCCACGGTACCAATCAAAAGCACCGGGTTATTGAGGAAGAAGAAAGGCAAAATAAAGCCGGTCAACCCTAATTTCACGGCAATGAGGGACGTTTTGGTCTGGTTGGAATCGGCAATGCCGCTGGCCACATAGCTACTCATGGCAACCGGTGGCGTAATGTTGGAAAGGCAAGCATAAATCAAGCAGAACATATGGGCCGACATGGGGATGGCACCCACGTTTTGCAGTACCGGCACAGCCACAGCCGCCACAATGACATAAGCGGCCACACCTGGCACGCCCATGCCCAAAATGGTGCTCATAATCATTACCATCAAGCCGCCCAAAAGCAACTGGCCTTCGCCAACCACCCGCAGCACAATATAACCAAAGTTTAACCCCAAACCGGTCAAAGAAACGGTACCGATGATGACACCGATGATGACACAGCTAACGCCAACGCTGATGGCGCCTCTGGCCCCTTCGACGGTAGCCTGCAAAATGGTGGTTGGATACATTCTCGTATCTTTTCGAAACCAAGAAGCGATGACGGTGGCAAAAATGGCAGCCACAGCCGCATATAACGGTGTATAACCCATAAACATCATCACCATCAGCACCACCAAAGGTAAAATCAGGTGACCTCTTGTTTTTAACACCACCAACGCGTCTGGAATGTTTTCTTTGGAAAGACCTTTCAGGCCCAATTTCTTTGCTTCAAAGTGCACCGAAAACAACAGCGTTAAGTAATACAAAAAGGCGGGAATGGCAGCAGCAATCATGACTTTTGTATAGCTAACGCCAAGGAATTCTGCCATCACAAAGCCCACGGCCCCCATGATGGGTGGGGCAAACTGGCCGCCGGTGGAAGCAACGGCTTCTACGGCTGCCGCAAATTCTGCCTTATAACCGGTCTGTTTCATCAGAGGGATGGTGATGGTACCGGTGGTAGCCACGTTGGCGATGGCGCTACCGTTAATCATACCCAGCAAGGCACTGGCAATGACGGCCACTTTGGCTGGGCCGCCGGGGCTTCTGCCCACCAGCGTTAAGGCCAAGTCGTTGATAAACTGGCTAAAACCGCTGTATTTCAAGAAAGCACCAAAGACCACAAACAGGAAAATATAGGTGGCGCTGACTCCAATGCCGACGCCAAAAATCCCTTGGCTGCCCCAGAACATATGGGAAAGCACCCGGCTTAATGGAAACCCGGTATGTCCCAACTCCCCTGGAATCAATGGGCCCAAGAAGTTATAGGCCAAAAATACCAGCGCCAGCACGGCCAAACTGCCGCAGGCCCGGCGCGCCGCTTCAAACACCAGCACAATGCCAATACCGGCTACGATATAGTCGATGGTCTCCAAATACCCACCCCGCAGGGCAATGGCCGTATAATTTTTAATCATATACCCATAAACGGCAATGGATAACCCGGCCAACACAAAGTCCCAAATGGGTGGCGCCTTGCGCATCTTCCGTTCCTTTTTGAAGGTAGGATAGAGGCAAAACGTAAATACCAGCAAAAACATAATATGCCAAGCCCGCAATGTCATGGCACTCATGGTGCCAATGGTATTGGCATAAAGCTGGAAAATAGACCAAATGACAAGCAAAATGGATAATATGGCGTTGGCCTTTGTATCAAAGACACGCACCCGCATTTCTGCTTCTTTTTCCTCCAAAAGCGCTTGGGCTTTTTTCTCCGCTTCCGTCATGCCCGTCGTTTGGGGCGAAGAAAGCTGTTCTTTCTCACTCATGTAGAACCATTCCTCCCTGTAAAAAGTAAATAAAAAAAGCCATTTCGTCGCAAAAGGACGAAATGACCGTGGTACCACCTTTTTTTACACCAATCTATGCTGATGTCTCTTTGCCGTATATCGCGCGGCTCCTGCGCCGAAGCTTCCTTCGGGGACTCCAAAATGGAAATTCGTCTGCATTTTGTCCGGCGGCGCTTTCACCCATTGCGCCGTTCTCTGCGTGTCACCAAAACCGACTACTGCGTTTCTTCTCCGTCCTTGGTTTGCTTTGTTGTTGTGGGACTATTGTACCACAATCTTTTACTGGTTTAAAGTGTTAAATTCGTTATTTTTTCCGCAACTTTTTGCAAAAAAATGTTCAAAATATACAAAAATATCAGCAGACATAATCATACCAGTCCCATTCCACCTGCATGACGGCTTGGCAGGTTTCTGCTTCTGGTTCTTCCAACAATTCAAATTCCACTTGAAAATCGTGGTAAATTTCTCCTTCGATGGTGGCTTTGCCGGTGAGGATATAATGTTTGCCGCTGCCTTCCAGAACTTCTCCTTCCACCAGCACATCATCCTCTTCAATCAGCACTTTGTTCCAATCGGCAGCTTTTTCTTCCTCGGTAAAATATGCCTTCATTTGGCAGCGCTCCTTTTCCATTTTTTTGTTTTACTATACCCCATTTCCCATTGGTTTTCAATAAAAATTCTTTTCAAGGGGGACAGAGTTTGTTATACTGAAACACAGGAGGGATACGGATGCACTATATTGTGGTAGACTTTGAATTTAATCAGGCCTTTTCCTTTCACCCCGATCAACCGGCGCCAACCGATCCGCAGATGCCCTGCGAAATCATTCAAATTGGGGCAGTGAAGCTGGACGAATCCTTACAAATCGTACAGGAGTATAACGCCTTGGTACAGCCAACGTTATACCAAAAAATGCACCCCAAAGTGCAAAAACTGACGGGACTGAGTCGGGAAATGTTAAAAGAACAGCCTTTCTTCCCGGCCGCCTATGACGACTTTGTCTCTTTCATCGGCCCAACGCCGGCCGTTCTTTGTAGCTGGGGGATCGACGATATCAAATCGCTGTTTCGCAACATCTATTATCACCAGTTGGACGATGGCCGCATCACAAAAAATTATCTGAATTTGCAAGCCATTGCCGGCGCTGCGCTGCAGCCGCAAACGCCGGGCCAAAGCATGGGCCTGCAAAAGGCCGTGGAACTTTTGGCCCTGCCTCAAGAGCGACAGTTTCATGACGCCCTCAATGATGCTTACTATACGGCTCTGGTGTTCCAAAAAACGGCCCGTCCACCCCTATCGGTTTCCTTGTTCCAGCCTTCGGACTTGGGCCCCAAAAAAGAGCCCCTCACCCGGCCTTACTTCCCGGCCTTGCTCGAACAGATGGAAAAGGACTTACAACGGGAATTGACCGAAGAAGAAAGCGCCCTGGTGCGCAAGGCCTATAAAATGGGCCGAAAAAAAGCCTTTGATATCCCCATGACAAGGAAAAAACAGGCCGAAAAAAAGAAAAATCCCAAAGCGTAGGACGTCCTTTCCTACGCTTTGCCCCTTTCTGTGGATTTTGAGAAAAAAAGTGTTGACAAGCCAATGGGGTTTATGGTATATTTATTTTTGCAGTAGGTCATTGATGGAGAAGTACTCAAGTGGCTGAAGAGGCGCCCCTGCTAAGGGTGTAGGTCGTTTGCGCGGCGCGAGGGTTCAAATCCCTCCTTCTCCGGTTTCAAAAGCCCCCGAATTTCGGGGGCTTTTTTGTTGCCTTTTTCTGAAGAAAAAAGAGAAAAACCGTTTTATGAAAAAAGCAGGAACCCTTTGTGTTGCAAGGATTCCTGCTTTCTTTTTTATCCGGCTGCGCCGTTTTTTGGCTTTTATTCTTCCAGCAAATTGACCATGATGGTATCTGCCGGTACAATCTCATCGATGATACCAATTTCTTTGAGCCAAGCGATGTTGGTATCCCATACTTCTTCTGTCTGGCTCAAAAATGGTGCTTCTTCCGTCTCCATGGCCGGCAAAAGCACCGACATGGACTGCATTTCCACTTCTTTATCCAGCGGGAAGTTATCGGCGTTTTGATAGGTCAAAAGCAAATCCACCGATTCTTCTGGATGGGCCTTCATTTCTTCAAAGCCTTTTTGGCAAGCCCGCAAAAAGCCTTTCAGCAATTCCGGTTCTTCTTGGAGCTGTTGTTCGCCGGTGACAAAAATCATTTCATAATAATTGGGCACCCCAAAATCGGTGGGGTAAAAATAATTGACGTCAAAGCCTTCTTTTTCCAACTGAGGCACTTCGTGGTTGACCATACAGCCCAAGGTGGCATCCACATTGCCGGTGGTCATGGAGCTCATCAGATCAAAGCCCACATCCACAATATCAATATCGTCGGCGGTGCCGCCGGCCTGTTCGATGATATAGCGCACCATGGCTTCGTTCAATTCCGAGCCGGAACCACCCAATTTTTTGCCGATCAAATCGGTGGGAGAAGTGATATTTTTTTCAGCCAAGGATACAAACACGTTCAAAGGCTGTTGGCAAACGGCGCCGATGGATTTCACCGGCACGCCTTGGTTGACAGAGGCCACAATGACATCATGGAGATAATAAATCCCAATGTCGGCCTGTCCTGCCGCCGTCAGAGAAATGGCGTTGTTGGTATTGGCCGGAAACTGGATATTCAGTTCAATGCCTTCTTCTGCAAAATAGCCTTTTTCCATGGCTTCATACAAAAAGGCATGGATGGCGTTGGGATACCAATCCAACACCAAATCCAGCTGGGTCAGTTCCTGGTCATCGGCGGCAGCCGTTTCTTCGGTGGTGGTTTCGGTGTTTTCTTCCGTGGTGGTACTTTCGGTTTGGCTAGCACAGCCACCAAAGCAAAGCAAGACGCCCAAAAGCAGGGCAAACATTCTCTTTTTCATCAATCTTTCCTCCAAGTAATCCATTTTTCTTCGATTTTTGTAATGATAAAAACAGTCAACATGGCAATGGCCGACAAAATGACGATGGGCGCAAAGACGCCGGCCCCGTCCAACTGGGTCATCATTCGTTTACTGAAATACCCCAGACCTTCCTGGGCTCCCAGCCATTCGGCAATGGCCGCGCCGATGACACTGAGGGGAATGGCCATTTTGATGGCAGAAAAGAAACTGGGTAACGCCGTCGGCAGCTTCAATTTCCAAAACAAATCCCGTTTGGATGCGCCATAGGTGGTCAGCAGTTCTTCCATTTCCCGCTTGGTGCTTTTAAACCCGTCAAAAACGGTGATGGCAATGGGGAAAAAGGTCATCAGCACCGTCACCAGCACCTTGCTCCAAATGCTGTACCCAAACCAGAGCACAAACAAAGGCGCAATGGCCGTGGTGGGGATGGTTTGGGTGGCCACAATGACGGGATAGAGGGCCTTTTCTAATGCCGGGCATTCATCCATCCACACCGCAAGACCCAGACCCAGCACAATGGAAATGGCAAGGCCAATGACCGTTACTTTTAGTGTGGCTGGCATTTGCACCAAGAACAAATTTTCTTTTAATTCCCAGATTTTTTTCACAATCTGAATGGGAGAAGGCA
>CALWLF010000092.1 GCA_944381455.1 uncultured Clostridia bacterium | reverse complement strand
ACCCGGTGGTCAAGGCCCTTTGTTTGCACATTGCCCATGACTGCAATTTGAAATGTCTTTATTGCTTTGCAGAAGAGGGCGAATACCACGGCCATCGCTGTTTGATGAGCGCCGAAGTGGGCAAGGCTGCCATCGACTTTTTGATTGCCAATTCCGGCGCCAGACGCAATTTGGAAGTGGACTTCTTTGGCGGAGAGCCGCTGATGAATTTTGATGTGGTAAAAGAAATTGTTGCCTATGCCCGCTCCATCGAAGCAGAACACAACAAAAATTTCCGTTTCACCATCACCACCAACGGCATTTTGCTCAACGACGAAATCCAGCAGTACATCAACGAAAACATGCATAATGTGGTGATTTCTTTGGACGGAAGAAAGGAGATCAACGACAAAATGCGTCCTCGCGCCGGCGGCCAGGGCAGCTATGACGTCATTGTGCCAAAATTCCAGAAACTGGCCGAAAGCCGCAACCAGACCAATTATTATATCCGCGGCACCTTCACCAGAAACAACCTGGACTTTATGCAAGATGTGCTGCACATGGCCGATTTGGGCTTCAAACAGATTTCTGTGGAGCCGGTGGTGGGACAGGATACGGATCCTTATGCCATCCAAAAAGAAGACCTGCCCCGTATTTTTGCCGAATATGAAGCGCTGGCAGCAGAGCTTTATGAACGGCATAAAAAAGGCGGCAAGGACGATTTTAACTTCTTCCATTTCAATATCGACCTGTCCGGCGGGCCTTGTGTGGCCAAGCGGCTGACTGGCTGCGGCAGCGGCACGGAATATCTTTCTGTCACACCGGAAGGCGAGCTTTACCCCTGCCATCAATTTGTGGGCCTGCCAGAGTTTCGGATGGGAACCGTTTTTGACGGCATTGAAAATTGGGACCTGCGGGAAAAATTTGCTTCCTGCAATGTCTATGCCAAAGAAAGCTGCAAGGAATGCTGGGCCCGGTTTTATTGCAGCGGAGGCTGTGCGGCCAATGCCTATCAGTTGGAAGGCGATATCTTAAAACCTTATGAAGTGGGATGTGAAATGCAGAGAAAGAGAGTGGAATGTGCCATCATGATCAAAGCCAAAGCGCTGGAGGAGGCATGATATCATGAAACAAAAGGGAGTGGCGCGGCTGTTGCTGATGGCCGTGCTGGCAGCCATCACGGTGGTCATCGCCGTGTTTGGCGTGGGAGAAGCGCGCTATTTAAGTGCATCCAACATCAAGCTTGGCCTGGACTTAAGCGGCGGCGCCTATATCGTCTATCAGGCAGAAAAGGAAGATGTGACGACAGAGGAAATGGATAATGCCGTTTCCCTCATCCAGCGGCGGCTGGACCGCAAAGGCTGGAGCGAAGGGGAAGCTTCCAAAGAAGGAGATAACCGCATCCGGGTGGAAATTCCAGGCATCGAAGAGGTGGAAACGGCCGTGGAGGAACTGGGCGCCACAGCCCAGCTCTCCTTTGTGACCGAAGACGGCAGCGTTATTTTGACAGGAGCCGATGTGGAAGACGCCCAAAAGCAAGTGGGCCAGGTGAGCCAAAGCGGAGTATCGGAGCCTTATGTAGCGCTGCGTTTTACGGCCGAAGGCCGGGAAAAATTTGCCCAGGCGACGGCAGCCAATGTGGGAAAACCCATTTACATTGTTATGGATGATGAAGTGGTTAGCGCCCCTGTGGTGCAGACGGCCATCACCGACGGCAATGCTTCCATCACCGGAAATTTCACGCCGGAAGAGGCAGAAGAACTGGCGGTGCGCATTCGAGAAGGATCGCTGCCCTTTGCCCTTTCGGTGGTGGATATGAAAAACGTAGGGGCAAGGCTTGGGGAAAACTCTCTGGAAACCAGTTTAAAAGCGGCCGTCATTGGCGTTGCGCTGGTGCTGGTGTTTATGTGCTTGGCTTACCGCGGGGCAGGCTTTGCCGCCGACTGGGCGCTGGTGTTTTATATGACGCTGGAAGTGATGGTGCTAAACCTCTTTGGCGTGACGCTGACGTTGGCCGGTGTGGCCGGCATCATTTTATCGGTGGGCATGGCGGTGGATGCCAACGTGGTGATTTTTGAGCGCATCAAAGAAGAAATTGTGGCCGGGCAGACGGTGCGCCAGGCAGGAAAAAAAGGGTTCTCCCGGGCGCTTCCGGCCATTTTGGATGGCAATATCACAACGCTCATTGCGGCCTTGGTGTTATATTTTATGGGCACTGGCAGTGTCCGCGGCTTTGCCCAGACGCTGATGATTGGCATTGTGTTATCCATGTTTACGGCCATTTTTGTCACCCGGTTTATTTTAAAAGGCTTTGTGGAGTTGGGCGCTGACCGCCCCGGATTTTTTGCCGTCAAACAAAAAGCCATGGCCGAAGGGGGGACAAAACAATGAGTAGAGGGCAATTACACATTGTAAAAAATAAAAAGAAATATTTTGGTCTGTCCCTGCTGCTGATTGTCATTGGCCTTTGTGCCATGGTGTTCCATGGGGTGCGCGGCGACGGATTTTTGAACTTTGATATTGAATTTACCGGCGGCACGGCCATCACCTTGGATATGGGCGCGCCCTTTGAAAACGACCAGGTGGCGGCAGTCATTACGGAAGTGACGGGGCAAAAAGATCCCCAGATTCAAAAGGTGCTGGGCACCAATGAGGTTTCCATCAAAATCCAATCGGTGGATGGGGAGACAAGAACGGCTCTGTTGACTGCATTTCAAGAGGAATTTGGCTTGACCGAAGACCAAGTCCTCTCTGTGGCAGACACCAGCGCCACCATCAGCAGCGAGATGCAAAAAACCTCCTTTGTGGCGGTGGCCACGGCCTGTCTTGTGATGCTGGTCTATATCTCTATCCGGTTCAACGATTTTCGGATGGGGTTAAGCGCCATTTTGGCTTTGGTCCATGACGTATTGATTATGATTACTTTCTATGCGCTGCTGCGGATTCCGGTGGATACGGCGTTCATTGCGGCGGTGTTAACGGTGGTGGGTTATTCCATCAATGCCACCATTGTGATTTTCGACCGGATTCGGGAAAACAAAACGCTGCTGCCCAATTTGGAGATTGAAGAGCGGATTGATATCAGCGTGTCTCAAACCATGCGCCGCTCTGTCTATACCTCGTTAACCACCTTTTTCACCATCGGGGCGCTCTATGTCTTTGGGGTGCAGTCGGTGCGGGAATTTGCGTTGCCGATTATGGTGGGGATCATCAGCGGGGTGTACTCGTCGGTGTTCTTATCTTCGTCTGTTTGGTATTTTTTGCTTCAGCATTTGAAAGAAAACACCTATGAATATCCCCATGAGGCAGAGGAAGGCACGTATTTTGAAGATCCCTTTGCCAAAAAGAAACATCGGGACTTTCGGTAAGGAGAGGTAGGCCCATGGCACAAAAGAAATGGATGATTCGGCGCAGCAAAGTGGATGTGGCGCAGGTGGCGGAGACCATGGGCATTTCCACTTTGACGGCAGCCGTTCTGCTGCACCGGGGCATCCGCAGCCAAAGAGAAGCAGAAACGTTTTTAAATGGAACCTTGGACCAGCTTTCTGATGCCCATCTGTTAAAAGATCTGCCCCAGGGTATTGCGGCAGTGATGGATGCGTTAAAGACGGGCAAGCGCATTGCCATCTATGGCGACTATGACGTGGACGGCGTGACCAGCACCACCATCTTATACCGTTCCCTGCGCCAGTTTACCGACCAGGTCTCCTTCCATGTGCCCCACCGGCAAAAGGACGGGTATGGATTACAGAAGGCGGCGGTGGAACAGCTGTCCAAAGACGGGGTGGAGCTGATCATTACCTGTGACAACGGCATTGCGGCCTTGGAAGAGGCCGATTTGGCCTATGAGCTGGGCATGCAGCTGGTGATTTTGGACCACCATGAGCCGGTGCAGCGCGCCAAAGAAGACGGCACCATGGAAGTGGTGCTGCCAAAGGCCGAAGCCGTCATCGACCACAAACGGCCGGACTGTCCGTTCCCGTTTAAGGCCATGTG
>CALWLF010000091.1 GCA_944381455.1 uncultured Clostridia bacterium | reverse complement strand
AACAGCAGCCAGGATGTATCTTCCCCTTCTGAAATGCCGGAAAACCCTCCATTGAGCAGCATCATCATCAAAAGCAGCATTCCTTGTTGATTCATTGTTCCATTTCCCATGATACATGGTCCCCTTTCGGTTTTTGTTCTACACCGCCATTTTATGTAGTGGTGGAGAAAAATAGTCTTCTTTTTCACTTTTTTCTCTGTTTTTTGCAGGACAGGCTTTTTTTCCAGCTTTTGCAGGACAAAGGGATAAATTTCACCGAATATTTCTTTTGCCATACCATAACAAGAGAGAAGTGAAAGAAGGGAAGGCGTATGAAAGAGGCAATTTTGTCCATCCATGGCAAGGTGAGCCAGACGGGAAAGGACATTGGTGTGGCTCTTTTGGATACGGGCATTTGCCCCATGGAGGACTTTGTGGAGCCCCAAAACAGAATTTTTGTGTTTCAAGATTTTGTCAACGGCAAACAAACGCCCTATGATGATAATGGCCACGGCACTCATGTGGAGGGATGCAAAAGCGAAAATACCAGTCTAAAAATTCCAATGGATCCAAATTTCCTGCCGGTTGTTCTCTTTTTTTTCACCGATTTCAATAGAAGAAATAAAGTGATGCGCCAGAGAAAATGTCAATACGGGAAAAGGAGAAACTGTTTTTGCATCTTCTCCAAAAAGAAAGCTGCCGTCCGGCTGCTTTAAAAACAGAAGCTGCTCATTTAGCGCCTGGCAAACCTGCTCTTCTAAGGCCAAAGAGGCAATGCTGTGCCCCGTACAGCTGCCGCAGGCAGTGCTGCTGGCAAGGCTGCAGCGAAGATAAGTCTGATTCTTTCCCTTTGTGCCGCTTTTTACCATGGTGCTGCCGCAGTCTTTACAGTGGACAAGACCGGCCAGAGGAGAAGAAGATTGGGTTTTGTCGCAGGATTTTGTGCGCTTTCTTCGCTGCTTTAGCAGCGCCTGTACTTGAAAAAAAGTTTCAGCAGAGATGATGGGCGCATGGTTTTGGGGACAGATAATCCATTCTTCCCTCGGCACCGGCACAACTTTTTTGCATTTGTAGCTGATGCGCCTTTCTCTGCCTTGGATCAATGTCCCAAGATAGACCTCATTGGTCAGGATTCGCTTGATGGTGGATGGGCTCCATTGGGTGGGATTTTTGTCTTGGCAGGAAGCATGGGGCAAGTGATAGGGCAGGCCGTTTTTCTTTTTATAGGCGGCCGGCGTTAAAATGTTTTCTTCTTGCAGTTTGGCACAAATGGCCGGTATGCCATATCCTTCCAGGTAATAGCGGAAAATTTTTTGTACAACGGTAGCCGCTTCGGTGTCAATGACCAGCTGGTGGTGGTCATCAGGCGATTTTTGATAGCCATAGGCGGCGAAAGCGCCCAGATACTGCCCTTGGCGCATCTTGCTTTGGAAAACCTGCCGGATGTTTTCCGATAAGTCTTCCACATACCACTCGTTGAGCAGGGCATTGAGCTGGAGGGCTTTTTTGCAGCTTTTTTGGCTGGTGTCCACATGGTCCACCAGGCCGATAAAGCGGATGCCCAATAGAGGGAAAATACGGTTGATGTATTTTTCTGACTGTTCCAGGTCCCTGGTGAAGCGGGACTGGGATTTGCATAAAATGACGTCAAATTTCTTTTCTTTGGCGTCGGCAATCAGCCGGTGAAATGCCGGCCTATGATGATCTGTGCCGGAATAGTCTTCATCGGAATAAATTTCTCCCACCAAAAAACCGCGCCTGTGTGCTTCTTCTGTCAGCAGCAGCCGCTGGTTTTTGATGCTTTCGCTGTCATCGCCCTTGTCTATTTTATCCAGATCTTCTTTGGATAAGCGCAGATAAAGCGCTGCCACCGGCGCCTTGTCCGGAACATCCATCATAACAACGATCCCCTTTCCGATGAAAAACACTGCCCTTTGGTTGTTGTTTCGTCCTTGGATGCAGGCTGGCAGGACAATGTTTGCAGATAGGAATGGAGGAGCGCTTCGGCTTTTTTCCTGTCTGGGCCTTTTGGCGATTGATAGACATGGATTACAACAAATTGCTTCACTAGATCACCCCGCTTCTTTTTTTCATCTTATGGCCGGCAGGCTTATCCTATTCGATGGGAAAAGGGAAGAGCAGGACTTATTTTATATGGAAAAGGTGATTTGTTTTTTTGTCCTCTTGAGAGCGAGGGGGATTTCCGTTGACGTGTTTTCCTAAATTTCGTATAATAAAGCTGTAGTTTGGCGGTTTTCGTATTGGTCAATCAGAAATGGCTTTTGTGCCTGATGAGACGGGAGGAATTGCAATGTTGCAGGAACTGGAAATCATGTCTGGTATTTTAAATGCCTATCCGTATCCCATTGTTTTTGTGGATAACGACTTTATTGTGCGGTATATGAACAGGAATGCGCGTTATTTTTATTGTGAAGAAAGAGGATATGATGACTTGATTGGCAAAAGCATCTTTGACTGCCATAAGCCGGAATCGGTGGAACGGATGAAAGCATGCTATGAAGAAATCAAGCGAAATGGCAAAGAAATTTTTATCGGTGTCAGTGTCCGCAACCAAAGACTGTATATGCAGGGCGTGCGCAATGACAAAGGCGAATGGATTGGCTTTTTTGAGCGGTTTGAATTGAACATCACAAAATAAGCCCCAGTCTGTTCTCTGAAAAAGCTGCTTGTCCCCGTTTGCCATCCCAAAGCGCTTTTCGCGTTTGCTTTTCTACGCCCATGTGGCTGGCATTGTAGGCGGAAACGGAGAGTATCGGGGTGTGGCGCCAGGATGCCGGCTGATTTGCTTGAAAATTCTAGATGAATGCGGCCATGGGACGGCAGAGAGCATTTTTTTGGCGCTGCAATGGGTCAAACGCCATGCCCTCACCTATGGCATCCGGGTGGTAAATTTATCGGTGGGGACCAACGATCCATCGCTGCGGTATCCTTTGATGCAGCTGGTGGAGGAACTGTGGGAAATGGGTGTGGTGGTGGTAGCCGCAGCCGGTAACGACGGCGACCAGGGCATCACGTCGCCTGGCATCTGCCGCAAGATTGTGACGGTGGGCTGTGCCGAGGAGCGGATGGTGTTTCCGTTTCGGGAAAATGGGCAGCTGTACTATAAACCAGACTTATTTGCACCGGGAGAAAACATCATTTCCTGTAAAGCCGACGGATTTTCTTTTATGGGAAAACGGCGGAAAAAAGAACGGGTGGTGGGCGATCATTATGTGAAGATGAGCGGCACCTCCATGGCCACACCCATGGTCAGCGGTGCCTGTGCTCTGTTATTGGAGCAAAACCCGTATCTTTCTCCCGATGAGGTGAAAGAACGGTTGGTCAAAAGTGCGTTGCAGCGGCGGATGCTGGATATTGAAGGGGCGATGAATCTGCAATGAGCAAAAAAAACTGCATTTCTTGAGGAGATGCAGTTTTTTGTTTCGGCGATGGATTCTGCTGCAAAAGAAAGGAGGAGGTTGAGATTGATGAAAGAGATAAAAATCAGCGAAATCCAGGGGTTTTTTATTGGACATGCGCAAAATGAGCAGGCGGCCACCGGCTGCACGGCCATTCTTTGCCCCGCAGGGGCCACGGCCGGAGTGGATGTGCGGGGCGGAAGCCCGGCTTCCAGAGAAACGGAACTGCTGCGGCCGGTGAACACGGTGGAGCAGATTCATGCCGTGATGCTTTCTGGCGGCAGCGCCTTTGGCTTGGCGGCAGGAGATGGCGCCATGGCTTATTTGGAAGAGCAGGGCGTTGGCTTTGATGTGGGCATCGGCAGGGTGCCCATTGTGTGCGGTGCATCGCTGTTTGATTTACAAATTGGTGATTTTTCCATCCGGCCGGACAAAGCCATGGGCTATGCCGCCTGTCAACAAGCAGCCCAAAATTGTCCCAAAGAAGGAAATGTGGGGGCCGGAACGGGGGCCACAGTGGGCAAGCTCCATGGAATGGCAGGGGCCATGAAAGCGGGCCTTGGCCTTTATGCAGCCCAGGTGGGGCCGGTGCAGGTGGGGGCCGTGGTGGCGGTCAATGCCTTGGGCGACGTCATTGATTTTGATACAAAACAGATTTTGGCAGGGCTTCGCACAGAGGAAGGCTTTTTGGACACGGTGCAGACGCTGTATCAAGAAATGGAAGACACCCGCAGCCTTTGGAGCGGCAACACCACCATCGGCTGTGTCATCACCAACGCCCGCCTGACCAAATCCCAATGCAACAAACTGGCTTCCATCGCTCAAAACGGTTTGGCGCAAACCATCCGCCCCGTCCATTCTACGGCAGATGGCGATACGGTTTTTGTGCTCTCCAAAGGAGCGGTGGAGGCCAATGTGGATGCTTTGGGGGCGCTGATGACCGAGTGCATGGCCAGGGCCATCAACCGGGCCGTTACCCAGGCCGCGCCGGCCTATGGTCTGCCGGCGGCAGGAAGCGTGGAGGGGTAACGAGCAACTTGCCCCAGCTTTCCGAAGGAAACATGGTTTTTCATCTTTTCTGAAAACGAGATAGTCGCTTTTAGACAAATGGCGTAACAAAAGAGCAGGAATCCTTCCTTTTGCAAGGAATCCTGCTCTTTTGTTTTCCTCTGAAACGGAGCCCAAAGGGTATGCTGGTTTTTGGCTTAAATGAGGGCCGGGGTCAGCACAAAAAGCACGTGGCAGGCTTTTTGGCTGGGGTTAAAAAAATGGTGTTTCATGTTGGGCGGAATCCGCACCACGTCTCCTTCTTCTAGTAGATATTCCTCTCCTTCCAATACCACCGCCGCTTCCCCTTTCATAATCACCGCCAACTCCTCTTTGTCGCTGTGGCTATACTCGTTTTGGGTGGTGGAGCCATGGGCTTTCAGTTCCATCATCAATAAATCGATGTGGGCCTTCATGAAATCCGGCGTCAAAATGTCATAGACGATATGGTCTTTGTTTTCCCGATAGACCTGTTTGCGGTCCTTTTTTCTGGAAATCAAAGTGGCGGGATCGATGTCGTTGATAAAAAGGGTGTAAAGGGGCACTTGCAAGGCCTTGGCCAAAAGCTCTAAAACCTGGAGGGAGGGATTGGCTTGGCCGCGCTCCATTTGGCTGATGAGGGAAGTGCTGATACCGGCATATTGGGAAAATTCCCGGATGGTCATGCCGCGTTTTTTTCGATAGTGCAGCAGGGTTTGCCCTAAGTGACGGGAATACATGGAAACCTCCTTTTGTTCCAAACGATATGCAGCATATTGTTTCTTTTTTTCCTTTTGTGCTAACTTGATAAACGGATGCGTTTTGGGCTATCCTTTTTTCCAAAACTGCGATACAATACGACTGTATATGATATTGTACAAAATTTATTATATCTATCAACGGGGGAGATTGCAATGAGAAAACTGTTGTTTTATGGCGGGCTGTTGTTTGGGGTGTTGGCCTTATCCACATCGGCCATTTTTGTGAAGCTGGCCCAGGCGCCTTCGGCCATCACGGCCTTTTACCGGCTGTTCTTTTCGCTTTTGGTCTTGGTGCCGATGGTTTTGTTTCATTCGGGACACCGGACGGAGTTGCGGCAATTGACCAAAAAGCAGTGGCTGCTTTCCATGGGATCGGGACTTTTTTTGGCGGTCCATTACATTTTGTGGTTTGAGTCGCTGCGCTTTACGTCGGTGGCCAGTTCTACGGTGATTGTGACGCTGCAACCGGTTTTTGCCATGTTATTGGGCTATTGTTTTTTGAAAGAGCGGCAAAAAAGAAGGGCGGTGGCAGGGTGCGTGATTGCTTTGGCGGGATCGTTTCTCATTGGGTATGGCGATTTTCAAAGCGGCCTTTTGGCGCTGTGGGGCGACTGTCTGGCGTTGGTGGCGGCGGCCGTCATCAGCAGTTACTTCTTTGTGGGGCAGATGGCCAGAAAGGAAACGTCGGCAACGGTGTATTCTCTGCTTGGCTATTTGGGCAGTGTTCTTTTCTTGGGGATTTATGCCTGGATCAGACAGGAACCATTTTTCGGTTTTTCGGGCAAGACGTGGCTTTGCTTTTTGGGGTTAGCCATTGTTTCGACGATCATGGGCCAGTTTATTTTTAATCTGCTCTTAAAATGGCTGTCGGCCACCACCATTTCCATGAGCATTTTGGGCGAACCCATTGGCACCTGTCTGTTGGCCTATTTCCTTTTGGGGGAAGGGATTGCCCCAAAACAGGCCATCGGCATTGTCATCATTTTGGGCGGCCTTGGGCTTTATTTCTTCTCTTTGGTGCAAAAACCAAAAGAAGCGGCACAGGAAAAAACAGAACAAGCGGCTTAGTCTAGACTTTTCAGGCTCCCTTTTTTATGGTATTCTTGCAACAGAAAAAGGAGGGAGCCATTTTGTTTACCATCCAGGATTTTTTGGCGCTGCCCAGTGTCAAAGGCGGCCGCATCATGACTTGTCAGGCAGAAGCAAAGGAGAAAATCATCAGCCGTATTTCGGTGCAGGAAATGCCGGTGGAGCATTTTTTGCAGCCAGAGGAGCTGATTTTGACGACGGCCATTGGCTGTTATGAATCGATGCCGGTGTTTTTGGAATTTTTGGAAGAGGCAAGGCGGGCGGAAGTGGCGGCGGTGGTGATTACGAGAAAAGAGGACGATTTTTATCTTCCGCCGCAGGTGTTAGCCTTTGGAGAAACATACCATCTGCCGATTTTGATGGTGTTATGGGAAGCCCGGTTTGGCGATATGGTGGAGCAGACCATCACAGCCATCCATCAGTTGGAACAGGCAGAAGAGCAGCGGTACGAAAAGCTGAAAGAGGCGCTGCTTTCCGCCTTTGTTGCCTCCCAATCGATGGAGGATGCCGCCCAGATTTTGGCCTCGTTTTTAGAGACACCGGTGGCCATTTTGGATGCAGAAGGAAACTGCAAAGGGCAAAGCCATGATTTTTTGCCATCGCCGCAGCAAAAGCAGCTGCCTCTTTGGATGGAAGGGCGGCGGTATGGAACGGTGGTGTTAGAAAAAGGGCAAGACAGCTGGAACGAGATGTTGTTGGAGCAGGCCTGGACGTTACCGCTGGTGTTATTTTTTGGCCGGGAAGAAACCATACACACCACCATTTGGAAACTGAAAAACAATTTTTTGCTTTCTTTGGTGAAAGAAGGGCTGACGGAGGAAAAGAAGGGAATGGCCCGCCGGCTGGGCTTTTTTTTAGAGACCAGTTATGTCTGCATGGTGGGGCATGTGCAGATTCCCCAGGAGGTTTTTTGGCAGGAAGAGGAAGTGGAAAAACTGCTGTTGGCAAAAGCCAGGCAAAAGAAACGGCAGGTGCTGGGAACAGTCCATCAGCAGCAAATCCTTTTGTTTTTGCATCAAAAGCCACTGCCAACGGAAGAACAGGTGGCATCTTTTTTGGACGAGATGGAAGAAGCGCTCCAAAGCCAATATCCCCAGTGCCGTTGTTGGTGGGGGATTGGAGAAATTGCAGAGCGGGCAGCCGATTTTCAAAAGGACTATGAAACGGCCTCCTTTGCCCTCACCCTTTGCCAGCATAGTCCGCGGCGCAGGCTTGGCTATAAAGAAGGCGTGCTGTATCGCATGGTGCAGCAATTAAACCAAAATCCCCTCTTGGTGGCCCAGGCCAAAGAGGCTTTGGCCCCGCTGCGGCAAGAAGGCGCCATGGGAGAAACATTATTGGAAACCATGCAGGTTTATCTGGAGCAAAACCAAAATGTCGCTCAAACGGCCCGCGCCCTCCATATCCACCGCCAGTCGTTATTATACCGTCTGGAAAAGGTGGAAGAACGGCTGGGCATTTCGCTGCACCGCCATAGGGACGTATTTTTATTGGAGCTGTATTTACGGATGGAGGGCAGGGGATTGTTTTTTTAAAAAAAACAAATGTTTTTGCATAAAAATATATTCCAAATAATAGAAAGGTGGTCTAACAAAGAAGTGATACAAGTGAAACTGTCTTTTTTCAGTGCACCTTTTCGTTATAAAGAACAATATTTCTATAAATTTAGAATATAAATAAAAGAATATTGATGAATATTAAGAGAATTTAGTTTTATGTCTTTGATAGAAAGAAAAATGTTGCTCTGTGAAAGATATTATGATATACTTTAGCCCAGTGATAGATGACACATATGAAATAACGAGTCAAATTTCTGTGATATATTGGGGGTTATTGGTATGGAACAAAACAACATTTTTCAAGGTGCAGATCGGTTGGAACATTGCTATTTTTCTCCTGTTCGTGTGGTAAGCGAGCGGGTATTTGAATTGCAGGAACAGGGCAGAGAAATCATCAACTTTGGGGAAGGCGAACCAGATTTTGATACCCCAAAGGGCATTG
>CALWLF010000090.1 GCA_944381455.1 uncultured Clostridia bacterium | reverse complement strand
TGGTCTCACCTTCATTGTGCTTGCTCCTTTCTTCCTGCTTATTTCGCTCTCCAGATAATTCTGCCTTTGGTCAGATCATAAGGAGACATTTCAATCAAAACCTTGTCGCCTGGCAAAATCCGGATGAAGTTCATGCGAAGCTTGCCGGAAATGTGTGCCAAAATTTTATGTCCGTTTTCCAACTCAACTTGAAACATTGCGTTGGGCAGTTTTTCTAAAACGGTTCCTTCCACTTCAATTACATCATCTTTAGACACGCTTCAACCTCCTTATTCCTTTTCATTTTGGCCGAATTCTTTCAGCGCCTTTGCAATCTCTGCGTTCAGCAAGTAGCCATTTTGCAGCAGTTTTTCGCGAATGGCTGCGCAGATGGTATTTGTTTTTTGCACATGTTTTTGTTTCTTTTTTTTGGGATGTTCAAGGGTTCGCCGTTTTCCGTCTGCCAGATACAGGTAGTCACCATCCACCCGCAGCACCACAAAGGGCAGTGTTTTATCGCGCCCCTGTTTGGAGAAAACCACTTGACCTTCCGTATAGTCCATGTCTGATCACCTCGCTGTGGTTGGGAAAACAGCCTTCTTGCATTATAATGTCAAAAGCTGGGGCTCCCCATCGGTGATTGCCAGTGTATTTTCATAATGGGCAGCCTTTTGGCCGTCTGCTGTCACCACAGTCCATTTGTCATCCAGCACCCGGATACGAAATGTGCCTTGGTTGACCATGGGCTCCACTGCCAGCACCATCCCTTTGACCAGGCGCATGCCTCGGCCAATTTGACGATAGTTGGGAACGGCCGGATCTTCATGCAGGGCACGGCCGATGCCATGGCCCACATAGTCTCGCACCACAGAAAACCCATGCTGTTCCACAAAGTCTTGAATGGCTGCTGAAATTTCAAACAGGTGGCAGCCGGCTTTGGCAAACTGCAGTCCTTCAAAAAAGCTCTGCTTTGTGACATCAATCAGCTTTTGATCTTCGGGAGATATTTCACCCACACCATACGTTCTGGCGCAGTCGCCATGGTAGCCGCCGATATAAGCACCCATGTCGATGCTGATGATATCGCCCTGATGCAGGATTCTGCTGCCCGGAATGCCATGAATCACTTCTTCATTGACAGAAGTGCAGATGGAACCGGGAAAGCCGCCATAGCCCTTGAATGAGGGGAGCGCCCCCTTTCCGCGGATAAACCGCTCGGCAATCTGGTCCAGATGGGCCGTTGTCACGCCTGGCTTGATTTCTTCTTTCAGCACCAAATCCAGTTCCTTTAAGATTTGGCCTGCCAGGCGCATCTTTTCCACTTCTTCGTCTGTTTTAATGATCACCATGGTGCATCATTCACCCAGTTCCTTTGCAATGTCAGCAAAAATACTGTCTGCATCTTTGTTGCCGTTTACTTCAAACAGATAGCCCTGTTTTTTATAATAATCCACCAATGGTTCGCTTTGCTGATGGAATGTTGCAAGTCTTGCCTTGCCTGCTTCCAGCGTATCATCTTTGCGCTGGGTCAGTTCCGTGCCGCACACATCACAAATGCCTGCCTGTTTTGGCGGAATGGAAACTTTGTGATAAGAAGCGCCGCATTTGGGGCAGGTCAGTCTGCCGGTGATTCTTTCCAGCATCACTTCGTCCGGCACATTGATGTAAACGGCCTTATCGATATTTCCAATCAATTCATCCAATTTTTGTGCCTGAACAACGGTGCGTGGGAAGCCGTCCAAAATAAAACCGTTTTTGCAGTCATCTGCTTTGATGCGTTCTTTGACAATGGCGATGATCAGTTCATCACTTACCAAGCCGCCGCTTGCCATAATATCTTTTGCCTGCAAGCCCAGTGGCGTACCCTTGGCCACTTCTTCCCGCAGCATATCGCCGGTGGAAATATAAGCCAGCTGATATTTTGCAATGATTTTTCTTGCCTGAGTACCTTTTCCGGCAGCAGGAGCACCGATCAAAACTAATTTCATTTGCTTTCCCTCTTTTCTCCGCTGAAAATGAACCCCTTGGGAAATGCAGTGCATTTCCCAACGGATAATTAGTGTTGTAAGAACCCTTTGTAGTGGCGCATCAGCAGCTGGCTTTCAATGCTCTTCACCAAATCCAAGCATACGCCAACGACGATGATCAGTGTCGTGCCGCCAAAACCGACGTTCAAACCAAACACCCACTGCAAAATCACAGGCACCATGGCCACACAGGCAAACACGATGGCGCCAATGAGTGTAATTCTGTTTACTACACGGGTAATGAATGCGCTGGTGGGCTGTCCTGGGCGGATGCCTGGGATAAAGCCGCCGTTTTTCTTCATATTTTCCGCAATTTCATTGGGATTGATCACAATGGAAGTGTAGAAATAAGAGAAGAACAAAATCAGCACAATATAGAGCACGGCACCCACAGGATGTGTCATCTTCAGCACATCAATCACTTTCTGGAAGGTTGGGCCAGGAGAAACGAACTGGCTCACCACTTCTGGAAATTGCAGCAAAGAAAGTGCAAAGATGATGGCGATCACGCCGGCTGTGCTCACCTTAATGGGCATAAACGTGCCCTGACCGCCAAAGGTGCGGCGGCCTGCCATCTTGGCAGAATACTGAACCGGGATTCTTCTTTCTCCCTGGTTGATATAAACAATGAATACCAAATCGATGATCAAAATCAACAAAATGGCAACCACTTTCAAAATGCTGGCCACATCTGCCTGGCCATACTGCACCAGCGCCGTAATACCGCTTGGCATATTGGAGACGATGTTGACAAAGATGATCATGGAAGAACCATTGGAAAGTCCTTTGGCCGTGATCTGTTCTGCAAGCCACATCACCAACGCGGTGCCTGCTACCAACGTAATCACGCAGCAGATTTTGATAAACACGCTGTCCGTCAGGAACATGGAGGAATAACTGAAGGTTACACCAATACCCTGAATAATGGAAAGCACAATGGTCAAATATCTGGTGTACGTTGTGATTTTCTTCCTGCCTTCTTCCCCTTCTTTGTGCAGCTGCTCAATTTTGGGGATGGCCACCGTCAATAACTGCATGATAATGGATGCAGTGATATAGGGGCCGATACCCATAGCCATGATGGACCATCTGGAGTTGTAACCGCCGGCAATGACATTATAGAGCGTACCGGTGGAAAACATTTCCTGGCTGGCTTTGATGGAAACCACATCAATGCCGGGAATGGCAATGTGAGCGCCCAGGCGGACAATGGCAAGGATCAGTAAAGTATAGAGAAGTTTATTGCGAATCTCTTTTACTTTCCAGGAATTGATGAATAACTTCAGCAATTAGATCACCTCTGCTTTTCCGCCGGCTGCTTCAATCTTTTCGATTGCAGATTTGCTGTACGCATTGACTTTTACGGTCAGCTTTCTTTCCAGTTCGCCAACGCCAAGAATTTTCACGCCGTCTTTTGGATTGGATACCAAGCCTGCAGCTTTCAATGCGTCAATGTCAACAACTGCGCCGTCTTCAAAAGCATTCAGTGTATGAATATTGATACCGATGATTTCTTTGGAGTTTCTGCAAGTAAAACCTCTTTTTGGCAGACGTCTGTACAGAGGCATCTGACCGCCTTCAAAACCTGCTTTGCCGCCGGTTCCAGAACGAGCGCCCTGACCTTTGTGACCTCTACCGCCGGTTTTACCATTGCCGGAAGCGTGGCCTCTGCCGCGTCTCCAAGCCTTAGGATTGGAACCTTCTGCTGGTCTCAATTCACCTAACTTCATCTCCATGACACCTCCTCAAGTCTTAGATTTCTTCTACTTTTACCAGGTGGCTTACCTGATTTACCATGCCTCTGATTGCCACGTTGTCCTGCTGGATTACGGTGGAGTTCAGTTTGCCCAGGCCCAGAGCCTGAACGGTCTTTTTATGCTTCGGAATTGCACCGATGGTGGATTTCACCAATGTGATTTTCAACTGTGCCACTGTCGTTCCCTCCTTAGCCCAAGATTTCTTCTACGGATTTGCCGCGCAGTTTTGCTACTTTTTCTGGTGTGGTAACGCTTGCAAGACCAGCGATGGTAGCGCTTACGACGTTGCGTTTGTTGTTGGAGCCCAGGGACTTTGTTCTGATGTTACGGATGCCTGCCAATTCCAATACGGCACGAGCAGGGCCGCCGGCGATGATACCAGTACCTTCTGCAGCCGGCATCAAGCGAACGCTTGCGCTGCCGAATACACCAGTGGTGCCGTGATAGAGGCTATCCACATCGTTTCTTTCCACATAGATCAAGTTTTTGATGGCGTCTTCTTTGCCTTTGCGGATGGCATCGGGGATTTCAGCAGCTTTGCCCAGGCCGCAGCCCACATGGCCATTGCCGTCGCCCACAACTACCAATGCAGCAAAGCGGAACGTACGACCACCTTTTACTACTTTCGTTACACGGTTGATGGTAACGACGGTATCTTTCAAATCGAGTGTGCTTGGATCGATTCTTTTCAACGTTTTTCCCTCCTTGCTTAGAATTGTAAGCCTGCTTCTCTTGCTGCTTCTGCCAATGCTTTTACTTTGCCGTGGTAGATATAACCGCCTCTGTCAAATACAGCTTCGGTGATGCCTTTTTCCAGGGCTTTTTTTGCAATGGCTTCGCCTACAGCCTGAGCAGCTTCTACATTAGAAGTGCTGGAGAGCTTGCTTGCAATTTCAGATTCCATCGTGGAAGCAGCCGCGATGGTGTTGTGTGCAGTATCATCAATCAACTGCGCATACATATGCTGGTTGGAACGGAATACTGCCAGTCTTGGCTGCTGAGCAGTACCGCTGATTTTGTTACGGATTCTGCGATGACGTTTGATGCGTGCAGCTGCGCGGTTAGGCTTTTTGATCATGGATTTCACTCCTATTCTTCTTAGTCACTTTCCGATATAAATAGATTAAGCGCTGCAGCCTAATTATTTCTTACCGGTCTTACCAACTTTACGTCTGATGTGTTCATCAGCATATTTAATCCCTTTGCCTTTATAAGGTTCTGGTGGACGTTTCGTTCTGATTTCTGCTGCAAACTGGCCAACTTTTTCTTTGTCGATGCCTTTTACAGTGATTTTGGTCTGGCCGTCCAGCACTGTTTCGATGCCTTCTGGATCGATCATTTCCACTGGATGAGAATAGCCCAGGGTCAAGGTCAATTTTTTGCCGCTTTTTGCAGCTCTATAACCAACACCGTTGATTTCCAGCACTTTTTCATAACCTTTGGTTACGCCTTCAACCATGTTGAAGATCAAAGTACGGGTCAAACCGTGCAATGCTTTGTGTCTTTTCAGGTCAGATGGTCTTGTCACAACCACCTGGTTTTCTTCAATTGCGATGTTCATGTCATCGGCCATTTTGCGCTGCAGGGTTCCTTTTGGGCCTTTTACGGTTACCAGGTTGCCTTCTTCTACCTTTACCTCTACGCCGGCAGGAATGGCTACAGGCAATTTACCAATACGGGACATGGTCTGCACCTCCTATATATTATACGATTCTTACCAGATGAATGCAATTACTTCGCCGCCGATGCCTTTGGCTCTGGCTTCCTTATCGGTCATCAGGCCCTGGCTGGTGGAGATGATTGCAGTACCCAAACCGCCCAATACTTTTGGCAGTTCGTCTTTGCCGGCGAACACTCTCAAACCTGGTTTGGAGATTCTTTTGATGCCGGTGATTACTTTTTCGTTTTTGTCTTTGCCATATTTCAAGGTCAGCTTCATGGTGCTCTTTACGCCGTCTTCTACAACTTCGTAGCCCTTGATGTAACCTTCGTTTGTCAAAATATCAGCGATAGCTTTTTTCATTTTAGAAGCAGGCACATCAACGGTGTCGTGTTTTGCGATGTTGCCGTTTCTGATTCTAGTAAGCATATCTGCGATTGGATCGCTCATGGACATGTGTAGTTCCTCCTTTCCGATTACCAGCTTGCTTTCTTAACTCCCGGGATTTGGCCTTTATATGCTAATTCACGGAAGCAGATACGGCAGATGCCGTATTTCTTCAGTACAGCGTGTGGTCTTCCGCATACTCTGCAACGTGTATAGGCTCTGGTAGAAAATTTCGGTTTTCTAGCCTGTTTCACGATCATAGATGTTTTAGCCATTGTGTTCCCTCCTTATTTTGCAAATGGCATTCCGAACAATCTCAACAATTCTCTTGCTTCTTCATCGGTATGAGCAGTGGTTACGAAAATGATGTCCATACCTCTGATCTTGTCTACTTTATCGTATTCAATTTCAGGGAAGATGAGCTGTTCTTTGATGCCCATGGTGTAGTTACCTCTGCCATCGAAGGAGTTGGCTTTCACACCTCTAAAGTCACGCACACGAGGCAGTGCAATGTTGATGAGTCTGTCCATGAATTCATACATTCTGTCGCCGCGCAGAGTTACTTTGCAGCCGATGTTCATGCCTTCACGCAGTTTGAATGCTGCCACAGACTTTTTGGCTTTGGTTACGATTGGTTTTTGGCCGGCGATGATGGTCAAGTCTTTGACAGCGCCATCCAGCACTTTGGCGTTTTCTCTTGCTTCGCCAACGCCCATGTTGATGACGATTTTTTCCATCTTAGGCACAGCCATTTTGTTTTTATAAGAAAACTTCTTTGTCATTGCATCAACGACATCGTTGTTGTAAAACTCTCTTAATCTGTTCACTTCATGTCCTCCTTTCGGAATTAGTCAATGGTTGCGCCAGTTTTTTTGGCGTATCTGATTTTCTTGCCATTTTCGATTTTTACACCGATTCTGGTTGGTTTTCCGTTCAAAGAATACATCACGTTCGAAGCGTCCAGGAAACCTTCTTTTTTGATGATGCCGCCCTGCTGATGCAGCTGGTTTGGTTTCTGGTGTTTGGAAACCATGTTGACGCCTTCCACGATGACTTTATTGTTTTTTCTATCTACCACAAGGATTTTGCCTTCTTTGCCTTTGTCTTTGCCGGCAATCACAATAACCTTGTCGCCTTTTTTCAATCTTGTGCTGGCCACGTGATTTCCCTCCTCTTATAATACTTCAGGAGCAAGAGAAAGAATTCTCATAAACTGTTTTTCTCTCAATTCTCTTGCCACTGGTCCAAAAATACGAGTACCTCTTGGGTTTTTGTCGTCTTTGATGATTACGGCAGCGTTGTCGTCAAATTTGATATAGGAACCGTCTGGACGGCCAACTGGTTTTACTGTTCTTACCACAACAGCTTTTACAACGTCACCTTTCTTAACAACACCGCCTGGCGTTGCTTCTTTAACAGCAGCGATGATAATGTCACCAACACCTGCATATCTTCTGGTGGAACCACCTAATACACGGATGCAAAGCAGTTCTCTTGCGCCGGAATTATCTGCTACTTTCAATCTGGTTTCTTGCTGAACCATTCAAAATCCTCCTCTCGCAACAGAAATTATTTTGCTTTTTCTACGATCGATACCAATCTCCATCTTTTGTCTTTCGAGAGAGGTCTGGTTTCCATCACTTTCACACGATCGCCAACCTGGCATTCGTTCTTTTCGTCATGTGCTTTCAGCTTGTAAGTTCTGTTTACAATCTTGCCGTACAGTGGGTGTTTCACTTTATCTTCCACAGCAACAACGATGGTTTTATCCATTTTGTCGCTAACAACTCTGCCAATTCTGGTCTTGCGCAGATTTCTTTCTTCCACTTGGATGGCCTCCTTTCAAACAATTATTTTGCAGCGTTCTGAGCCTTTGTGATGACAGTCTGAATACGAGCGATGTTTTTGCGTACTTCGCTGATTCTTGCGGTATTGTCTAACTGGTTTGTAGCATTCTGAAATCTCAAGTTGAACAATTCTTTTTTGGCCTGCACCAATTCTTTATTCAATTCCTCTACGGATTTGTTTTTCAAAGTTTCCAAATAAGCTTTCGTTTTCACTTGCTATCACCTTCCATTTCCGCTTGCTGCTCAGCACGAGAAACAATTTTGCACTTGATTGGCAGCTTGTGGATAGCCAGACGAAGGGCTTCTCTTGCCACTTCTTCGGATACGCCGCCCAGTTCGAACATGACTCTACCTGGTTTTACAACAGCTACCCAGTAATCCACAGCACCTTTACCACTACCCATACGAGTTTCAGCAGCTCTTGCTGTTACTGGTTTGTCTGGGAAAATTTTGATCCAAACTTTACCACCACGTTTGATATATCTGGTCATAGCGATACGGGCAGCTTCGATCTGATTGCTGGTTACCCAGCTTGGTTCCAAAGCCTGGATACCGAAATCGCCGTAAGTTACTTTATTGCCTCTGTAGGCTCTGCCTTTCATGCGGCCTCTGAACTGTTTGCGTCTTTTGACTCTTTTTGGCATTAACATAATTATTTAGCGCCTCCTTCCTTGGCTGCTGCTTTTACAGGAAGAACTTCACCTTTGTAGATCCAGGTTTTTACACCGATTTTGCCATAGGTGGTGTCAGCTTCAGCAAAGCCGTAGTCGATGTCTGCACGCAATGTCTGCAGAGGAATGGTGCCTTCATGATAGCTTTCAGTTCTAGCCATATCAGCACCGCCCAGACGGCCTGCACAAGCAGTTTTGATCCCTTTTGCGCCGAATTTCATGGTTCTGCCCATGGCCTGTTTCATGGCACGACGGAAGGTCACACGTTCTTCCAACTGTTTTGCGATGTTTTCAGCAACCAGCTGTGCATCCAATTCTGGCCGTTTGATTTCTTCGATGTTGACAGAAACCTTGTGGCTGGTCATGGTCTGAATCTGATTTTTCAGTTCTTCAATGGCAGCACCGTTGCGGCCGATGACGATACCAGGTTTTGCAGTATGCACGGTCACTTTGATTTTGTCGGAAGTTCTTTCAATCAAAATTTTAGAAACGCCGGAAGCGTACAATTTATTTTTAATGAATTTTCTGATTTTTACATCTTCTACCAGGTAGTCAGCAAAATCTTTTTCTGCATACCATTTGGTATCCCAGTCTTTGATGATGCCAACTCTTAACCCATGCGGATTTACTTTCTGTCCCATTGTTTACCTCCTTATCTCTCGTTGAGGATGATGGTTACGTGGCTGGTTTTCTTCAAAATTCTGTAAGCACGGCCTTGTGCTCTTGGGCGAATTCTCTTCATCACAGGAGCCTGACCTGCAATTACTTCTTCCACGTACAGTTTGCTTACATCCATACCCAGATTGTTTTCTGCGTTTGCCACTGCAGAGTGCAGTACTTTGCCAACGATGGTGGCTGCAATTCTTGGGTTATATTTCAACAAGGCAGCTGCAGTTGTCACATCTTTGCCCTTGATTTGGTCTAAAACGATTTTCGCTTTAGAAGCGGGGATGCCAACATACTTTGCTGTTGCCTGAGGTCTTTTGTCTTTGGTTTCAAGATTTCTATTTCTCTTAATTTGGCTTCTATGTCCTTTTGCCATGACCGCCAAACCTCCTTCCAAAACGAATTTTTTATCTTACTTTCGATTTCTTTTCTGCGTCTTTGCCATGGCCTCTGTAAGTTCTGGTCAAAGCAAATTCGCCCAGTTTGTGGCCTACCATGTCTTCGGTTACATATACTGGCACATGTTTTCTGCCGTCATGTACGGCGATGGTGTGTCCGATCATATCAGGATAAATGGTAGAACGACGGGACCATGTTTTTACGACTGTCTTTTCATTGGCTGCGTTCAAAGCATCGATTTTTTTCAACAGATGCTCATCAGCGAATGGACCTTTTTTCAGTGATCTGCCCATGTATGGAATCCTCCTTTTTCATCAACTAGCTTGCTTCCTTATCAATCTCTGCCGCGGATGATATATTTGCTGGAAGCTTTGTGTTTCTTTCTGGTTTTGTAACCCAGAGCTGGTTTGCCCCAAGGTGTCATTGGCGATGGACGGCCTACAGGCGCACGACCTTCACCACCACCATGTGGGTGATCGTTGGGGTTCATTACAGAACCTCTAACCGTTGGGCGGATACCCATGTGACGTTTTCTACCGGCTTTACCGATTTTTACAAGTTCGTGGTCGATGTTGCCAACCTGGCCGATGGTTGCACGGCAGTCGATTGGCAGAAGTCTCATTTCGCCAGATGGCAGTTTTACGGTGGCATATTTGCCTTCTTTTGCCATCAGCTGAGCAACGTTACCAGCGGAACGAACCAACTGGCCGCCTTTGCCTGGTTTCATTTCGATGTTGTGGATATTTGCACCCACTGGGATAAAGCGCATTGGCAGGGTGTTGCCGGTGCGAACTTCAGCTTCAGCGCCGCTCATAACAGTTGCGCCTACTTCCAAACCAACAGGAGCCAGGATATAGCTCTTGGTACCGTCTGCATAGCAGATCAAAGCGATGTTTGCGGTTCTGTTTGGATCGTATTCAATGGCGGTTACCTTTGCAGGAATACCATCTTTATTTCTTTTGAAGTCAATCAGTCTGTATTTCAGTTTTGCACCGCCGCCTCTGTGACGAACGGTCAGTTTGCCCTGGTTATTTCTTCCTGAATTTTTCTTAATATGAACAACTAAGGATTTTTCAGGAGTTGATTTTGTGATTTCTTCGAATGTAGACACGCTCATGTGTCTTCTGGAAGGTGTATAAGGCTTATATCTTTTGATGCCCATCTTCTCCACTCCTTTCGGCTATCTCTGAGAGTATTGTTTCAACGAACGGGAATTACATCCCCTGGAAAATTTCGATTTCTTTGCTGTCGGCGGTCAAGGTTACGATTGCTTTTTTCTTTGCAGCAGTCTTGCCCCAGATGGCGCCTCTTCTTTTTGGTTTGCCGCTGTAGTTCATGGTGTTTACGGAAGCAACTTTTGCGCCGTCAAACATTTTTTCCACAGCATCTTTTACCTGTGCCTTGGTTGCATCGGGATGCACCAGGAAGGTATATTTTCTGTTTTCCTGCAAAGCCATACTGGCTTCGGTGATGACAGGTTTCAAGATGACGTCATAATATTTCAAATCTGCCATTATGCGTACACCTCCTCAATTTTAGCCACAGCATCTTTGGTCAATACCAAAGTGTTATATTTCAACAGGTCATATACGTTGATGGTGTTAACACCAGCAGTTTTTACATCTGGAATGTTTCTTGCAGAAAGCATTACGTTTTTGTTGCTGCCATCCATCACAATCAGGGCTTTGCCAGCGTTGATGTTGGCCAGAACTTTTGCCATTTCTTTGGTTTTTACTTCAGAAAGAGTCAGTTCATCCAGCACGATGATTTTTTCTTCTGCACACTTGGTGGAAAGCGCAGATTTCAGTGCCAGTCTTTTGAATTTTTTGTTCAGTTTGAAAGAGTAATCTCTTGGCTTTGGAGCAAATACTACGCCGCCGCCGGTCCACTGTGGAGAACGGGTGGAACCCTGTCTTGCGCGGCCGGTGCCTTTTTGTCTCCAAGGTTTCTTGCCGCCGCCTCTTACTTCAGCGCGGGTTTTTGCACTCTGGGTACCTTGTCTCTGGTTAGCCAGGTACTGTACCACTGCCATGTGCATAGCGTGTTCGCTTGCTTCAATACCGAAAATGTCGTCGCTCAGGTCGATGGTGCCAACTTCAGCGCCGCTCATGTTATATACTTTCACGTTTGCCATTGTCTATTTCCTCCTTTCGTAAAGTGTTGCTTAAGCCTTTACGCTGTCTTTTAATACTAAGATCGCACCCTTAGGACCAGGAACAGCGCCTTTTACCAAAATCAAGTTCTTTTCTGCATCTACCGTTACGATTTCAAGATTTTGGATGGTCACTTTCACTGCACCCATGTGGCCTGGCATTCTTTTGCCTTTTTTAACGCGGCCTGGTGTGGTACCGGAAGACATAGAACCAA
>CALWLF010000089.1 GCA_944381455.1 uncultured Clostridia bacterium | reverse complement strand
CGGTGGGTCGCAGGTTCGAATCCTGCTCGGGGAGCTTTTTTTGGCCCGATGGTCAAGCGGTTAAGACACGGCCCTTTCACGGCTGTAACCCGGGTTCGATTCCCGGTCGGGTCATTTTTCTTTTATGGCGCCATCGCCAAGTGGTAAGGCAAAGGTCTGCAACACCTCTACCCCCGGTTCAAATCCGGGTGGCGCCTTCCAAAACCAGCTATCATTTTTGATAACTGGTTTTTTCTTTCCAAAAAAATATGAGGCCCGATGGTCAAGCGGTTAAGACACGGCCCTTTCACGGCTGTAACCCGGGTTTGATTCCCGGTCGGGTCATGATAAAAATGAAAAGCACAGAATTTTGTTTTTGCAAAATTCTGTGCTTTTTTATATTTATACAGAAACATGGCATAATAGGAGCAAATCGACCAATGGAAAAGGAGGATGCTCGATGGTAGAAAAAAAGATAACAAGGTATGTCATGGAACAGTATTTGCAGTATTTAAAAGAACAGGAAAAGAGCAAAAGCACATTGGAAAAATACAGACGGGAATTAAACGGGCTGCTGCAGTATTTTGGGGAGCGGAATTTGGAAAAAACAGCGCTTTTGCAATGGAAAGCGCAGCTGGAGCAAATGTACCGGCCCTCCAGCGTCAACGGTGCATTGGTGGCGGTCAACGGATTTTTTTCTTATATGGGCTGGTTTGATTTGCGGATGAAACTGCTGAAAATGCAAAAAAATATCTTTTTGCAGGAAGAAAAAGAGCTGACAAAAACGGAATACCGGCGTTTGGTTCAGGCAGCAGGGCAAAAGGGCAACCGGCGTTTGTCGCTGGTCATGGAAACCATTTGTGCCACAGGAATCCGCGTTTCTGAGCTGCAATATATCACTTTGGCTGCTGTGGAACAAGGCAGAGCCGAAGTGCAGGGGAAGGGAAAAAGAAGAATCATCCTGCTGCCTGCGCGGCTGCGGCAAAAGCTGAAACAATATGCCAAAAGCAAAAAAATTCAATCAGGAGCGATCTTTCGCACAAAATCGGGCCGGCCGCTGCACCGCAGCAATATTTGGTCGGATATGAAAAAGCTGTGCCTTGAGGCCGGAGTGCCTGACAAAAAAGTATTTCCACATAATCTTAGGCATTTGTTTGCAAGAACTTTTTATCAACTGGATAAGGATATTGCAAAGCTGGCTGACTTATTGGGGCATGCCAGCATCGAAACGACACGTATTTATATCATGGAAAGTGGAAAAGAGCATCAAAAGAAATTGGAACAAATGGGGTTGGTTCAATAGCGGAATTTCCCTTCTGTCGTAATTATGCTGGTTTTTAGGCAACCTTTTTTTCAGTACATAGCAAAAATATACCATTTTCCTCTGAAAAAAACAAGAAAAAGACAACAAAAGAAACCGAATGAATCTATTTTTTTCTTTCTTGCTCATTCGGTTTTTTGTTGTGAAAAAAATTAAAAAATCATCACAAAAAATGGTAAATAATCATTTTTTTATCGTAAAAGAACTCAGTTTTGAAGAAAAACATCGTTTTCGTATACGACAGAAGGGAAATTACGTTGTAAAAAAGAGCTGATCAGGCAGAACAGGGACCAAACAGGTACATAGATCGCTTCTCTCCAAAATAAAAAAATAAGGACTGGAAAAAGGAGGAAATCAATGTGACATAGTTACTGTACACGGCGTTGAATTGTGTTATTATGTGAAAAAACAAAGAAAGCAATTCTGGTTTTGGAAGAAGGAGATAACCGTAGAAACCATTGTTTCTTGAAAAATCAACGTAAAGGAGGCAAACATGAACAAAAGAAAAGGCAACAAGGCAAACAAAGATAGGGGCATAAGAATTGGGTATCTTCTCTTTTTTACCGTGGCTTTGCTGGTTTTACAAGCTGCGGTTTCGTTTGCACAGACACCAGAGGAAACAGAAAGGAATGACGGAGCTTTGGCGTCGGTTCAGCCGCTGGAGGGAATAGTGGCGGGAACGCGAAACGGAGGCCCGGGTTTTTCGGCAGACAATCCCATGGAGCTGCCAGAAGAGGCCATGGCGATTGTCGGAGGGACGTATTATGGCATTTTGGAATCCTGGTTTCAAACCAACAATCCAAATCAAGAAACGATGTATTTTTCTGTGACGATTCCAGACAGTGTGAAAACCATTGCCAATGATGCGTTTCGTTATAATTATACGAGCGGGAAAAAATCTAACCGTGTCGTGACGCCGAATAGTAATTTGGGGGAATGCCAAACGGTTGCCATAGATTTTTCCAACGCCACATCTTTAGAAGTGATTGGTTATCAGGCGGCTAAAAACAACACATGGCTTACTGGTGTGTTGGATTTGTCCAATACAAAAATGAAAAGGATTGAACAAAATGCCTTTGGAGACTGTACTGGCTTGACAGGTGTGATTTTGCCGGATACTTTGGAAACGCTGGGTACACAAGGTGGCAGCGGAGATGGCGGTTCAGTGTTTGTAAAATGCAGTGGGCTGGAATTTATTCGTACAAAGGGCAGTGAAGAGGGGACTGTGTTTGAGTTGCCGGAAGGATTGCGGTTTATTGGTAACCAAACATTCCAGGATGCTTTTGCATCTAATGCAGAAATAGTGACCTATTTACCGGCTTCTTTGGAGAAGGTGGGTTCCCAGGCTTTTTACAGTGGTTTTTCTCAGATTTTTATTACAAGGCCTTCGGATGAGGGATATACCAACTATCACTCGCGTGCCTTTAAAACCAAAAGTGCCAAGGGGTGTTTGTTAATTTTCCAAGATCAGAAAGGTTATAATAATACAGGTAGTTTTACCGGGGCAACGAAAACATATCCGGTGATGCTGCGGTTTCAAGGTAGTGTGGAGCAGACCAAGCTATATAAACAAAGCATTCAATATGAATATAACCAAGAGGCAAAAAAATGGGTAAAAAATCCCAATTATACATTGCCAGAGATCCCTGATGTGGAAAACAAGCCGGGCTATGATGCAGGGTGGAAAATTGATGGAGATACAAAAATTTTGACCAATACTTCCACCGTCAATGGTTGGCCTGATGCGGCGCTCCCGGTAAGACTGGAAAGTGACAGCGTAGTATCAAAACCAACCATTCAATTTCGCCAAGGAGATCAGATTATTGCAGACAATCAAACAGTGCCCACGTTACTTGCGGAAATTGAAGATGGAAAGCCGGCCTATGTGGGTTTGGAAGTCACTCATCCTCTGGCAACGCCAGAGGCAAAAGAAAGCGGCACCTATGTATACTTTCGATATAGCTGGTGGGATGAAGAAGGGGACAGCCCAAATGGTACCCGAAGTCAGGAAGAACCGGAGCTTTTTTCCACAGCCATCACCTCTGCTTCCTATCAAAGAGTGTTGACCGAGCAATCCGTAATTCCTATTACAAAGGCAGAACACGCCAGAGTAGACGGGGACTATTATATGGTGGAAGTGTTTGGCTATTATGTCAAAGACGGTGTGGAGCAGGGAAAATATTATCAATCTGCCCACAATTTTATTGGAGGAATCTTTACTCACACCGATCCTAGATGCTATTTGATGCATGTATCTGTGACGGAATTTGTGACTATTTCTGCCACAGCAAAAGGCCAGGGGACCATTACGCCGGAAGGAACGGTGAAACTGAAGCAAGGAGAAAGCCAGACCTTTACCATCACGCCCCAGGAGGGCTATGTCATTGCCGACGTGCTTGTCAATGGAAAAAGCGTTGGTGCTGTGGAGGAATATACCTTTTCCAATGTTATGGACCATCAAACCATTGAAGCCATCTTTGAACCCTCATCTTCTGGTGGCGCAAGCGGCGGCGGTGGCGGAAGCGGTCATATTGACACTTATTATGTGATTTACCATGATGGAGAAGAGGAAGTCAAAGAAGGAAAATTCTATCATGGTCAGAAAATTGAAGCGGCCGAGAATCCTTTCTCTGCGCCAAAAGGTTTTGTCTTTGCCGGCTGGAGCAAGGAAGCAGGCGGAACCGCAGACTTTTTGCCGGGCAAGAAATTTACCATGCCCGATGAAACCTATCATCTTTATGCCGTTTGGGCAGAGGGAGAAGCTTATCATGCGCCTTACTTAAACGGGTATCCAGACGGCACCATCCGGCCGGAACAGACTATCACCCGGGCAGAAACGGCCATGCTGTTTTATCAGCTGCTGGGCGCCCCGCAGCAGGAAACAGGCAAAGGGTTTTATGATGTGCCGAAAGACAGCTGGTATGGCATGGCAGTGCGCACCCTGGCTGGGCGAGGTATCTTAAGCGGCTATCCAGACGGTGCGTTCTGTCCCGATGCACCCATCACCCGGGCAGAATTTGTGACCATGGCCACGGCCTTTGCCAAAGCACAGCCGGGGACGGATGTGCTCTTCCCGGATGTGCCTGTAATGGCCTGGTATGCCGGTTTTGTGGCTGCCGCAGTGGAACAGGACTGGATCAGCGGCTATCCAGACGGCACCTTCCGTCCGGAACAGGCCATCACCCGGGCAGAGGTGGTCAGCATATTAAACAGGATGACAGACCGCGCGGCAGATTTGGATTTTATTGCAGAACAGGAAACAACCCTGCGTACATTTTTAGACCTGCCCAAAACCCACTGGGCCTACGGCTTGATGATGGAGGCGGCCAACGGCCATGCGTATATCAGAAACGAAGACAAAACGGAAACTTGGAAAAAATAACATGGAAAAAGTTGCTTCTTCATAAGGGTAGCTTTTTCTTTGGCTGGAACGGGTTTTACTATTGACGGAACGAATGGCGCACGATACAATGAAGGAATATGATTCTTGTTTTTGTCCAAAAAACCAAGGAGGCGAAAAACGCGTGAGCAAAGTCGCGATTATGACAGACAGCAACAGCGGTATCACTCAGCAGCAGGCCAAGGAATTGGGCATTTTTGTGCTGCCTATGCCGTTTTATATCAATGGGGAAACAAAATACGAAGATATTGATTTTACCCAGGAGGCATTTTATAAATGCCTGGAAGGCGGGGCAGAAATTGCCACATCCCAGCCGGCGGTGGGCGATGTGCTGGACGCCTGGGAAGGGCTGCTGAAAGAGTATGACGCTGTGGTCCATATTCCCATGAGCAGCAGCCTCAGCAGTTCTTACGAAACGGCGGCCATGCTGGCAGCTGAGTTTGACGGAAGGGTGCAGGTGGTCAATAACCAGCGGATCTCCATCACTCAGGTCCATGCAGTGCGCCAGGCCATGGATTTGGCTAAAAAAGGTGTTACAGCAGAAAAAATCAAGGAAATTTTGGAAGAAACCAAAGCCCTTTCCAGCATTTATGTTACGCTTGAAACATTGAAGTATCTGAAAAAAGGCGGACGGATTACGCCGGCTGCCGCAGCTTTTGGAGAATTGCTGCGCTTAAAACCAGTGCTGCAAATTCAAGGCGGCAAACTGGATGCCTTTTCTAAGGCAAGAACGAAAAAAATGGCCAAGGCGATCATGATCAAAGCCATCAAAAACGATTGTGTCACCCGTTTTGGTTCCGACGAAAAAGGGACAGGCATGATGCTGGCCATTGCTTACAGCGGGGACAACAAAGAGGCGCTGGAGTTTTTGAAGGAAGTGCAGGTGGAGTTTCCAGGAATGGATATCGACGTTTCGCCGCTTTCTCTTAGCGTGGCCTGCCATATTGGGCCGGGGGCTGTGGCGCTGGCTTGCAGCAAACAGCTGCCGGAATAACAAGGGAAATAAATAAGGGCATTCCATCCGGAAAAAGGAGAAAATGCCCTTTTTTGTTCTGAAATTTGGAACGGGAATTTAAACAATAAAAAACGAAAGAAAAAACAAGAAAATGGAAGTGTTTTTGCTAAAAAATAAAAATATTTCTTGATATCATCGGATATCTGGTGATAACAAATGTTGCAGAAAAGTTCCATTCGAGCTATCATAAGGACAATGATTAGCACTCGATTGAAGTGAGTGCTAATAACACTAAAATGAGAGATTACGCTAAGGAGGTCTTACCACATGAAATTAGTACCATTGGGAGATAAAGTTGTCATCAAACAAATGGAAGCCGAAGAAAAAACAAAATCCGGCATCGTTTTGCCAACCCAGAGCAAAGAAAAACCACAGGAAGCAGAAGTCATTGCCGTTGGCCCTGGCGGCAAAGTAAAAGGGGAAGAAGTAGAAATGATGGTAAAACCAGGCGACCATGTGATTTATTCCAAATATATCGGCACCGAAATCAAATTCGATGGAGAAACCTACATCATTTTGAGACAGTCTGACATTTTGGCCATTGTAGAAGAATAATGCACTTTTGGAATCATTGATAAAGGAGAGAAGAAACTATGCCTAAGAACATCAAATATGGCACTGAAGCCAGAAACGCCATGGCAGAAGGCGTAAACAAATTAGCTGATACCGTAAAAGTAACCCTCGGCCCCAAAGGCAGAAACGTCGTATTGGACCGTAAATTCATGAGCCCATTGATCACAAACGACGGTGTTTCCATTGCAAGAGATATCGAATTTGAAGATCCATATGAAAACATGGGTGCACAGCTGGTAAAAGAAGTAGCCACCCAGACCAACGACGTGGCAGGCGATGGCACCACCACCGCAACCGTTTTGGCGCAGGCCATGGTGCAGGAAGGCTTGAAAAACATTGCAGCCGGCGCAAACGCCATCATCTTGAGAAAAGGCATGCAAAAAGCAACGGCAGCAGCTGTAGAAGAAATCAAAGGCATGAGCACCGTTGTTTCCACCAAAAACCACATTGCAAGAGTTGCTGCTATCTCTTCTGGCGACGACGAAGTGGGCGAAATGATTGCTGACGCAATGGAAAAAGTAACCAATAACGGCGTTATCACCGTAGAAGAATCCAAAACCATGAACACCGAATTGGAATTGGTGGAAGGCATGCAGTTTGACAAAGGCTACCTGTCCTCCTATATGTCCACCGACTTGGAAAAAATGGTTGCCGTTTTGGATGAGCCATATATCATGATCACCGACAAAAAAATCTCCAACATCCAGGAAATCGTACCTGTGCTGGAACAGATCATGCAGACTGGCGCAAAACTGCTGATCATTGCTGACGATATCGAAGGCGAAGCTTTGGCAACCTTGGTATTGAACAAACTGAGAGGCACCTTCACCTGCGTTGCTGTCAAAGCACCTGGCTATGGCGAAAGAAGAAAAGCACAGCTGGCTGACTTGGCTGCATTGACTGGCGCTCAGGTGATCAGCGATGAATTTGGTATTGATCTCAAAGACGTTACCTTGGATATGTTGGGCCGCGCTAGAACCGTACGGGTAGAAAAAGAAAGCACCATCATCACCGGCGGCGAAGGCAGCAAAGAAGATATCGAAGGCAGAGTAAAACAGATCAAAGCCGCTTTGGAAGAAACCACCAGCGATTTTGAAAAAGAAAAACTGCAAGAAAGACTGGCCAAACTGGCTGGCGGTGTTGCTGTGATCAAAGTTGGTGCAGCCACCGAAACAGAAATGAAAGAAAAGAAACTGCGTATGGAAGACGCCTTGGCCGCAACGAAAGCAGCTGTGGAAGAAGGCATCGTTCCTGGCGGCGGCACCACCTATATCCATGCCGTAGCCAAAGTGGCTGAATTGGTGCAAACCCTCAATGGCGACGAAAAGACTGGTGCAGAAATCGTATTGAAAGCGCTGGAAGCTCCAATGCGCCAGATTGCTGCCAATGCCGGCCTGGAAGGCTCCATCATTGTCAATAAAGTAAAAGAACTGCCAAACGGCGTAGGCTTCAACGCCTTGACCGAAGAATATGTGGACATGGTGGAAGCAGGCATCGTAGACCCTGCCAAAGTAACCAGAAGCGCACTGCAAAACGCAACCTCCGTTGCTTCTACCTTCTTGACCACCGAAGCTGTTGTGGCTGATTTCCCATCCAAAAACGGCGCAGCTGACTATATGCAGCAAGGACAGTCCAACGGTATGGGCGGTTTGATGTAAGAAAAAAGCAAAACAAATTGCATAAAAACAGCTGAGAAAAGCGGCTTTTGCCCATGGACGTGTGCAAAAGCCGCTTCTTTTTTTGCAAAAAAGCCGTGTTGGTTTGCGGGCAAAAAAAATTGCACAATTTCCCATCCTGTGATAAAATAACTCAGTTAGGGCATTCTGTAAGAAGACAAAGAAATAGGGAGTAATGAACAAGATGAAAGTGAAAAATGAAAAAATCCGCAACGTAGCCATCATTGCCCATGTAGACCATGGGAAAACCACATTGGTGGATGAATTATTGAAACAAAGCGGCACCTTCCGCTCCAATCAAGTGGTACAGGAACGTGTCATGGACTCCGGCGACATCGAACGGGAACGGGGCATCACCATTTTGTCCAAAAATACCTCCGTCCATTATGGAGACATCAAAATCAATATTGTGGACACGCCAGGCCATGCCGATTTTGGCGGCGAAGTGGAACGTGTGATGAAGATGGTAAACGGCGTGGTGCTGGTGGTTGACGCCTTTGAAGGGCCCATGCCCCAGACGAAGTTTGTGCTGAAAAAAGCATTGGAACTGGAGCTGCCGGTGGTGGTTTGCGTCAACAAAATCGACCGTCCCGAAGCGCGGCCAAACGAAGTGGTGGACGAAGTGCTGGAACTGTTTATGGAACTGGATGCCAACGACGAACAGCTGGATTCCCCCTTCGTGTTTGCGTCTGCCCGCCAGGGTACGGCTTCTTTGGCCCCAGACACCCAAGACGACAACATGAAATGTTTGTTTGAAACCATCATTGACCATATCCCAGCGCCGGAAGGCGATCCAGAAGCGCCGCTGCAAACCCTCATCAGCACCATCGACTATAACGAATATGTGGGCCGCATCGGGATTGGCAAAGTGGAAAACGGCACCATCCATATCAACGATGAATGTGTGCTGCGCAATATCCATAACCCAGAATTCAGTGAAAAAGTGAAAATCAGCAAGCTCTATGTATACGAAGGTTTGCAGAGAGTGGAAGTGAAAGAAGCTTCCATCGGCTCCATTGTGGCCGTCTCCGGTATCAGCGATGTGCGCATTGGCGATACCATCTGCTCGCCGGAAAATCCAGAGCCGCTGCCTTTTGTGAAAATTTCTGAACCTACTTTGGCGATGACTTTCTCTGTCAATGACAGCCCCTTTGCCGGTACGGAAGGCAAATATGTGACCAGCCGCCACTTGAGAGAACGGCTGTATAAAGAACTGAACACCGACGTGAGCCTTCGGGTGGAAGATACGGACACCACCGAAGCCTTCAAGGTTTCAGGCCGTGGGGAACTGCATCTTTCCATTTTGATTGAAACCATGCGCAGAGAAGGCTATGAATTTCAGGTGGCCAAACCGGAAGTATTGTATAAAGAAATTGACGGCGAAAAACAGGAGCCAATGGAATTGGTGACCATTGACGTGCCGGAAGAATTTGTGGGCAGCGTCATTGAAAAACTGGGCAGCCGCAAAGGCGAAATGACCGATATGCACCCATCCAACGGCGGCTATACCCGTCTGCAATTTTCCATCCCTGCCCGCGGCCTCATCGGTTACCGCAACGAATTTTTGACCGACACCAAGGGCAACGGCATTTTAAACTCCATCTTTGATGGCTATGCTGCCTATCGCGGCGAAATCCCCAAACGGGCCCAAGGCTCTTTGATTGCCTTTGAAAGCGGCGACGCCGTGGCCTATGGCCTCTATAACGCCCAGGAAAGAGGCGATTTGTTCATCGAACCTGGCACGAAGGTATACGCCGGCATGGTGGTGGGCCGTAACGCCAGAAACGACGACATGGAAGTAAACGTCTGCAAAAAGAAACAGTTGACCAATATGCGTTCTGCCGGGGCCGACGATGCGCTGAAATTGACACCAGCCATTCAGATGAGCCTGGAACAGTGTCTGGAATTCATTGCCGATGATGAATTGGTGGAAGTGACGCCACAGTCGCTGCGGATGAGAAAAAGAATCCTCGATTCTCAGGCCAGAAAAAAAGCAAGAAACAGAGCTCAGCAGATGGAACAGCAAGGGTAAGGAAACAGGAAACGACTTTGGAAAGTAGGGCAGTCACATGGAAAAAACAAAGGGCAGTTCCTATTTAAAACAAGCATCCATTTTGGTGGCGGCGGGGCTGATTGTGCGGTTTATCGGCTTTTTATACCGCCTGCCGTTAACGGCGTTGTGGGGAGACACTGGTAACGCCATCTATAGTGCCGGCTATCAGGTCTATAACTTTTTGCTGATTCTCTCCTCCGCCGGGCTTCCGGCGGCCATTGGCAAAATGGTGTCGGAGCGGATGGCTTTGGGAGAATATGAAAACGCCCATAAAGTCTTTCGGGTGGCGCTTTTGGGCTGCGGCATCCTCAGCGCCATTTTTATGGTGGGGCTGTGGCTTTTGGCCGATTGGATTGCCGTGGTCATCTGTAAAATCCCCGGCTCTTATTATGCACTGATGACATTGGCCCCAACGATATTGATTGTGGGCATCATGAGTGTATTTCGCGGCTATTTCCAAGGGATGAACACCATGGTGCCCACGGCCATCAGCCAGGTGGTGGAGCAGGTGTTTAATGCCTCTGCCAGCGTGCTGCTGGCTTATCTGCTGGTGCGCCACAGCGTTGCTTTGGCCAGCGCCGGCGGCACGGCCGGCACCGGCATTGGTGCTTTAGCCGGGCTGGTTGTGATGCTTTTCACCTACACCAAAGCCCGTCCTGGTCTGTTTGAAAATATCCGCAAGGAGGGCCAAGGGAAAAGGGAAACGGCAGGACAAATTGGAAAAACCCTGGTCTGCACTGCCTTCCCCATCATTTTAGGCACTGCCATCTATTCCATCACCAACTTGGCCGACATGAGCATGGTGATGGAGCGGCTGTTGACGGCCGGGTTTTCTTCTGACGAAGCAGAAATCCTCTATGGCCAGTTACAGGGCAAATATGTGGTTTTAACCACCATGCCGGTGGCCATTTCCACTGCCATGGCCACGGCGGCTGTGCCCACCATTGCCGCTTCGGCGGTGCTGAAGGATACGGAAGCAGTGCGGCGGAAAATCAACATGGCCGTGAAAATTGCCATGGTCATTTCCATTCCGGCGGCTGTTGGCATGGGGGTATTGGCCCATCAGATTTTGCTGATGCTTTTTCCAACGGCGGCAGAAGGCGGCGATTTGCTGGCCGTGGGCTCCATCTCCATTTTGTTTTTGGCCTTAAGCCAGATTGTCACCGGCACACTGCAAGGCATTGGGAAAGTCCATGTGCCTGCCATCAACGCAGCCTTTGGGGCTGTGGTGAAAATTGTGCTTAACTATGTGCTTATTGTCATTCCTGCCATCAATGTGCAGGGGGCCGTCATTTCCACCATCGCCTGCTATGCCGTGGCGTCGTTGCTGAACCTTTGGGCGCTGAAACGGGCCGTAGGTTTTTGGCCGGACTTGGTGGGGGCGCTGGTGAAGCCTGCCATTGCGGCGGCAGGGATGGGCATTGTCTGCTACGGCGCTTACCGGCTGCTGGCTGGCCTTGGCAATACGCCGGCCACACTTTTGACCATTGTCATCAGCATGGCAGTCTATGCGGTGGTGCTGTTAAAAAGCAAGGGCCTTTCGGAAGAAGAGATCCGCTCCATGCCCATGGGAAAACGCCTGGTGGATCTTTGCAAGAAAACAAAACTGCTGTAAGAAAGAAGTATAAACCCTCCTTTTTGGGAAAAACTAGTCCAAAAGGAGGGTTTTTCATGGAGAAAGAACGAATCTGGATTTGGATGGTATTGATTGCCCTTGCCATTTTGCTGGGCGGCACAGCCGGGTATTTATGGGTGGGGCAGAAGGTGACACAGGAGCAGGAAGTGATGCCTTTGGAAGTGACCACAAAACAGGAACTGCCGGCAGAACTGCCAACAGAACCGGCCGCAGCCGTCGATACCAAGGAAGAAACCATCACTCCTTCCACCAAAATGGTCTATCAATATTATTATCCTTCTGACGATGTGACAGAAACGGCCGAAGAGGTGCCGCCCTATTTTTTGGTGGGCTTAAGCAGAAGCGATATGGAAACCATCTACCAAGAATGGGAGCTGCTTTCCTTTTCTCCGAAAGAAGTGGTGCTGCGGCGCACGGTGGAAGGAAACAGCCATGAGCGGTATATTGTTGGCATTAAAGACGGTTATGTGGCAGTGTTTTATGAAGAGGAGCAAAACGGCGTATCGCTGAAAGAGCAGACCAATATTCCCGTCTCTTCCCTTGCGGCAGAAGAGCAGCAGCGGCTTGCAGAAGGCATTTTGGTGGTGGGAAAAGACCGCCTGGCCCAAGTGCTGCAAGACTATGGCAGTTGAGAAAATGGCCTGTCTGCTCTGGACAGAAGCAGGCAATTTGTGCTATACTGATCAAGACAGGAGAAGAAAACAAAACCAGTAAGACAAAAAAAGAACCAAACGACGGAAATAAGCCAACGGGTTTTACGATGAAAAGACGCAAAACCCGTTTTTTCCCGTGGTTTCCTTTTTTTGTTTGTTGTTTTTTCATCAGAAAATATGAAGCCAGAAAGTGGTCGAAAAATATGAACGAATATTTGGAACAAGGTCTTAACGAACTTGCACTTTTCAGCGATGAAACACCTTTTTTCCGCCGTCCCCTGGAGCCCAATAAAAAAGACTGTGTGACGGTGCGGCTGCGCACGGCAAAACGAGATGTGGACCGCGTTTTTCTGATTTGGAACGGCAACAAAAAGCCCATGGAACAGGCATGGAGCGACCAGATGTTTGATTTTTATGAAGGGATTTTGCCGCCCACAGAAAAAACCATTTCCTACTATTTTTTGCTGGAAAAGGGAACGGAAGTCTATTATTATTCCAAAGTGGGCTGCAGCCGCCAGGTGCTGCCTTATGCCAATTTTACGGTGATTCGCAGTTTCCATCCGCCCCTTTGGAGCCGGGGCAGTTTGATGTATCAAATTTATGTGGACCGGTTTTGCAACGGAGACCGGACCAATGATGTGGAGGATGGCGAATATTTTTATCTGGACCGCCAGGTGACGAAAACAAAGGATTGGTATGCGCCGCCCCAATGTCCCGATTATGCCAATTTTTATGGCGGTGATTTGGAAGGGGTGCGGCAGAAGCTGGGGTATTTGAAGCAGCTGGGGGTGGATGCCATTTATTTTAACCCCATTTTTGTTTCGCCCAGCAATCATAAATATGATATCCAAGACTATGACCATATCGATCCCCATTTGGGCAAGGTGGTAAGTGAGGCAGGAGCAGTGCTGCCTGCCGGAGCAGAAGACAATGACGCTGCCACCCGATACATCAGCCGCACTACAAAAAAAGAAAATCTGGAGGCCAGTGACCAGTTGTTCATCCAGCTGGTGCAGGAGGCCCATCAGCTGGGCATGAAGGTGATTTTAGACGGCGTATTTAACCATTGCGGCGCCTTTCACCATTGGCTGGACCAGGAAGGCTTTTACCGTGATCAAACGCCGGGGGCTTTTCAAAAGGAAGATAGCCCTTATCACGATTTTTTTGTGTGGCGCAAGGATGGCAGCTGGCCGGAAAATTATGAAGGCTGGTGGGGCTTTTGCAACCATCCAAAGCTGAATTATGAAGGCTCTCAGGAATTGTTTGATACCATCATGGCGGTGGCAAAAAAATGGCTGATGCCGCCTTTTGACGCTGACGGCTGGAGGGTGGATGTGGCTGCCGATTTGGGGCAGAGTTCCCAGATGAACCATCATTTTTGGCGGGAATTTCGCAAAGCCGTCAAAAGCGCCAAGCCGGAAGCCGTTATTTTGGCAGAGCATTATGGCGATCCTTCGCCATGGCTGTTGGGCGATCAGTGGGATACCATCATGAATTATGATGCATTTATGGATCCAGTCAGCTACTTTTTTACGGGCATGGAAAAACACAGCGATGTGTTTCGGCCCGACTTATATAACCAGGCCAGCATTTTTGCCAACACCATGGTGCAAAATATGGCAAGACTGCCGCAGCAGACGCTCTTTACGGCCATGAATGAGCTTTCTAACCATGACCATTCTCGTTTTCTGACCAGAACCAACCAAATCAGCGGCCGGGTGGAACAGCTGGGCACCAAAAAAGCCGGAGAAAATGTGGATGTGGCCGTGATGCGGGAAGCAGTGATGATGCAGATGACCTGGGTGGGTGCGCCGACGGTTTATTATGGCGATGAAGTGGGGCTTTGCGGCTTTACGGATCCCGATAACCGGCGGACCTTTCCCTGGGGCAGGGAGGATCGCAGCTTGATGGAATACCATCAGGAGCTGATTCGCATTCGCAAGCGTTATCCCGTCTTTTCTTTTGGCTCCACCTTGTTTTTGGTGGAAGATTATGGGCTGTTGGCCTATGGCCGGTTTGATGACCGGGAAAAGATGGTGGTTGTTTTTAATAATTTGGAAGAAGAAAAAACGGTGTTTTTGCCTGTTTGGCGCATTGGAGTGCGCAACGGGGCAAAAATGGGCAAACTGTATGTGACATTTGATACAGGGTTTGGGTACTCTGGAGAAGAATTTTTGGTGAAAGAAGGAACGGTGCAGCTGACACTGCGCCCGAAAAGTGGTGTGATATTACGAGATGAAACTTCTTTGGGAAGATCAATGGATTTGGGTTGGCCAAAAAGAGCCGGGAGAGCCCATTCAAATGGATAAAACAGGCGACCTGGACTGTCAAAGCCAGCTGGAAGCGCAGCTGGGGCAGCCGGTGTACCTGCTTCACCGCCTGGACCGGCCGGTGGGCGGCGTGGTGGTGTTTGCCAAAACGGCACAGGCAGCGGCGGCGTTGAACCAACAAATGCAGCAGCGCCTGGTAGAAAAAACATATCTGGCCGTGGCAGAAGGAAACACAGCGCCGCAGCAGACTTTGGTGGATTATTTGCGAAAAGATGGAAGAAGCAATTTGTCGCAGGTGGTTTCCAAAGAGGCCAAAGGCGCCAAGGAGGCCAGACTGTCCTATGAAACAAAGCAGCAAGTGACTTGGGAAGGGCATCTGCTTTCTTTGGTGGAGGTAAGGCTGCAAACGGGACGGCATCATCAAATCCGGGTGCAGTTTGCTTCCAGAAACTGGCCGCTGTATGGCGACGGAAAATATGGAGCGGCCCGCCGCAGGGGCCAAAAGGGATTTGGGTTGTTCTCCCATGAAATTTCGTTTACCCATCCGCAGACAGGTCAATGGATGACTTTTACTGCAAAGCCGCAGGGAGAACCATTTACGTTTTTTTTGCAAGGGGGAGGGAAAACCATTGGCAAGACCGAAGAAATGTCGTAAAGTTTGCGCATTGCCCAGCAATACGGTGTTTGTGCCAAATTTTGATGGGAATGGGGGAAAGGTAGTCATGAGTGTGGATGAGTACGAAACCATCCGCCTCATTGATTTGCAGGATATGACACAGGAAGAATGTGCCAAACAAATGGAAATTGCCCGTACTACGGTGCAGGCCATTTATATCGCGGCCAGAAAAAAACTGGCTGACTGCATCGTCCATGGCAAAACACTGGTCATTGACGGCGGAGATGTGGAAGTTTGTGATGGAGAACACACTTGCTGCGTTCGAAAAAACTGCTGCTGCCGTTACCGGCAGGGGCAGCAGGAAAGAAATTGTGATTGAAAAAGCCGCCAAGAGATATTCTCTTGGCGGCTTTTGACTGAAAAAAAGCGGGGCAGGACGCCTTCTTTTTTTTCTGCTCAGCCATAGAATAGTTTTGACAAGCAGAAAAAAGGAGGGACCAGCTTGATTGCGTGGCTGGAACGATGGCTTTGGGGCGGCGGATTATGCGTGCTGCTGTTGGGGACAGGAGTTTATTACACCGTTTTAACGGGAGGATTGCCGTTTCGGCGAAGATTTTTATGGCTGCGGCGCACCATAGGCGCTCTTTCATCTTCTTTTGGACGGGGCAAAGGTGTTTTTTCTCCCTTTGAGGCCGTCAGTACGGCCCTGGGCGCCACCATGGGCACCGGAAATTTGGTGGGGGTGGCATCGGCCCTTTCCTTGGGCGGCGCCGGCGCCCTGGTTTGGATGTGGCTGAGCGGGCTGGTGGGAATGTCCTTAAAATACGGGGAAATTTATCTGAGCTTACGATTTCGCCAAAAGGGCCGGGGCAGAGATCTAGTGGGGCCCATGGCCTATTTGGAACGGGGGCTTTCCTGCCGGCCCTTGGCCCGGGCCTATGGTTTTTTTGGGCTTTTGGCTGCTTTTACCATGGGCGGCATGAGCCAGAGCAAAGCCGTGGCAGAGGGCATGGCAGAAGCCTTTGGCTGCCCATCCTTTCTTTGCGGCGCCTTTCTCTGCGGTGCGGCTGCTTTTGTCATCCTAGGCGGAAGCCAGATGGTGGGGAAGGTGTCGGCGGTGCTGGTGCCGGTGCTCTTTTTGGGGTATTTGGCCATGGGGCTTTGTGTTCTTTGGGTGTTTCGGGCGTCTTTGTGGCAGACGGTGCAGGAGATGGTGGCCGATGCTTTTTCCATGGAGGCGTTGTTTGGCGGCAGCGGTGCTGCGGCCATCCAATACGGCATGGCCCGGGGCGTATTCAGTCATGAAGCCGGCCTTGGCACAGCCACGTTGGCCTATGGCGAAGTGGAGACAAAGGAACCGGCTCAGGCAGCCCTTTGGGGGATTTTTGAAGTCTTTGCCGACACCATGGTTGTCTGCACACTGACGGGCCTTTGCATTTTGGTCACGGGTGTGCTGGAGACGGGCCAAAGCGGTGCAGCCTTAACCATGGCAGCCTTTGAAACGGTGTTTGGCGCAAAGGCCAAAGGTCTTTTGGCGGCGGCATTGGCGCTTTTTGCCTTTTCCACGGTCATCAGCTGGTTTTATTATGGAAGCACTTGTGCTGCCTATCTTTGGGGCAGAACCAGCAGCAGCAAGTTTGGGGCGGTGTTTTTGGCACTGGTGTTTTTGGGGGTGTGTCTGCCGCAGGAGATGGTGTGGCGGCTGACCGATGGCGTCAATGCCCTGCTGGCTTTTCCCAATTTGACAGCCCTGCTGCTGCTTTCTCCGCTGGTTTGGCAGGGGACGAGGGCATATTTGAAAAAAGAAGCAAAAAAATGAAAAAAATATGAAAAAAAGGTTGACACAAAACAGCCCTTTGTGGTAATATATACTCCGTCAGCAGCGCCAAAGAGGCGCTGAAGAAAAGTGACAACCTTTTGGCTCAGTAGCTCAGTTGGTTAGAGCGCCGGCCTGTCACGCCGGAGGTCGTGGGTTCGAGCCCCATCTGAGTCGCTTTTCTTATCTTATGGGAGTTTAGCTCAGCTGGGAGAGCGCTTGCCTTACAAGCAAGATGTCATAGGTTCGAGCCCTATAACTCCCATTTTTTTATGGAAAAAACCTGACCGTATCTTTCAAGAAGCGGCCAGGCTTTTTTTATGGCAGAATTGTTTTTTTCCGCATTTTCTGGTATGATAACAGTAATCGTGGTATCGAAAAAAATATGCAAAGGATGTGTAGAGGATGAAAATTGGAAATTGTATCATTGCCCAGTCCGGCGGCCCAACGGCAGCCATCAATGCAACCCTTGCCGGTGTCTTTCAAGGCGCCAGCGGACAGTTTGCCATTGGCCGTATTTTTGGCGGCTTAAACGGCATCGAAGGCATTTTAAACGGCCGTTTGGTGGAATTGCAGAAGGTGCTGGACAGTGAAGAAAAAATCCAGCTGCTCAAAACGACGCCATCTTCTTTTCTTGGCTCCTGCCGGTATAAATTGGGGCAAACGGGGCAAAAAGAACAAGAGATGCAGCAGCTGTTTCAGGTGTTCCAGGAAAACAACATCAAGTATTTCTTCTACATCGGCGGCAACGATTCCATGGACACCATCTTGCAGCTGGAGGACTATCAAAGAAATCATGGCGGCGATGTGTCCTTCATTGGCGTGCCAAAAACCATCGATAACGACTTAACCTGCATCGACCATACGCCAGGGTTCGGTTCTGCGGCCAAATACATTGCCACCTCTGTCCAGGAAATTGCGCTGGATACGGCTGTGTATGACATGGACAGCATTGTGGTGGTGGAAGTGATGGGCAGAAACGCCGGCTGGCTTGCCTTAAGCGCCGCTTTGGCCAAACATGCCGACGGCACAGCGGCAGCCGATTTGATTTATCTGCCGGAATTTGCCTTTGACTATGATAAGCTCATTGCCGATATTCAAAAGGTGCAAGAAAGAAAGCGGCAGATTGTCATTGTCGTTTCCGAAGGCATCAGCGACAAGGAAGGAAACCGCATTGCAGAAGCCGCCACCAAAGACAGCTTTGGCCATGGCCAGCTGGGCGGGGCAGCCAAGCACGTGGAGGCCGTCATCAAAGAACGGCTGGGTGTGAAGGTGCGCTCGGTGGAACTGAATGTATGCCAAAGAGCAGCAGGCCATCTCCTTTCGGCCCGGGATGTCAACGAAAGCGTTATGGTGGGGAAAAAGGCGGTGGAAGCAGCGCTGGCCGGCAAAAGCGGCGTGATGGTCACCACCAAGCGCAACAATGGGCCGATGTATGGCTTAACCATTGGCACAACGGAAATTGAAAAAATTGCAAACCAGGAAAAAGTCGTACCGGAAACCTTTGTAAATGAAGATAAAAATGGCGCAAGCGATGCAGGGCTTGCCTATCTGCTGCCTTTGATTCAAGGAGAAGTGGCCGTACCCATGGAAAACGGCCTGCCGAAATATGCAAGTCTTTCTCGCTGGATGCAGCCATAACAGAAAAGAGGTGTTGGATTGGAACAATTTGGTGCAGTGATGGATGCCTTCAACGGCGTGCTGCAAGTGGTGAATGATTATTTATACGGCAGTGTGCTCTTTGCCCTGCTGATTTTAGCCGGGCTGTATTTCACCATCAAAACAGACTTTGTGCAGCTGCGGTTTTTGAAAGAAGGCATTCGGCTTTTAAGCGAAAAAAATGAAAATGAAAACGCCGTTTCTTCCTTCCAGGCGCTGATGATTTCCACGGCGTCCAGGGTAGGCGTGGGCAACATTGCAGGCGTTGCCACAGCCATTGCCATCGGCGGCAGCGGCGCTGTGTTTTGGATGTGGCTGATGGCGCTTTTGGGCTCGGCTTCTGCTTTTGCAGAAAGCACTTTGGCCCAGATTTATAAAGTCAGAGGCAAAAACGGCGCTTTTCGCGGCGGCCCGGCCTATTATATTGAGCAGGCCATGCGAAAAAGATGGCTGGGGATTTTGTTTTCTGTGCTGCTGGTGGCCTGTTTTGCCTATGGGTTTAATGCGCTTCAAGCCAATAACATCGTTTCGTCGTTGTCCTATTATTTTGGCGGAAGTTTTGAAAGCAAGCTGGTGCCTGCCATTTGCGGCTTGATTTTGGCTGTGGCCACGGCGGCGGTGATTTTTGGCGGACAGGAAAAAATTGCTTTTATTACATCGGTCATTGTGCCGGTGATGGCGCTGTTGTATCTGGCCATTGGGTTTGTTGTGATTGTCAAAAACATCACCGGTGTGCCGGCCATGTTCGTATCCATTTTTCAAAATGCCTTTGATATTCCGGCCATGGTGGGCGCCTTTGGCGGCTCGGCTGTGGTGATGGGCATCAAACGAGGGCTTTTTTCCAACGAGGCCGGCATGGGTTCGGCCCCCAATGCAGCTGCCTCTGCCCATGTGTCCCATCCAGTGAAACAGGGGCTGGTGCAGATGCTTTCGGTGTTCATTGATACGCTGATCATCTGTTCCACATCGGCCTTTATCATCCTGCTTTCGGGGGTGGATACCTCGTCGGGGTTAGAAGCGATGCCGCTGGTGCAGCAGGCCCTGTTTTCTCAGTTTGGCGTGCTGGGGATCCATTTTATCACCATTTCTGTTTTCTTTTTTGCCTTTAGCTCCATTGTGGGCAATTATTATTACACCGAGTCCAATATGCGCTTTATCTTTGGCCAGCGCACCAATTTGACGGCTTTTCGCTGGACGGTGGTGGCTGCCGTCTTTTTGGGCAGCATTGCAGGATATAGCTTTGTGTGGAACTTGGCCGATGTGTTGATGGGCTTTATGGCCTTAATCAATGTGGGCGTGATTTTACAGCTTTCCGGCACGGTGAAGCGCTGTCTGCAAGATTACCGCACACAAAAGGCAGAAGGAAAAGATCCCCTCTTTGTGGCCAAACACATTGGTCTGAAAAAGGTAAAAGTTTGGAGAGAATCAGAAAAAACGCCAGAAAAGCAATCGTTCAGTTGAAAAGAGTCTCAGTAAAAATAAAATGGCTGCAATCCTTTGGATATCAGGGTTGTAGCCATCTTTATTTTCTTAGGAACCTGCGTCCAGACGGGCACTTTTTTTGTTATCAAGCATTATTTCTGATACGATTCCAAAGCCTTGGTGCATTGTTCCACCGTTTGGAGGCACTGGGCGATGGAAAGCTGCCAAAACTCTGGTTTTGTGATGTCGATACCCATGGAGGCAGCCACGTCTTTTAAGCTGGCTTTGCCGGTGAGGGAAAGCATGGCGCGATAGCGGTCTGGGAATGAAGCTTTGTCCTGCTGATAAAGGCCGTAAAGCCCCTGGGCAAAGAGCAGGCCATAGGCATAGGGGAAATTATAATAATGATAGTCGGCATCATAATAATGGGGTTTCACCACCCACATCAGCGGATGATAGGCAGAAAGCCCCTCGCCATACGTTTCCTTTTGGGCTGAGAGCATCAAATGGTTCAGCTGCTCCACAGACAAAGGCCCCTTTTGCCGTGCAGAAAAGACGCCGTCTTCAAAGAGGAAGCGGCAGTCGATGTCCACCAAAATCTGGGCCATATCCGAAACATCGCTTTCTAAAATGGAAAGGGCTTCTTCCGGCGTGGCTTTGGCCAAGGCCGCCTGTTTGACGAGAATTTCGCAGAAGGTGGACGCCGTTTCGGCAATGGGCATGGGATAATCGCTGTTTAAGAAGGACTCTTCTTTCAGGCAGGCGCCATGATAGCCGTGGCCCAGCTCGTGGGCCAGGGTCAGCACGTCGTTAAAGGTGCCGGAAAAATTGGTCAGCACCCGGCTTTCGCCAATGGGGTGCAGATTTTCGCAAAAAGCCCCGCCCCGCTTGCCTTTTTTGGGCAGGGCATCTATCCAGCGGTGGGTAAAGGCGTACCGGGCATAGTCGCCCAGCTCTTTGGAGAAGGTGGAAAATTGCTTCACCACATAGTCCTGGGCTTCTGCATAGGTGAAAGTCTTGTTTTCTCTTCCCACTGGCGCAAATAAATCCCAAAAAGGCAGGGCGCCTTCATTGCCCAATGCCTTGGATTTGGCCTTGAAATAGCGGCGGAAGGCCGGACGGGCAGAGGCCATGGCCTCTCTCATGGCAGAGAGCACCTCTTTATCCATGCGAGACTGGGTGAGCGTCATCTCCAGCGGAGAAGCATACCGGCGCAGGCGGCAGAGGGTGATGGTTTCGCCTTTGATGGCATTGAGGGAGGCGGCGGCAGAAAGGGCGGCCGTTTGCAGGGCGCTAAGCTCTGCCTCATAGGCGGCCTTTCGCATTGCGCTATCGGGGTGATAGGCCAAATTGCGCACCTCGGCTAAGGGCAGCGCCTGGCCGTTTACCACCGGCTCCAGGGCGGCGGTGGTGTTTTCCCAAAGTTTCACAAAAGAAAGCACGCCGGTGGAGCGAAGGGTGGCATAGAGGGTTTCTTCCTGCTCAGAGAGGAGATGGCGCCCTTCTTCTTGCAGCTGGGAGAGGAAAAAGCGGTGTTCCAAAAGCAGCGGTTGGTTTTTACAAAGGTCGTCCAAATTGGAGACGGTGGCCAAAAAGGCTTTGGCTGCTGTATCGATGGGGGCAAAGAGGGCTTCCATCTGCTCCAGCTGCTCTAAGGCTGCCCCGGGGGCAGTTGCCAGGCCATCGGTGCTTAAGAGCAAATTGCAGTAGCTTTTCAGGCGGAAAAAGCGGCTGCCAGTTTCTTTGCAAAAGGTCAGGTACGTGCATACATCGGCGGCGGCATCGTGCCCTTGGAAAGATGTTTTGCTCCAAAGAGCCATTTCTTTGAGAGATGTTTGAACGGCTGCGAAATCGGCCAAAAATGCCTCGCTTTCGATGGATGGATAGAGGGGCGTTAAATCCCAAGTGGTTTGCATGAAAAATCGACCTCCTTTGTTCTTTGGGTTACAGCGTAGCAGAAATTTTCCTGGATTGCAAGAAAAGCTGGAAAAACATGTCCAAATCCAGTATACTAAACTTGTAAAAGAATTTGACTAGGGGGTTAGAAGAAATGAAAGAAAACTGGAACATTGAAACCCAGGCCGTGCAGGGCGCTTACTGGCCCGGCAATGCCGAACCGCGGGTGCTGCCCATTGTGCAAAGCACCACCTATCGTTACGACACTTGCGAAGAGCTGGCAAAAGTGTTTGACCTGGAGCAGGATACCTTCATGTATACCCGTCTGGGGAACCCAACCACCGATGCCTTTGAAAAGAAGATGGCCATGATGGAAGGCGGCGTGGGGGCGCTGGCTACATCGTCGGGCATGGGGGCTACAGTGCTGGCAGTGCTCAACATTGCCAAAGCAGGCGACAGCATCCTCTCTTCCAGCACCATCTATGGCGGAAGCTTTACGCTCTTTTCCACCACATTCAAAGACTTGGGCATTGAAGTCATTTTCTTTGATCCCGATGCGCCAAAAGAAGAAATTTTGGCCTTGGCCAAGCCAAACACCAAAGCCATTTTCGGCGAAACCATTGGCAATCCATTGGTCAATGTCATTGATTTTGAAAAATTTGCAGCAGTGGCCAAAGAGCTGGAAGTGCCTTTCATTGTGGATAACACCTTTGCTACGGCAGCCCTTTGTAAACCATTGGAATTGGGGGCCAACATTGTAGTTTACTCCACCTCCAAATACATCGACGGCCATGCCCAGGCTTTGGGCGGCATCTTGATTGACGGCGGCAATTTCAACTGGGATAACGGCAAATTCCCCTGTATGACAGAGCCGGACGAAAGCTATCACGGGGTGCGTTATTTCCATGATTTTGGGAAAAATGGCTATATGGTCAAAGCGAGAGCTCAGCTGATGAGAAATTTTGGCTTTACACCGGCGCCCTTTAACTCTTATTTGATGAACCTGGGGCTGGAAACGCTGCCGCTGCGGATGGAGCGCCACAGTGAAAACGCCATGAAAATGGCTGAATATCTGGAAAACCACCCCATGTGTGCCTGGGTGAATTATCCAGGTTTAAAAAGCAGCAAATATTATGATGTGGCAAAAAAATATCTGCCCAAGGGCCAAAGCGGTGTCTTGACTTTCGGGGTAAAAGGCGGCCGCGATGCCGGGCGGAAATTCATCAACAGCTTGCAGATGGTGGCATTGGTAACCCATGTGGCTGATGTGCGCAGCTGTGTATTGCAGCCAGCCAGCACCACCCATCGTCAGCTGAGTGATGAAGAATTGGTGGCCTGCGGTGTTTCTGCCGACATGATCCGCTTCTCCGTTGGCATCGAGCATGTGCAGGACTTGATCGACGACTTTGAACAGGCTTTTGCCGCCTGCCAAAAATAAAAAACAACCAAAGGAGTGTTGCGTATGAGACATTCACTGGGGATTGAAGAAATCAATAAACTGCTGCATAGCGAATTTGGAGATCCGCACAGCGTGCTGGGGATGCACGTCATTGGCACCAAAGAAGCACCACAGGTGGTGGTGCGGGCGCTGATGCCGTCTGCCGTGGCCGTTTCGGTGGTGGATTGCAAAACAAAGGAGACGTTTCCCATCAAGAAAATCCACGACGACGGCTTTTTTGAGGGAACCATTGCTGGGCGGACGGCCTATTTTCCCTATGAGCTGCTGGTGGAATTTGCCGACGGCCATCTTTGGCAGACGCCGGACGCCTACACCTTTGCACCCACCCTCTCCGAATATGACCGGTATTTATTTGGCGCCGGCAACCACTATGAGATTTATGAAAAGCTGGGGGCGCATCTGCGCGAAATGGACGGGGTGAAAGGCGTGGCCTTTGCCGTTTGGGCGCCCAATGCCAAAAGTGTCAGTGTCATTGGCGATTTCAACCAGTGGGATACGAGACGCAGCATGATGCGCCTGTTGGGCGAAAGCGGCATCTGGGAAATTTTTATTCCTGGGATGCAGCAAATGGATTTATACAAATTCGCCGTCAAAGGCCAAAACGGCCAGGTGGTCTATAAAAGCGATCCCTACGGCACCTATGCCCAGCTGCGGCCGGAAACGGCTTCGGTGGTATACGATATTAACGGCTATGACTGGCAGGATGAGGAGTGGATGGCGTTTCGCACCACCAAAGACCAGTATAACCGTCCTATGAATATTTATGAGGTCCATTTAGGCTCCTGGAGACGGGTGGTGGAGGACAACAACCGGTTTTTGACCTATCGGGAACTGGGCCAGAAGTTAAGCGAATATGTGACGAACATGGGCTATACCCATGTGGAGATTTTGCCGGTGACAGAATATCCCTTTGATGGCAGCTGGGGCTATCAGGTGACAGGGTATTATGCCCCCACCAGCCGTTATGGCACGCCGAAGGATTTTATGGAATTTGTGGACATCCTGCACCGCCATCACATTGGGGTGATCATGGACTGGGTGCCGGCCCATTTCCCCAGAGACGCCCATGGCCTGGCCCGTTTTGACGGCAGCGCCCTCTATGAGCACCAGGACTGGCGCCAAGGGGAGCACAAGGAATGGGGCACCTATGTCTTTAACTACGGCCGCAACGAAGTGCGCAACTTCCTCATTGCAAACGCCCTCTATTGGCTCAAAGAATACCACATTGACGGGCTGCGGGTGGATGCGGTGGCTTCCATGCTCTATTTGGACTATTGCAGAAGAGACGGGGAATGGCTGCCCAACTGCTATGGCGGTAGGGAAAATTTGGAGGCTGTGGAGTTTTTAAAACATATGAACTCTGTCATCCATACCCAGTGCCCCGGGGCGTTGACCATTGCAGAAGAAAGCACCAGCTGGGAAGGCGTGACCAGGGATGTCAAGCACGACGGGCTGGGCTTTAGCCTCAAGTGGAACATGGGCTGGATGAACGACTTTTTAAGCTTCCTGAAAAAAGAAACGGTGCACCGGAAATATCATCACAATTATTTGACCTTCAGCATGATGTATGCATACAGCGAAAATTATGTGCTGGTGCTTTCCCACGATGAAGTGGTGCATATGAAAGGCTCCATGATGTATAAGGCGCCGGGAGACCGGTGGCAGAAGTTTGCCAATTTGCGGACAGCCTATGGCTATATGTATGCCCATCCCGGCAAAAAGCTGAACTTTATGGGCAACGACCTGGCCCAGTACAGCGAATGGAGCGAGGCCCGCAGCATCGACTGGCATCTGCTCCAAGACGAGGACCATCGCCGTTTCCACGACTATATGAAGGCCCTCTATGGCCTCTATCAGCAGGAGCCGGCCTTCTGGGAAAAGGACTTTGATCCTTGGGGATTCCAATGGATTGAATGCGATGACAACGAGCACAGCATTGTTTCCTTCGCCAGACGGGGGTATGACAGAAAAGAGCAGGTGGCCGTGGTCTGCAACTTCACCGAGCGCCCTTATGAAAATTTCATTTTGGGCGTGCCGGAAGATGTGCCGTATCGAGAAATTTTCAACAGCGACAGCGAAGCCTTTGGCGGCACCAACCGCCGCAACGAAGGGCTGCTGCCCAATTTGCATCAGGGCGCAAACCGCTGTCCGTACAGCATTTCCATGACGCTGCCGCCGCTGAGTTTTGTGGTGCTGAAACCCGTCTTTGACTGAAAAAGTTTTCCATAAAAAAGCGGCAGACGTATTGACGGGAAGCAAAAAACTGTGTATAATCTTATAGTATGTGGCATAAGGGATAGGAGTCTGTTTCTGTTGGCACAGTATTTCGCAATCGAAGGGAGGGAAATTCATGTCAGAGGTTAAAGTGAAAGAGAATGAATCCTTAGATAGCGCTCTTCGTCGTTTTAAGAGAAATTGTGCCAGAGATGGTATTATGGGTGAAGTACGTAAAAGAGAACATTACGACAAACCTAGCGTAAAACGGAAAAAGAAATCGGAAGCTGCAAGAAAGCGCAAGTTTAAATAATCCGAGAAAAAGGAAGTCTTTTCTATGTCTTTGAAAGAAACGCTTTTACAGGATATGAAAGCAGCCATGAAGGAAAAAGACGTGGTGCGCAAAAACACCATCCAACTGGTACGAAGTGGCGTGCTTCAAATCGAAAAAGATAAACAGGTGGAGCTGGATGATGAAGGCGTATTGGATGTGATCGCAAGAGAATTGAAAAAACGCCGGGACGCTGTGCCTGATTATGAAAAAAGTGGCCGTGCCGACTTATTGGCAGACTTGCAAAAAGAAATCGAAGTACTGCTGGGATATTTGCCTGCACAGTTGAGCGAAGAGGAAATCAAGCAGATTGTGGAGCAAACCATCCAAGAAGTGGGAGCCACCACCATGAAAGACATGGGCAAAGTCATGGGCGCCATCACACCAAAGGTGAAAGGCCGCGCCGACAACAAAGTGGTCAGCACGCTGGTCAAACAGATGCTGGGCTAAGGATGAAACACAAGAGACCGTCGAGGAATCGGCGGTCTTTTTTTGTGCCTGGTCCATGGGATTTGGGCTCATGGGGCAGGGGAGAAAAGCGCAGAGCATAAACACAACAAAAAGGCCGTCCTCTTGTCAGAGGCCGGCCTTTGTTTGTACTAGAAATTACATGGATGCAACCATTCTGGTCAGGCTGGATTTCTTTCTAGCGCAGCTGTTTTTCTTGATGATGCCTTTGGCATAAGCTCTGTCGATGGCAGAAATTGCGCCTTTCAAAGCAGCTTCTGCTGCAGCTTTATCTTTTGCTTCTACCGCCAGGATCACTTTTTTCATCGCAGTTTTGGTGCTGGATTTGATCATTTTGTTGATCATGGTTTTCTTGGCGATTACTTTTACTCTTTTCTTTGCAGATTTGATGTTTGCCACTTGTTTTTCCTCCTAATCTATGGTAAGGTTCGCATTAGTTCAGTTTTGCTTTTGCGGTGTCAACCAGCTTGGTGAAGCCTTCTGCATCGTTGACAGCGAGGTCTGCAAGCATTTTGCGGTTGATGGACACGTTGGCCAGTTTCAGGCCGTGCATCAGCTGGCTGTAGGAGATGTTGTTCATTCTGGCAGCTGCGTTGATTCTGGTGATCCACAGGCTTCTGTATTCTCTCTTGGTCTGTTTTCTGCCGGCGAAAGCATAAGCCATGGCTTTCATAACAGACTGTTTTGCTACACGATATTGTTTGCTTCTGGCGCCACGATAGCCTTTTGCCAGTTTCAATACTTTTTTATGTTTTTTTCTTGCGTTCAGCGCGCCTTTGACTCTTGCCATTGTTCTTTTCCTCCTATGAATTGACGACTACGATTAAGCGTAAGGTAACAGTTTTTTCTTGATGCTGTTCAAAACAGTCTTATCGGTCAAGGTAGATTTTCTCAAGTTTCTTTTTCTCTTGGTGGATTTTTTACCCAGGATGTGCTGAGTGTTGGCTTTGTGTCTTTTCAGCTGGCCGCTGCCGGTCATTTTGAAACGTTTTGCAACTGCTTTTTTTGTTTTCAACTTAGGCATGATAAGTGTTCCTCCTTAAAAGTACGGTTTTGGAATTATTGTTTTGGGGCAAGAAACATCACCATGCTTCTTGCTTCCATCTTCGGTGCTTTGTCCACCACGCCGTATTCGGAAATGTCATTGGCGAAATTTTCAAGTATGGTGACAGCCGTTTTGGAATGACCGATTTCACGGCCGCGGAAACGGATGGAGATTTTCACCTTATCTCCGTTTTTCAAAAACTCGATGGCTTTTTTCACCTTTACTTGCACATCGTGGGTGTCGATGCTGGGAGATAAGCGAAGCTCTTTGATGTCCACAGTTTTCTGTTTTTTCTTGGCTTCTTTTTCTTTTTTGGCCTGGTCAAAACGATATTTGCCATAGTCCATGATTTTGCAGACAGGCGGTTTTGCCGTTGGGGCAATTTTCACCAGGTCCAAATGTTTTTCATCGGCAATTTTTTGTGCCTCTCTGGCAGAGAGAACGCCCAGCTGATTGCCTTCTTCGTCGATGAGACGAATTTCCTTATCTCTAATTTGCTCATTGATCATTAACTCAGTAATGGTACAGCACCTCCTAAACTTGATGGCTTCTCAAAAAAAGAGAGCGGATGTAATATCCACTCTCTCTATGCTCCTTCAGGAAAACCGCAAAAGGCGGCCTTGACAAAATGCTGCATATGAACCGCTGCTGCCGTGGGCGCAGGGTGAGAAGCGGATACTTCTACTTGTTACCTATGGTATTCTAGCACAGGGGCAATGTTCTGTCAAGAAATTTTTCCTGATTCCAAAGATTTTTATTTTCTTTCGGCGATTTCTGCTTTGATTCTGGTGATAAAGTCGTTCAGATTCATCTGGCCTTCTTCGCCTTGGCGGCTACGCAGAGAAATCTTGCCGGCTTCCTGGTCTTTTTCGCCCACAACGATGATATAAGGCACCCGTTCGTTTCTGGCTTCGCGGATTTTGTAGCCGATTTTTTCTGCCCGCAGGTCCGTTTCCACCCGGATGCCCTGGGCGTCCAGTTCTTCGGCCACTTTTTTGGCGTAGTCGTCGGATTTTTCGGAAATGGTCAATACTTTTACCTGTACTGGGGACAACCAGGTTGGGAACTGGCCGGCAAAGTGTTCAATCAAGATACCGATGAACCGTTCGATGGAGCCAAAGCATACCCGGTGGATCATAACAGGGCGTTTTTTCTGGCCGTCTTTATCGGTGTATTCCAGTTCAAAGCGTTCTGGCATCTGCATATCCAGCTGGATGGTGCCGCACTGCCAGGTACGGCCCAAGGAGTCTTCCAGATGGAAGTCGATTTTTGGACCATAGAACGCGCCGTCGCCTTCGTTAACCACATAGTCCATGCCCATATCTTCCAGGGCGCCGCGCAGGCCGTTGGTTGCAATTTCCCAATCTTCGTCGCTGCCCATGCTGTCTTCGGGACGGGTGGACAGTTCCACATGGTATTTGAAGCCAAAGAGGCTGTACACGCTGTCAATCAAATTCACAACGCCTTTGATTTCGCTGCGGATCTGGTCTGGCGTCATGAAGATGTGGGCATCGTCCTGGTTGAAGCAGCGCACCCGCATCAGGCCATGGAGGGCGCCGCTTTTTTCGTGACGGTGTACCAAGCCGATTTCGGCGGCACGCAGCGGCAGGTCACGATAGGAATGGGGCTGCAATTTATAAACCAGCATACCGCCGGGACAGTTCATGGGTTTTACGGCAAAGTCGGCATCGTCGATGACGGTGGTATACATGTTATCTTTGTAGTGATCCCAGTGGCCGCTGTTTTCCCACAGCTGACGGCTGAGGATGATAGGGGTGGAAATTTCCACATAGCCGGCTTTTTTATGGATTTCTCTCCAGTATTCCAACAGAGTGTTTTTTAACACCATGCCCTTTGGCAAGAAGAAGGGGAAGCCTGGGCCTTCGTCCATCAGCGCAAAGAGCTGCAATTCTTTGCCCAGTTTGCGGTGGTCCCGTTTTTTGGCTTCTTCCAGCATTTCCAAATAAGCGTCCAAATCGGCAGCCTTTGGATACGCCGTACCATAAATACGGGAGAGCATTTTGTTCTTTTCGCTGCCTCTCCAGTAAGCGCCGGCCACACTCATCAGTTTGACGGCTTTGACGGCCTTGGTGCTCATCAGGTGAGGGCCTGCGCAAAGGTCGGTAAATTCGCCTTGACGATAGAAGGAGATTTCTGCATCTTCCGGCAGGTCTTCAATCAGTTCCACTTTATAAGGTTCTTCTTTTTCTTTCATGAAAGCGATGGCTTCATCACGGGGCAGGGTGAAGCGTTCCAGTGCCAGGTCTTCCTTGGCGATTTTTTTCATTTCTGCTTCAATCTGGGCCAATTCTTCTTCGGTAAATGGCGTTTCCCGGTCAAAGTCATAATAGAACCCGTCGTCGATGGAAGGGCCGATGGCCAGTTTGGTTTCTGGGAACAGGCGTTTGATGGCCTGGGCCATGATATGGCTTGCAGTGTGACGGAAGGCTTTTTTGCCGTCGGCATCGTCAAAGGTGCAGATGCTTACGGTGGCGTCTTTGTCTACCACAGAGCGCAGGTCTGCCACTTCGCCATCCACCAGGCCGCAGCAAGCGTTTCTGGCCAGGCCTTCGCTGATGGATTTGGCAATGTCCAATACGGTGACGGGGGCGTCAAAGCTTTTGATGACGCCATCTTTTAAGGTTACTTGAAACATGGTTAAATTCTCCTTTCAAACAATCTGGGCGGAAGGAACAAAAAACGCCCCTTTTCCGCCAAACGTAACGGAAAAGGGACGAGTATCAGCTACCCGCGGTTCCACCCTTCTTGTGAATGCACCACTTCATTTTGGGCTGATAACGCGGCCAAGGCGGGCTGGATTGGAGCCACTTCGAGGTGGTATTGTTTTTCTAACGGGAAAGCCCTTGCAGCCGGCGGAGCTTTTCTCTGCACCCGTGGGAACAAAAAACAACGTCCTCATCATCGTTTTCTCTGCCTTTGATTATAGCACAAAAGAGGCCGGTGTCAAGATTGCAATTTTGTTTTTTTGTGTGCTATACTGAGAAAAACAGCATTTTTTTGGAAAGGAGTTCTCATCCATGTTTTATGCCGATTATCACACCCATTCGTCGTTTTCCACCGACAGCGAAACGCCCATGGAAGAAAATATCAAAGCGGCCATTGGTTTGGGGATGAAAGAAATTGCCGTCACAGACCACATTGACTTTGATTTTCCCGATCCGGCCTGGCCGTTTTTGTTTGACTATGCCCCCTACCGGGCAGAGGTGGAGCGGCTGCGGGCCATTTATGGCGGCCAGATTTCCATTTTGCTGGGGGTGGAGCTGGGGCTGCAGCGCCATGTCTATGGCGAAATCCATCAGTTTTTAAAGGACAACCAGTTTGACTTTGTCATTGGCAGCAGCCACTGTGTGGACCAATGTGACTTGTGCGCCCCGGACTTTTTTGTGGGGAAAACAAAGGAAGAAGCTTATGAAGCGTATTTTGAGGATGTCCTTTACCATGTGGAGCATTGCCCGGTGTTTAACGTCTATGGCCATATTGACTTCATCAGCCGCTATGGTGGCTATGAAGATCAGACCTTAAGCTATGAACAGTATGCCCCTGTGCTGGATCAGATTTTCCGGGCTCTCATTGCCCAGGGGAAGGGGTTAGAAATCAACACCAGCGGCTTTCGCTATGGCTTAAACAGAACCCACCCCCAGGTGGATTTATTGAAGCGGTATTATGAACTGGGCGGGCGGATTTTGACCGTGGGCAGCGATGCCCATAAACCGGAGGACATTGGCGCCGATTTTGCCGTGGCCTATGAGTTGATGAAAGAAGTGGGTTTTGTGGATGTAACCCGGTTTCAAAACAGGATGGTAAGAGAATAAAAACAGGGAAAAGATAGGAAAAACAGAAAAAGAAGTTTCCAAACCATGGACCGGAAACTTCTTTTTTGATGTTTTATTTTACTTTGTATCAAACAAAAGGAAAAACAGACGCCGTGCGCCGCTTCCGGGGTGTGGGGCAAAGCCCTGCATCAAATCCGCAGGCCAAATTTAGTTTGGCCGAGGACAAAAAAAGGAAGTTTCGTAGCCGCAGGCTTAGGAACTTCCTTTTTTTACCTCTATCTATCTTCGGCAAAATCGCCGGATTTTGCCGAAAGCTAAGCCAGCGGGTCAATGCAAACCCCATCCAGCCGAATTTCATAGTGTAAATGCGGCCCCGTGGAGTATCCTGTGTTGCCAGAATAGGCCACCACGTCGCCCCGGCTGACGGTATCGCCCACCGATACAGTCAGCTGATTATTGTGGGCATAGACCGTTTCATATCCATTTTGATGGTCTAAAATCACCATATAACCATAATCATCTCGATAATCGGCATAAACGACTACGCCGTCGGCTGTGGCACAGACAGGCGTCCCTTGGGCTACGCCCAAATCCACCCCGTCATGGGTCACTGTTTTGCCGGTGGCCGGATCGCTTCTTTGGCCAAAGGGAGAGGTGAGCACCCCTTCTAAGGGCAGCCCCTTGGGGGTGGCTGCTTCCATTTTCTGCGCCGCTTCTTTCACTTCGGCCTGGGTGGTGGCAATGACAGTAAAGCTGTTTTCCAGCGCTGTCATCACGGCTTCGTCCGTTTCCAAAAACGGCGTCTCCACCGCCTCTGCCACAGAAGAAACCCTGGGCACGTCCGTTTGCGGTTCATAAGCCTGGATGGTCTGGCTGGTCAAAGGCAGTCCAACGCCAAGCACACAGGCCGTAACAGCATAAAAAGCGATGGTTTTTTTATGATGATAAAACAATGTTTTCCAGTACAATCGTGTTCCTCCTCGTTCACTAAAATGTAATCAATTAGTAATATTTTACGAGTCATTGAGAAAACTATACTGGTTTTTTCTAGGAAAGTCAATGGTTTTGGGCGTCAGTTTACAAAATGGTTACAAATTTGTTACATTTGTACAGGAACTTTTGCAGAAATTTTGTCGTATAATTGCTGCGC
>CALWLF010000088.1 GCA_944381455.1 uncultured Clostridia bacterium | reverse complement strand
AATTATCTCTTTTGGCAAAAGGGGACATTGCCCCAATGGCTTATACTTATATTATGAAGAATGTATATGATTGGTATTTATCTGACGATATTGCAGAACGGAAAATGATAGAAAATAAAATAGAGGTATTTAGAAAAACTGGTTATAAGAAAACAGGTATTGCTTTTTATGACGAAGGAATAAAATATATGCCTTCTTTGCCTGAAGCACTTTTGAGCGAAGAAGAACATTTCTTTAGAAATCAGTTAAACATTGAGTATGAGTGGAATGATTTTGAAAAGCTAAACCAAAGACTTCCAGAAGGTTACCGCTGGGAACAAATGGACTTTATGACATCCATTCTGCATCAAAACACAGCACCATTTTGGAAATGGAATAGAAAATATGTTTCTTTTGATGGCTATTTTGAAGCTGTATATTCTTATGATAATAAGTTGTTAAATGAAGATACTGCACCAGAGGATATGGGAACATATAATTATGCACCTTCTACCGCTTGGAAAAACGGAAATACAACTCAGAGCTCATCTTATTTCAATCATATGGAAAAAGATGTTATTACCTATAACTTTTGGCAAAATACGGAAGAAGAAATGAAGCGAAAAAAGAAAGAGTATTTGGAGGAATTAAGAAATGATAGATAACAATCATAAAAAACGAATCGTCATTTTAAAGTATGTCAATTATATTTTCTTTTTTCTCCAATTATATAGCCCTTTCACGTTCATTTATTACTTTTTTTTAGATCATTCTGATTCATGCCTTCGTAATTATGAGAATATTATTTTTAACACATTTACGCTTTTGTTTGTAATCGTTGCACAAATATTATTTCTTATGGAAACGATATGTCTTCAGCACTTATTTTCGGAAGGTTACCGGAAGAAAATGCGGAGAATCTGTTTTGTAGGCACTATCTTTTTTATGTTATTAGGTTATATTTTTTATGTAGCAACTATTTTTTGAAGGTGAAACCATGATAGAACGGGAAGAAGAATTAAAATTTATCAATAAATTTTTCTTTGTTTTTGAATTGTACATTATCATTATTTTTATTCGATATATTCTATTGATTTTCTCCATCGACTTTATACCGAATTTTCTTACTTTTTATTTTGTGCTTGGTATGTCACCAATTCCAACCATAATACAGCTTTTGTTTTTATATGAAGTGATTTTCTATCAAGATTGTTTCTCGGGAACATACAAAACAGTATTGAAAGCAATCTGCTGTATCGGGACAATCAGTTTTATCGGAATTTGGATTGCAGTTCAGTTTCCTATTTGAAACACAAATTTGATTCCAATTATTTTTTGTGATAAAATGAAACAGAAAAAATGGAGGTGAAAGGTTTGGAAAATACATGGAATAGAGAAATTACAAAACAGGCATTAGAAGCAGAAAAAAATTTCTATCAGAACTATATTTCTGAATATCCAAACTCATCTCTGAATACTCGATTTATGGAAGAATTGAAAAACTCTTATGTTTATAATACAAATGCAATAGAGGGCAATCCCATCACAGAATATGATACGGCATATATTATTAAATCAAATACATTTTTGGAAGAATACTCTGCGAAAGACAATATGGAGGTATTGGGCAGCAGCAAGGCGTGGGATTATATGATGGACAAGCCAGAAATAAGCCTGCAAACAATTTTAAATATTCATAAGCATGTTCTGTTTTTTGACGTAAATCATGCAGGTGTGTTTCGTCAAATACCTGTACATGTGGGAGACAAACAAATATTATCTCCAGAGAATATAGAAGAGTCAATGAGTCAGTATGATAAATCAAAAGAAAAAGGTGTTCAAGGGTTATATAATCTGATTACAAAGTACGAGCATGAAGAACTACTAAAATTTAAAACATTAGTTCTTCAAGAAAAAAAGTAAAAATACTTCAAATAAAATCTGGAAATATTTGGCCTGCACCCCATTTGTTAGACAGTATGATATACTGAAAGCAAGTGGGGTGATTTTTATGCCAAAAGGAGTAGCAAATAAACGATATACACCAGAATTCAATCAACTGGCAGTAGAAACAATGCGGGAAGAAGGTTTGAGTCTCAGCGAAATCATGAGAAGATTTCACATCAACTGTCTCAATATTATTAAGCGTTGGAAACGAACCTATCTTGAGGAAGGTCCTAAAGGTTTTGCAATAGAGCGCCGAGGACGGAAAAGCACAGGGCAGTCAGCAAAACTGTCTCAATCGGTTGCGGAAGACTTGATTGCGGAAAATTACAAAAAAACTCTCATTACATGTTGAAGAAATTATTTTACACCATCTTTTTGTTTTTCTTGTTTCATTTGGAATTAAATGCGAACAAAACATTGTTCCTTATTCATTTTTATAGTGGCAAGATTTGCAATGTGACTGATATGTTGGATGATCTTCCATATAGTTGTTACCCCAATCATTTAGTATGCTGAGTACAGATAAAAGAGACATACCCTTTTCTGTCAGTTGATATTCCACTCTAACTGGCACTTCATTATATTGGCTGCGTAAAACAATCTCATACTGCTCCAAATGTTTTAGTGACTGTGCAAGCATTACATTTGTAATACCAGGCACGCTTTTTTTTATTTGGTTATACCGCATGGGATTTCCATTTTTCAATAAACAAATGATACTTAGTTTCCATTTTCCTCCTACGATATCCATTGCTAGACGTAGTGGACATATATTTTCTGTTTCCTTTTCCACAATCATGCTCCTCTTTTTTAAGTAAAATAAATTATACCTTGTACAAAAAAACTGCGTTATTGCATACAAAACAAATTGTAATTATAATTATAGTAAGTTAATTATATCAAATATAAAAAAATATCAAGGAGGTTCAGATGAAAATAGCAATCATTTACGATTCCAAAACAGGAAATACTGCAAAAATGGCTGAATACGTTATCGAAGGTATTCATTCTGTTGAAGGTATCAACGCGAAGACTTTTTCTATTGACAATGTAGATGAAATGTTTGTAAAGGAAAGCTGTGCTTTGATCATTGGTACTCCTACTTACAATGGTTATCTTACCGCCAGAATGAAAGCTTGGCTGGAATCCTCTCTCAGCAAATTAGATGTAGCCGGCAAATTGGGCGGCGCCTATGCTACAGCTGCTTTTATTCACGGTGGTGAAGATTTGGCCATTCAATGCATCTTAACGCATATGATGGTAGACGGAATGATGACTTATTCCAGTGGACAAGCAAAAGGTATGCCTGTCATTCACTTGGGTCCTGTAGCCATTGCTCCAGATTTGGATTCCTTTGCAAATTTATTCCGCATTTACGGCAAACGTATGGCAGAACAAGCATCAAAGCTCTCTTAATTCATCCCATATTACCTAAAGATGCACGATCGGAAAAACTGGCATAAAACCTTATTGCCAGTTTTTTCTCTATAAAATTACGGTAACATATCTTATTAAGGGATAAACAGAAAAGAAGTTGCACCAGGATGGTCCAGAACATTTCAAATGGAACGCCATCATTTTCCACTTATATTTGGATCAAATTGTATTCCCGATACATTCTTGTGTCTCTCCATATCTGGCCCTGATTGCGGGAAAATGCGCCTTTTACAACCCATGCTCGGTTGTACAAATGATAATAAATCCTATCCATTGACATCAATGGTAAAACTGGTCATATGGTTAACAATCTCTAACTCAATGAAATCTGGGCGGCATCTATCCATAGGACGCAAAAAACTTTCAAAAACATATCCATGATTCAAGAAATGGAGATTAGATCGTATTCGTTTTGAAGATTTTATCCCACTTCTTTGTTTGAAACCAGTTGGATTTTGTCATATAATAAAAACACCAAGAAATGGAAATTATTGTGCAGAAAGGTGGGCAAACCATGGAAGGATATTTATCAATTCGGGAAGCGGCGGAAAAATGGGGCGTATCGGAACGGAGAGTAAACCAATATTGTACTGAGGGACGCATTCCTGGTGCCCAGCGGTTTGGAACCTCATGGGTAATCCCGATTTCGGCCGAAAAACCAGGTGATCCAAGAAAAAAGAAAACCACATCTTTTTCTCTGGAACAGCAAAAACAGCCGGAATTATTTCAAGGCTTTATGCCTTTGATGTGCACGGCATTTCAACCTGGAACATGCATGAAAACCATTGAAAAAATGCCCAACCAAATTCAAAAAGAAATTGCCTTGACAGAATATTATTATTTCAGTGGACAGGCGGAAAAAGCGATGCAAAAAGCAGAGCTATATTTGACACATCCAGAGGTGCCTTATCGTTTTTCTTCCTGCTTGATTTATGCCTATGCCTGTCTATCTGTCGGCCAAATTTCCCATGCCCTCTATGCCCTCAATGAAATCAATAAAACACTGGAAGAAGGCAAGCAGCAAGCGTCTCATGTCCTTGCCATTGAATCATTTGTAGCCACTGCCTCCGCTGTTTTACTGCATCTGCCGCTACCGGAAAAAATACCGCCTTTAGAAAAATTTTTGCCTTTATTACCCTCCGGTTTGCGTGCATTTGCCATGTATGTGCTTGCCCATTATCTTTATTTGAAAGAAGAATATGGTTATAGCGCCGGTATTGTCGAGGCAACGCTTTCTATGGGCGGAAATGCATATCCCATTCCTGCAATTTATCTGCATCTGGTGGCTGTTATGGATTATATGAGCCTTCGAAACCGGGAAAAAGCAGAATTTCATATGCTGGAAGCATGGAAAACGGCTTGCCCAGATAACCTCATCGAAGGTTTAGGAGAACACCACGGACTTTTGGGCGGCATGCTGGAAGCTGTCATAAAACCAAACTGGCCAGAAGATTTTAAACGAATTATCGACATCACCTATCGTTTCTCTTCGGGTTGGCGTAGAGTTCATAATCCTATCACAGGCCATGATGTAGCTGATGATTTGACCACTACGGAGTTTGCCGTGGCGATGCTCAATGCCCGTGGCTGGACTCACCAAGAAATCGCTAAACACATGAATATTTCAGTAAATACAGTTAAAAGTCACCTTACTCAGGTGAAGAAAAAACTTAATGTCAAAAACAGAAAAGAGCTGGAAAAATACATGCTTTTATAAAAAAACACATAATATGACAGGAAGATGCCCACGGATTGATCCGTGGGCATCACCTATTTTAGGCCATCATAGGGGTGATAGATTTTGGTTTTTTTTTCTTGTATAATAAAAACGAAGATAAATACTGGAAATAAATTCAGTCAAATTGGAAAACCCAAGATTAAAACTGGAAAAACCTTTATGGATATCCCTCATTTTTCATTGAGAGATTTTCTTGTTTTCTGAAGAAAGGATTAAAAAAAGACACATGGAAGCAGGAGGGTTCACAATGGATAACAAGAAAACAGAGCAAAAAATACCGCTGATTCGGCCTTTCATGCCGTCCATGGAAGAATATATGGAAGAAATTTCTTCTCTTTGGACCACCCGTTCACTCACCAATATGGGCCAAAAGCACCGGCAGCTGGAAGAAGCACTGAAAGAATATTTGGGCGCGGCAAATTTACAGCTTTTTGCCAATGGCCATGGTGCGCTGGAATGTGTGTTATCCGCTTTCCAGCTGAAAGGGGAGGTCATTACAACGCCGTTTACCTTTGCTTCCACCATTCATGCCATCGTCCGCTGCGGTTTAACGCCTGTGTTTTGCGATATCCGCCCAGATGATTTCACTTTGGATGCAGAAAAGGTGGAACGGTATATCACCAAAAAAACAGCAGCCATCCTTCCTGTTCATGTTTACGGCATGGCCTGTGATGTGGCTGCCATGGAAAAAATCCAAAAAACCTACGGCCTGAAAGTGATTTATGACGCTGCCCATGCCTTTGGCGTAAAGGTGCGGGGCAGAGGCATTGCCTCTTATGGCGATGCTTCCATGTTCAGCTTCCATGCTACAAAACTTTATCACACCGTGGAAGGCGGTGCAGCGGCCTTTCAAGATGAGACGCTGGCAAAGCCCTTGACAGCGCTCAAAGATTTTGGTCTGACAGGGCCTGAAACGGTGGATTTGACCGGCTGCAACAGCAAACTGGATGAGTTTCGTTCTGCCATGGGGATTTGTAACCTCCGGCATATAGAAGAAATACTCAAAGAGCGGCAAACGGCCGGAATGGTCTATGACAAACGGCTCAGCGGCCATCCGAGAATCCAGATTTTGCCTCAGCAGCAAGATGTTACAAGAAATTATGCCTATTATCCCATTGTGTTAAAAGAAAGCGCCATTTCCCGTGATCAGCTGCAGCAAAAGCTGATGGAACACGGCGTCCTGACCAGAAAATATTTCTATCCCCTCTGTTGTGATTTTCCCTGCTATCAGGCGGAATACGGTCAGTCAGATGTGCCCATTGCCCGTGCTGTGTCAGACCATGTACTCTGTTTGCCTCTGTTTTTTGGCATCACGGAAGGGGAAATTCACCGGGTTTGCGACCTGATAGAAACTTGGGTTTAAGTTTGCAAGGAAAGAGGGTGGAACCAATGAAAGGAATTGTGCTTGCCGGTGGCCGGGGCACCAGATTATACCCCAGCACAAAGGCCGTTTCCAAACAACTGCTGACCATTTATGATAAACCGTTGATCTATTATCCGCTCTCCACGCTGATGCTTGCAGGAATCCAGGATGTATTGATCATATCAACGGCGGAAGATACCCCAAATTTTAAACGACTGCTGGGCGATGGCGCCCATCTTGGCATGAACATCTGCTACGCTGTACAAAAAACGCCCCGGGGATTGGCAGATGCCTTTCTCATTGGAGAATCCTTCATTGGAAATGACAACGTCTGTCTTGTCCTGGGAGATAATTTCTTTTACGGCACAGACATCACCATGATTTTAAACAAGGCATCACAGCGCAAAGAAGGCGCCACTATTTTCGGCTATCTGGTGAAAAATCCCCAGGATTTTGGGGTGCTGGAATTGGATGCAGCCGGCAATGTCCGTTCCATTGAAGAAAAGCCGCAGCATCCAAAATCCAACTATGCTGTTCCCGGACTGTATTTTTACGACAACCGGGTGATAGAACTGGCCAAACAAGTGCAGCCTTCTGCCAGAGGAGAGCTGGAAATCACTTCCATCAACAATGCTTATTTGGCCTTGGGCCAGCTCCATGTGGAACTGTTTGGCCGGGGCATCACCTGGCTTGACACGGGCTCTCCATCGTCTTTATTGAAGGCAGCCACCTTTGTGGAAACGGTGCAGGTGAACACCGGCTATTACATCGCCTGTTTGGAAGAAATCGCCTGGCGTAGAGGCTTTATTGCCAAAGAAGAAATGATTGCCTTGGGCGAAGCGCTGAAAATGACAGAATATGGGCAATATTTGCTCTCTTATCGAGGAGAATACAGCAATGACTAAACTATTGATTACAGGAGGAGCCGGGTTTATTGGCTCAAACTTCATCTACTACCAACTCAAACACCACCCCCAAGACCGCTTGATTTGTCTGGACCAGCTGACCTATGCCGGAAATATTCAGACCTTGCGCGCGGCCATGAAGCAGCCGCAGTTTCGCTTTGTCAAAGGGGATATTGCCCAAAGAGAGACCGTTTTTTCCCTCTTTGCCGAGGAAAAGCCCGATATTGTCATTCACTTTGCGGCAGAAAGCCATGTGGACCGTTCCATTGCTGATCCCGGCATTTTTTTAAGAACCAATGTGCTGGGGACGCAAGTGCTGATGGACGCCTGCCTGCGCTATGGTGTTTTACGGTTCCACCAAGTGTCCACTGACGAGGTGTATGGCGATTTGCCTTTGGAAAGAACTGACCTTTCCTTTGTGGAAACAACGCCTTTGTGCCCCTCCAGCCCCTATTCCGCCTCTAAAGCTGCGGCAGATTTGCTGGTGGGCGCTTACGGCAGAACCTATGGTTTAAAAACCACCATTTCCCGCTGTTCCAATAATTACGGACCTTATCAATTTCCAGAAAAACTGATTCCGCTGATGATTACAAAAGCGCTTTCCAACGAGCCTTTGCCTGTATACGGCACTGGGAAAAACGTCAGAGACTGGCTCCATGTGGAGGACCACTGCGCCGCCATTGATCTGATTATACGCCATGGCAAACCAGGCGAAATTTATAACGTCGGCGGAAAGCAGGAAGTCAGCAACCTGGATGTAGTAAAAACCATTTTGCAGCTGCTGCAAAAGCCGGAATCTCTCATTTCCTTTGTGGCCGACCGGCCTGGCCATGACCTGCGCTATGCCATCAACCCGGCTAAAATGGAAAACATGTTTGGCTGGCAGCCGCAAATATCGTTTTCTGACGGTCTTCGCCAGACCATTGCGTGGTATCTGGAGCACCAGCAATGGCTCGACCACATTGTTTCAAACCGTTATCGGGCAGAAAACGATGCTGTGCCAAAGGCATAAAAAAGCTTGGGAGACACACTGCTTAAGGCAGAAGATAGATTTACGGAAGGGAGAGGATGCCAATGGACGAAAGGATATTGCAGCAACAAACAAACCTTGCAGCCCATACGCTTTTTTGCAATGACACCGGTGTCCAGGTTCGCAATACGTTTTATACGCGACATGGAAAACGGCTGCTGGATATTTTTATCTGCTCTTTGGGGTTGCTTTTTGCGCTGCCAGTGATGGGCATTGTGGCAGTGATTACATTTTTTGATGTGGGTGCGCCTGTACTGTTTCGGCAAACGAGAATTGGTAAAAACTGCAAACCTTTTACCATTGTTAAATTCAAAAACATGACAGACGAGCGAGACGAAAACGGAGAGCTGCTGCTGGCAGAATACCGGGTAACTAAAATCGGGAAAAAAATCCGCCAGACTTCGCTGGATGAACTGCCGCAGCTGTTTTTGATTCTAAAAGGCGACATGAGCCTGATTGGACCAAGGCCGCTGCTGCCAGAATATTTATGCCGCTATGACCAGCGGCAGCTGATGCGCCATGCGGTGCGGCCAGGGTTAGAATGCCCCACCTATGTTCCCATGGACCATGTTTGGAGCTGGGAAGAGCAGTTTGAAAACGACGTGTGGTATGTGGAGCATTGCAGTTTATTGGTAGACATTCATCTTTGTCTGCGGGTGGTGCAGATGGTTTTTGACCGCAAAGGAAGCAAAATGCGGGCCGATGCCAATCGAGGCGCCTTTCGCCAAGATGTGTTTGGGGAGATACGATGATGGAGACAAACAAGAAACAAAAAAGAGTGCTGCTGCTTAATGCCAGCCATAACGATGAACGCATGCTGCTGGCATTAAAAAAGCTGAACTGCTATGTGATTACCACCGGAAACAGGCCGCAGCTGCCGGGACACCGGCTGGCAGATGAATATGTCTATGGCGATTATACCGATATGGAGGCCATGCTGAGTTTGGCAAAGGAAAAACAGGTGGATGCCGTCTGCCCTTGCTGCAATGATTTTGGCGTCATCACAGCTGCTTATGTTTCTGAAAAACTGGGTTTTTCCGGCCAGGACAGTTATGAAACCACTTTGACTATTCACCAAAAAAGCAGATTCAAAGCCTTTGCCAAACAGCTGGGCGGCATCCGGACGCCGGAGGCCACACCATTTTCTCACTTAGAGGAAGCGCTGATGTGGGCCGCTTCCCAGAAGATGTCCTTTCCGCTGATTGTAAAACCGGTGGATTTGAGCGCCGGTAACGGCATTGGCCGGGCAAATACAAAAGAAGAGCTGATGGCGCAGATCAAAACGGCTTTCCAATGCTCCAGAAAAAAGGAAATTGTCATCGAGCCCTGGATTTCAGGTACACAGCATGGCTTTTGCACTTTTCTCATGGGACAGAAAGTGGTTGCCGTCTGCTCCAATAACGAGCACTCCTTCATCAACCCCTACCGTGTAGAGGTAGATACGTTTCCTGCCAAAGATGTTTCGCTGGTGCAGGCAGATTTGATTTTCCAAGTGGAACGGATGGCGCAGGCTTTGCATCTATCAGATGGTATTTTTCACTTACAATATATCCTCCATGACGGAAAGGCTTATATTTTGGAATGTATGCGCCGCGTGCTGGGCAACTTGTACAGCGTTCCGGCAGAAGGGCTTGGCGGCGGTTTTTCCTGGGATGAATGGGAAGTGCGGGCCAAATGCGGTTTTGACCTTTCCGCCTTTCCATCCTCTGTGCCCCAAGAGGGTTTTTGGGCTTACCGCGCCCTCATTGCACAAAAAAACGGTGTTTTTCAAAAGATCATTGTCCATCCGGACTTGGAAAAAAATTGTTATGACAAAAAAGTGCTTTGCTTCGACAGGCAAACCAGCACCAATTATCCTCCGGAACCCATGGCCTTTCTATTTTTCCACTTTTGTACCTACGAAGAAATGATGGAGAAGATGATTGACCGTTATCAAGAGATTCAAGTTGTCGTGCAAGCATAGCAAATTGTTTCTTTGGAATAAAGAAGACAATCGTTCCAATGAATGAAACCATGCAGTTTTCATCGAAAACTCCCATTGGAATCAAGCAAATACAACAAAGGGCAGGAGTTGATACGATGCAGCAATTACCAATGAGTAAAAAAGATACATCTAACGCCACCACAAAGATCCCTGTGCAAAATATGGTCATTGGAAAAGATTTTTTGATGATCGCAGGCCCCTGCGCCGTGGAATCAGAAGAACAGGTGATGCAGGCGGCCAAAGCCGTCAAACAGGCAGGCGCCAATATGCTTCGGGGCGGTGCTTTTAAACCCAGATCTTCGCCGTACAGCTTTCAGGGACTGGGAGAACAGGGGCTGATTTACTTAAAACGGGCAGGAAGGCAGGTGGGCCTTCCCATCATTACAGAGGTGATGGATCCGCGGGATGTGGATCTGGTGTGCGCCTATGCCGATGTCCTTCAGATAGGCTCACGCAATATGCAAAACTTTTCTTTGCTCAAAGAAGTGGGCAAGACCAAAAAACCTGTGATGTTAAAGCGGGGCTTGTGTGCCACCATTGAAGAATGGCTCTCCAGCGCAGAATACATCATGAAAGAGGGAAACCCCAACGTGATTTTATGTGAACGAGGCATCCGCTCCATAGAAACCTATACCAGAAACACTCTGGATGTCAGCGCCATTGCCGCTGTAAAAAACCTGACCCATTTGCCTGTCATTTCCGATCCATCCCATGCGACAGGAAGGGCAGAACTGGTGGCGCCCATGGCACTTAGCTCCATTTTGGCTGGCTGCGACGGACTGATGGTAGAGGTGCATCCGTCTCCCTGCGACGCTTTCTGCGACAAAAAACAACAGCTGACGCCGCAGCAGTTTGCCGACATGATGGATGATGTGCGCCAAACACTGGCCTTGCGCCAAAGACTGAAACAATTTCAGCTGAAACAATATGAAAACAAGTGCTGCGAGGTGAACTTATGACAAAAACAATTACCATCGGCATGGTTGGCGCCGGCCGCGGCGCCCAGCTTCACATGGGCGGCTATGAAAGGGTGCACGGCATCCAGGTGCGGTATAAATGGCTGTTTGCCAGACGGCAGGAGCAGCTTTTGGAAGTACAAAAACAATATGGCTTTGAAAAAATTACAACCTGCTATGCCGACTTGCTGGAAGACACAGAAGTAGATGTCATCGACCTTTGCACGCCGCCTTATATGCACGCAGAAGAAGCCATTTTGGCCTTGCAGCATGGCAAACATGTTATCTGTGAAAAGCCTCTGACCGGCTATTTTGGTACAAAAGACGATCCTTTGCCCATTGGCGCTGTTTCCAAGGAAAAAATGTATCAAAACTGCCTTGCAGACTTAGCATTGGTGGAGGAAGCCATCCGTTCTTCCGGTAAAAAATTCATGTATGCAGAAAATTTTGTCTATGCGCCTGCCATTTTGAAAGCGGCCGAAGTAATCACCGCAAAAAAAAGCCGCATTTTATATATGAAAGGGGAGGAGAGCCTAAAAGGCTCCAGCTCGCCCGTTGCCGGAGAGTGGGCAAAAACTGGCGGCGGCACCTTCATCCGCACCGGCACCCATCCTTTGACTGCTATTTTATGGTTAAAGCAGCAAGAAGCAGCGGCCAGGAATACGGAAATAAAAATCAAAAGCGTCTTTGCCGATATGGCCTGCGTCACTTCCTCCCTCAGCGCCAAGGAGCACCGCCATATTGCCGCAAATCCTCAGGATGTGGAAGATACAGGCACTTGTATCATTGAATTTACCGACGGCACCAGAGCCGTTGTCATTGCCTGCGACACCCTCCTTGGCGGCAGTAAAAACTATGTAGAGTTATATTGTAATGATGCGGCCATCCAGTGTAACTTGACGCTCAACAATTTGATGAGCACCTATTTTCTTGATGAAGAGGGGCTGGATGATGTATCTTTATCAGAAATGCTGCCCAGCAACTGCGGCTGGAACCATCCTTTCATTTCCGATGAAGTCATCCGCGGCTATACCAACGAGATCCAAGACTTCATGGAATCCATTGCCTATGACCGCAGTCCAAAAGCAGGTTTTTCCCTGGCCAAAGACACCGTGCAGCTGGTCTATGCCGCCTATTTGTCTGCCGAGCAGGGAAGACGTATTTTGTTATAAACAAAGAAAGGAGTGCGCACTGTGGCAGAAAAAATTCTTGTATACGGCGCCTCCGGCAGTTTGTATGGCGGAATTGAAAGTTTTTTGATGACCATGCAGGAACACATGAGCCCTCACTGCATTTTTGACTATGTGATGGTGGGGGATACGTGTATCCATACAAAACGGATTTTAGCCAGAGGCGGAACGGTTTTTCTGGTGCCCTCTTTTCGGCATAATCCCCTGTTGTTTTTCATAGAATCCTGGAAAGTGGCAAAGACGGCCAGAAAAGACCATGCCGTTTCTTATATCAATTTATTTTCCATGTGCCATATCACATCCATTTTGATGAGCTTTTTGCTTGGCTACCGTATTGTGCTGCACGCCCACAATAATGATATTCCCAACAAAAGCCGGTGGTATCGCGCCTTTCATTGTTTCTGCCGGTGGCTTCTTGGCAGCTTGCCTTGCATCCGCCTGACCAATTCCAAAGACTCAGCGCTGTTTATGTTTGGCAAACGAGTGGTGGAGCAAAAGCCGGTGGAACTGATATATAACGCCATTGAAGTGGAACAGTTTTGCTTTTCACCGGAAACAAGAACCGAGGTCCGCAAGGCTTTGCAGCTGGAAAATCAGTTTGTGGTGGGCTTTGTGGGGCGGCTGTCAACACAAAAAAACCCGCTGTTTTTGATGGATATTTTTTCCTGCATCCATCAAAGGCATCCCCAGGCCGCCTTGCTGGTAATTGGAGAAGGGGAATATCGCTCTGCCATGGAAAAACAGGCCGAGGAACAGGGGCTTTCCCATTGTGTGCATTTTTTAGGCCGGCGGGACGATGTGCCAAAGCTTTACTGTGCCATGGATTGCTTTGTGCTTCCTTCCCTTTTTGAAGGGCTTGGCATTGTGCTGGTAGAGGCCCAGGCGGCAGGGCTTTCCTGCTTTGCTTCCGCTCAGGTGATTCCGTCGTTTGTACAGTTTTCCAAAGATTTGCTGCATTTTCTTCCCTTGCAGGCGCCTGCGGCCGCCTGGGCTGACGCCGTTCTTTCCAAAACGGCTGCCGCCCCCGATCACCGGCAGGATTGGAATGACATCGTTGCCCAAAGTCCATTTCAAATTAAAACAGAAGCAAAACGCTTGGAAAGGAGATTGTTGTCATGAAAAAAATTGATTTTTTTCATGCTTCCCCCTACAAACGAATCCGGTTTCTTTTTCGCATGCTGTATTCCTGCGGCCCCAAACAGATGCCCATGTCGGAATACTGCATCATTGCCCGCTTTTTGCGGGGATGGCTCACCACTCAGGCCATTTTAAAATGCGGCAAACATGTCAACATCGATCAGGGCGCCCGTTATGGTCTGGACATCATCTTGGGCGATTATTCCAGCATTGGCAAAAACTCCTTTGTCCAAAGCGGCACACAAATTGGAAATCATGTGATGATCGCTCCAGACTGCGGCATCTACACCATGAACCACAGTTTTCAAAGGACAGATATCCCCATGCGGATGCAGGGACTCACCAACCCAAAACCTGTCATCATTGAAGACGATGTCTGGATTGGCACAAAGGCCATTGTTCTGCCCGGTGTGCACATTGGCAAAGGCGCAATCATTGGCGCCGGAGCTGTTGTAACAAAAAATGTGCCGCCTTATGCCATTGCAGTGGGCAATCCTGCTGTTGTCAAGCGAAGCAGACTGGAAGAGCAGTAAATGGCTGCCGCCTAGAAAGGTTGGAGAAAAGTGAACAATCATTTTGCATTTGATCAAAATAATAAACGCCAAGGAGGAAAAGGATATGCCATATTCATTTCTGTTCTGCCTATTTTTATGATGTATCAAGTTCCTTTGGCAGGCATTGGCGTTTCAACAACCATGATTATTATCAGTTTTTTCTATGCTGCATCTGTCATCTTTTATGACATATTAAGAAATAACTGGAAACTTCGCATTGCAAAACTTGTCATCCCTTTTGTCATTTATCTGTTTTATGTTGTGATAAAAAGTGCAGGCGATACGGTAACTTTAATCCAAACCATGCTCATTATTGTTCATATCATTGCTTTTTCTACTGGTGCTGTCGATGGTGACTGTCTGAAAAAATGCATCATTGCCATTGCTTTGCTGGCAGCAGTGCTCACCATAATACAGACCGCATTGCATTATGTTTTCGGCGTCCACCTGCCTTGCATAGCGCCAAATCTCTGCCTGGACAGCCTCCAATATTACCGCAGCTTTATTCTGACAGGTTATCAAGAAATGAGCAGCCTCTATCGTCCCTCTGCATTTTTTTTAGAGCCGTCTCATTTGACACAGTATTCCTTTGTGGCATTGCTGCTTTGCCTCTTTCACAAAAACCGGCAATATCCACAGGCTGTCTGTATCTCGTTAGGGATGGTAGCAACCACTTCCGGCATGGGCATCATGCTCACTGGCGGTATATGGTTTTTATTCCTTTGGGATATGATGCAAAAATCCAGCGCTTCGGGGCGGATGATGAAAATCGCCGTTTTCCTGTTGGCAATGATCACAGCGTTTTCCATCCTATACCAGTTTTCCTTTTTCCGCTCCTCTTTGGATCGTATTTTTTCTCCCGTACAATACTCACAAAAAAACTATAACGCCATTTGGGGCAGAACATTGTATTGGGATGCCTATATTGCACCCATGGGGGGAAGGGATCTGTTGTTTGGATATGGTTACATCCATTTGCCTGATGTATATTTTACAGGGTTGATGGAACTGATTTATTGTTCCGGCGTCTTAGGCATTTTTCTCTATTATTTTGCCATGATAAAAACAGCCCTGCGCTGCAGCGGCATTGCCCGTCTGGTGGCCGGCTTGTTATGCGGACTGATGCTGGTGGCCAATTCCACAAGCATCATTTGGATGACATATTATATTGGCATACTGATTGTTTTTGGACTGGAAACTTATGGGAAGTCCAGCCGCAGTCAATCAAAACACCATTTCTCCATTTGACAAAAAGAAGGTTTTTATATGAGGTCATACGACAAAATCGTCATCAAAAATACGTTTTTCTTATACATTATGACCGGAGCAAAATTTGTTCTGCCGCTTATCATCACCGCATGGCTTACGCGAAAACTGGGGCCGGACTGTTACGGCGTTATTTCCTATCTGACACCGGTGATGGGGTATTTTATCCTTTTATTTGACTTTGGCTTTGATTTTTGCGCCACAAAAAAGATTTCCCAAAACAGAAATAATCAATCTTACATAGAAAAAACCATCGGCGATGTTTATACGGCAAAACTATTGCTGATCCCTGTTGGGCTCTTTCTCTTACTGATTTTATATTTCTGTGTCCCCTTGCTCCAGGATCATTTTCTTTTAACGCTTGTCTATTATTTTGCCATGGCCGCGCAGATTTTCATTCCCGATTTTTTATACCGGGGGCTGGAACGCATGGAAGGCATCACCAAACGATATATCTTGGCTAAATTTGTTACGGCTGTTTTGGTGCTTTTGGCAGTCCGAGATGACAGTCAACTGATTTTTGTACCTGTTGCTTATTTGATTGGCAATGTGTTGGCTGCCTGCTACACCAACTATCATATGATGAAAAAACTTGGCTATCATTATTCTTTTTCTAAAATCCATGATGCCATTGCAGCGCTGAAAGAGTCGTCCATCTATTTTTTATCCACCTTTGCCAGCACAGCCCTCTCTGTCACCAGCACATTTGTGATGGGCATTGTGGGGATGCCGGTGGTGGAAATTGCTTATTGGGGTGTGGCCTTTCAAGTGGTGCAGGCGGTACAGTCCATGTACGATCCCATCACCACCAGCATTTATCCCCATGTGGCAGAAAAAAAGAATTATAAATTTGTGCTGCAGGTAACAGTGGGGCTTTTGCCTGTGGTTGCTGTTGGATGTATTGCATTATACTGGCTTTCCAGCTTAGCAGTCCGTATCATTGCCGGGGAAGAATATATGGCTGCCGCCACAGTGCTGCAATGCCTGATTCCTATGCTTTTATTTTCTTTTGTGGCACAAATGCTGGGTTTTCCTCTGCTGGGTGCGCTTGGACAGCAAAGCCAAACTTCCTTTACCACATTGATTGCAGCAGTTGCCCAGATTTTTGGATTGATTCTATTGGCTGTTAGCGATCATTTTACGCTGGTTTCCCTTTGCAGGTTACGCATTATCACAGAGCTGATTTTGCTGTTGTTACGTCTTTATTTTGTATACCGATTTTTATGGCAGAAAAAAACAGCCAGAATTGTAGAGGAAAACCATTACAAAGATTAGGGGCGGGTGAAAGAACGTATGGACCGTAAAATAGGTCAAGTTACACTTTACAACTTCAATTATGGTTCTGCATTGCAATGTTTTGCAACACAGCAGGTGGTTTTGGAATTGCAGTATACCTGTGTCTTGTTTCGGCAGCATATTTATAATCCCAGATGCAATAAACTATGCTATTTTCTCAAAGCCAGCATCCAGATGGTGCTGCATCCAACTTATGCCAAGGAATTTATGCACATGATGAAGGCAAAAAGAAAAACGGCTTTGTCTTCTTTAAAGGAAAACGATTTTCAGGGCATTCAAACTTTCATCGAAGAAGACATTTGTTCTGTGGAGCTAAATTACCGGCAAATGCGGCGTGCTGCACACAGCAACGAATATCAGGCTTTTCTTTGCGGCAGCGACCAAGTGTGGAATGGAAGCTGGTTTTTGCGCAATGACGCCTATTTTTTGAAATTTGCTCCAAAGGAAAAACGGATTGCCTGGGTGCCCAGCTTTGGGATGGACCATGTGGCCCCATATAACTGCCGCCGTTTTGCCAGGGATATTGCTGCTTACCGTATTTTATCGGTGAGGGAACAATCAGGAGTCCAAATTATCAAACAACTGACAAACCGGGATGCCGTTCAGCTGATAGATCCAGTGCTGCTTCTGACGGCGCAGCAATGGCGTCAGCTTTATGAAGCCAAGACAAATCTCTCCCTGCCATCAAGTCCATATGTGTTTTTCTATTTTTTAAATGAGCCAAACACTTATGTGCTGCAATATCTGGACTGGTGCATTGCAAAGGGATGGACCATTGTGGCCTTTGCCAGCAATTATGACTGTTTAAAGGATAAGGCTCATGTGGTGTTTCAAGGGGGAAGCCCTTGGAATTATTTGAGGCTTTTAGATGGCGCAACACAAGTTTGTTCCGACTCTTATCACGCTTTGGCTTTCTCCCTGTTGTTTCACAAAAATATGTATATCTTCCACAGAAACTATATGCATTCTTCCGACCAGTCTGAGCGTATGGTTTCCATCATGAAGCGTCTTGGCATTTTAAATCGTTTTATTCATCAGCAGCTTCAGCCAGAGGCCATGGATACACCCATACCCTTTGAAGAAATTGACGTCTTTTTGCAGGAAGAAAGAACCCGCGCCAAACAATTTTTGAAAAACGCCCTGGAGGAGTGTGAGACAACATGAAAAACCTGATGGATCAACTTCATCTTTGCACCGGCTGCCGTTCCTGCGAAAATGCCTGCATCAAGGGAGCCATCACCATGGAAAAAAATGAAGAAGGTTTCCTCTATCCCCATATAGATGAAGAAAAGTGCGGAAACTGCGGTCTTTGCCTCACTGTTTGTCCTGTGGAAACACCGGTACAGCAATATCAGCCGCTCCAAGCCTATGCAGCCATCCACAAAGACAAAACAGTCCTTTTGGATAGCTCCAGCGGCGGCGTTTTTACAGCCCTTGCCGAAATGGTGTTAAAACAAGGCGGCCTTGTGGTGGGATGTATGCTGGATACAAATTTTTATGCCAAGCAAATTCTCCTGTCAAAACGGGAGGACCTTTCCAAATGCAGAGGCTCCAAATATGTGCAAAGCGATACTGCAGATACCTTTGTAAAAGTAAAACAACAGCTGGAAAACGGCCGCATGGTCCTGTACACCGGCACCCCGTGTCAGATTGCCGGATTAAAGACTTATCTGGGGCAGGAATATGAAAACCTGCTGACGGCAGATTTCATCTGCCACGGCGTTCCAAGCCCAGAATTATTCCGCCAAAATATTTTGTGGCTGGAAAAGAAAAAGGGAAATAAAATCATCCATTACCGGTTCCGCAACAAAATTGGTTCTTACCAGCTGGGGCTGTACTATTATTATTATTTCGTCCGTTCCAAAAAGGCTGTCGGCGGTTCTGCCGCTTTGGATCCTTATTATGCGTCTTTTCTGCAGGCAAAGACTTACCGGCCCTGCTGTTATCAATGCACTTATGCGCAGGAAAAGAGAATCAGCGATTTTACTTTTGCTGATTTTTGGTCTGTGGAAAAGTTTCACCCAGAAATCAACTCTGATATTGGGGCATCCATTTTACTGCTGAATACAAACAAAAGTCTCTCCTATCTGCCAGAAATCGAGCAGTCCATGCTGCTTTATCCCAGCAAGCTGGAGTGGATGAAACAAATCAATGAAAACTTGAATCATCCTGCAAACTATCCTCCCTGCCGTACAGATATTTATCAAACCATCCAAACAATGGGATATGAAGCATGGGCCAACCAATACTGTAGCTCGATGTTTTGGAAACTGAGATACCTTTATGGAAAACTTCCTTTGGCACTACGAATCAAAGTGAAAAAAGCCCAAAAAAAAGAACATCATTTTTCTGATTCTAAACCGAAACGGGAGTTATGAGATAACTAGAATGGAGCAAAAACAATGAAAAATGTACAGTATTATGAACTAGATCTTTTGCGGCTGATCAGAGCCTTGTGGCAGAGGGCATGGGCCATTTTCCTTTTGGGGCTGCTGTTTGCAGGTGCCGCCTTTGGTGCTTGCACCTATCTCATTACACCCCAGTATGAATCGGATGCCTTAATGTACGTCAACAACAGTTCCGCTTCCCTGGGCAACACCTCTTTTTCCATCAGCTCTTCTGAATTGACAGCGGCGCAAAGCCTGGCAGACACTTATATCATCATTTTAAAAACAAGGGCGACTTTGGAAGAAGTCATCGAGAAAGAAAACCTGGATTATACTTATGAAGAACTATATGACATGATCTCATCTGAAGCAGTCAATAACACAGAAATCTTCCGTATCCGTGTCACCAGCAGCGATCCCCAGGAGGCAGAGCGCATTGCCAATGCCATCACCGCCATTTTGCCGGGGAAAATTTCTGATGTGGTTGACGGCAGCTCTGTCCGGGTTGTGGATTATGCCGTTACCCCAGAGAAGCGTTCCTCTCCCAACACATTAACCTTTCTTGCAGGCGGGTTTCTTTGCGGTGCAATGATTGCCAGTGCAATCATTGTGATTCGTACTTTGATGGATACGTTAATTCATGATGAAGAATATTTGATGGAAACATACCCGTTTCCCGTTTTGGCAGTCATTCCAGACCATATGAAAAGCAGCCATGCTCCAAAATATCATGATGCCAGCCGTTCCATCGGTCAGACAGAGGAGGGTGAATGATGCGTAACCACGAAAAAAAATATATCAAAAGCAGGAAAAAATTGATGGAGCTGCCCAAATCGCTGGACGATCAGCAGGAAATGATCGGTGAGAAACTAAATTTTGCCAGCCAAGAAGCATATAAACTGCTGCGAACCAATTTGATGTTCAGTATGTCGGATGAAGAACCATGTAAAATTGTGGGCATCACCAGCGCCCTGCGCGGCGAAGGAAAAAGCACCACAGCCATCAATCTTGCTTACTCGTTCGCAGAAGCCAAAAAACACACATTGCTCATCGAAGCCGATATGCGCTTGCCGCTGATTCAAAAAGTGCTGCGGTTTGACCATGCCATCGGGCTATCCAACGTTTTGGCCGGTTTAAGCCCTTTGGAAGAGACGGTACAGCACCATGTTTTTTTAGATTGTCTCAGTGTTTTGCCTTCCGGCGAAATTCCGCCTAACCCTGCAGAACTGCTGTCCTCTGCAAAAATGAAACAAATATTATCTCAGACTTCGAAAGAATATGACTATATCATCATCGACTTACCGCCCATCAGCGTCGTCAGCGATGGCCTTACCATCTCCAACCTGCTCAGCGGAATGCTGATTGTGGTTCGTCCTGATTATTGTGATCAGCATGCTTTGGCTGAAACCATTCGGCAGCTGGAATTTCTCAATGTCAAAATCCTAGGATTCGTTTTAAACTGCAAAGGAAAACAAAAAAGAAAAAGCAGGAAATATGGCTACCAATACCGCTATTACAATCAAGATTCTTACCAGTAAAGCAGGTGATGCATTTGTTTGATTTTCATTCCCATATTCTTCCCGCACTGGATGACGGAAGCGCCAGTGTGGAAGAAAGCATGGCACTTCTTTTGGAATGCAAACGGCAGGGGATTGCTTCCATTGCCGCAACACCTCATTTTTATGCAGATAAAGTTTCACCTGAAGTCTTTTTGCTCCAACGGCAGCAAGCGTTTGAAAAATTAAACCTGCATCAGCATCCCCATCTGCCTGCCGTCGTTTTAGGTGCCGAAGTGCAGTATTATGACGGCATCAGTCATTCAAAAGAAATTTTGAAGCTGAGGATGGAAGGAACCAAAGTGCTGCTGCTTGAAATGCCCCAAACCCGCTGGACACATCATATGTGTCAGGAAGTTTTGCTTTTAAACCATCAGCAGGATGTCCGCGTCTTGCTGGCCCATATGGAGCGGTACTGGTTTACCCCAAACCAAAAATGCCTGGAATGGATGCACAGCCAACATGTTTTTTTCCAAGCAAATGGCAGCTTTTTTGTTCAGCGGCAAACAAGAAAGAAAGCATTGCAGCTGCTAAAAAATGGCATGATCGATGTTTTGGGTTCTGACTGCCATAATCAAAAAGACCGGCGGCCCAACCTGGAAGCGGCGCAAAAAATGATTGCCGCCGCGCTTGGGCAGAAATATCTGGACCGGCTGACTGCCCGCCAGAATCAGTTGTTACAGCCCTAACCAGTTTCAGCCTCATAGGTAACAATCGGCCGTTTTGCCAAAAAACCATGGGTTTTCTGCCTTTATCTTAACAGCAGAACATACCCTGCCTGTGGCACACAAAATTTTGAACAACCTGGGAGGTGGGATCATGAAGCAAAAACGATGGAAACCCTTTATGATGTGGTGCCTTTTGCTGTTTTGGATCTGGTTATGTTTTTATCTTTCCTTGCAAAAACTATCCGGCACCACAAAACTAAGCAGCACCATCACCAAAACCCTGCTGCAGCTTTTTCACCTTTCGGGCCAAACCTATTATATGCCTCTTTTTGACGGGTTTCGTCTGGCAGCTCATGTGCTGGTTTTTACAGTTCTATCCATGTTGATTTACGGGGCGCTTTTTCTCACAAAGAAGAATCGAAAGAAGATCTTTGCCCTGTCCTTTGCCATCGGCATCCTTGCTTCTGTGGCAAGCGAATGGGCAAAACTATTTGTACCGGGACGCCATTGCTCCATTTCTGACATGATTTTAAATTTTTTAGGTTGTATTTTAGGCCTTGGCCTAATTTATATCGTCAAAAAAGAACGATGAATCCAGGGGTTTTCAGGGAACTCATCCGTTTCCAATCAAGAAAGGGGGAACGACATGAAAAAAAATACAAGGGTGGTATTGGAATCTGTTTGTTTGATTGCGGCCGTTGCAGCCGTTGCTGCAATCATCGGAAACCAGGAAACACTGCTGCCCACCGCAACAACTTCGGAAGAATCCATAGAAACAACTGTGGATAAACCAGACACAAGCGCTCAAAGCGAGTTGGAACAACGCATTGCTACATTGCCTGATAGCCAAACCATCGACATCACCGATGAAAGCCAGGCAGAGGCAATGTATCAAGAAATTTGTGCCATCTATGCCTTGGCAGAAGAAAACAAACTCACTTTGACGCCGGAACAAGAGGCAAAAATCAAAGCCATCATCGAAACGTATCAGCCCTCTCAGGCGCTGGCGGCGATGACGCCGATTCCTTCTTCCGGCGGCACCTTATCTGCCGGAACCTATGCTTTGCAGCAGGATACTTCTCTTGAAGAACTGGATCTGCTGATTCCATCTGGTGCAGAAGTGACCATTGACTTAAACGGGCATCTTTTGACAGGCACTGGACAAAGCAGTGTCCTCACCGTCGAAAACGGCGGAACGCTAACGATCAAAGACAGCTCCTTTTATCCAGTTTTCCGCGGCGGATCCATTCAAGGAGGCACAGGAACAAAACTGGAGCAGGAGGGAGGGACGCAAAGCCTCTCTGGCGGCGGCATCTTTGTACAAGGCTCGCTTCAGCTGCAAAGCGGAACCATCACAAACTGTACCGCAAATAGCGGCGGCGGCGTTTATATCAGTGACGGCGGAACCTTTCTTATGACAGGCGGAACCATTGAAGGATGCAGCGTATCAGGCGAAAAAAATGTCTATGGCGGCGGTGTGCAGGTTTCTGGCAGCGGCAGCTTTCAAATGGACGGCGGAACCATTGCCAACTGTTCTGTTTTGCGGCAGCAGGGGACAACGGAATCCTCCTTTGGCGGCGGCGGTGTTGGCGTCTATAACGGCAGTTTTCTTTTTCATAACGGCATCATTACGGACTGCTCCTCCGACTATCATGGCGGCGGCATTTACGTCAGCGAACAAAGCATATCTGTCGCCATTGCAGGCGGATCCATAGAAAACTGCCAGGCCCTTTCCCATGGCGGCGGGCTGTATGTGCTGAACAATGAAGCTGTTATCATGACTGGCGGTTCCATGAAGCATTGCAGTGCTTATGGCGGCGGCGCCGTATGCATCCAAGGAGAAAAGGGCGCATTCCAGTTTACAGACGGAACATTAACCGGCATGGCAGAAGAAACAGAAAAAGAAACAGGCGAAGAAGAGAACCATCAAGCTGCTTTTGGCGGCGGCATCTATGTGCTGGGCGGAACTTTGCACCTATCCGGCGGAACCATCAGCGATTTTTCTGCATCCACCTTTGGCGGTGGTGTTTACGTTGGTTTTGGCGGCACGCTGACCATGGAGGGCAGTGTTTTTTCCAACTGCAAAGCAGAAAAAAATGGTGGCGGCATCTACTTTAACGGTACAGAGGCAACCATATCCAGCGGCACCATCCAAAACTGCAGCGCCAAAGAAAACGGCGGCGGCATCTATATCCTAGGCGGCATTGCCACTTTTAGCGGCGACAGCATCATCGATGGCTGTATGGCAAACGGCGCCATGGTCTCTTCTCAAAACACGGGAGAAATGACGCTTTGGGACGGCGGCGGCGGCATCTTTGCAGCCTCCAATGCAGTCATTTATCTGACCGGCGGCACCATCACCCAGTGTGAATCAGCCTCCTTTGGCGGCGGCATCTTTTCTTACGGCACCTTGTTTGCCTCCGGCGGCACCATCGATGGCTGTCGTGCCTTGGGCGGCGGCGGCATTCTCCTGGCAGAAAACAGCCGATCCTCGTTTCGCGGCGGCACCATCCAAAACTGCCATGCCGTGGATGGAAACGGCGGCGGCATCAGCTTTTCTGACGGCACACTGGCCATCCAGCAAAATCCCGTTATTTTGAATAATACCAAAGAAAAAGACGGGCAGACGATGGCAGATAATTTGTACCTGCCAGAAGAGCGGCATATTTCCATCGACGGTCCATTGACCGAAGGCGCTTCCATCGGCGTATCTCTTTCTCCAGCCGCTTTTGTCACAGATAAAGTGGCCATTGCAACGGCAGACAGCTTAGACGAAACAGATTTGACTGCCTATTTTGTCGCAGACATGGAACAAACGAGCATTGCATCTGAAGCTGAAACACTATACCTGGTTTATCATCCAGAGTCTCTTGCAAAACAATAACCTGCATTTGGCCATAAAATCGGACTGCTCTTCCATTGTAACCCAGTTAAAAAAACATCTCAGCAAAAATAGGAGGACATAACATGAATTTAGAGTATTTGAAAAAAGGCTTGTTTGGATATACCAAATCTAGCGTTTACCAATATTTGGCAACATTGGAAGAAGAATTTTCTTCCCAGCTGCTTAAAAAAGAAGAACAGGCACAAGCAGCTGCCCAACAGTATCAAGAAAAAATCAGCCAGTTGGAACAAACTTTGTCTGAAACAAGAAAGCAGCTGGAAAATCAAACAAAAGAACAATCCTTGATTGCCCAAACGCTAATGGAAGCCAAGCGTTTTGCCCAAAACATGCAAAAAGAGGCAGAAGAAAAAGAAAAGGCATATCAGGAACAATGGAAAGCAGCAATGCAAAAAAAAGAACAGGAACTGCAAACATTGGATACCCAGCTCAAACAAATCCGAGAAATGTTTGGAACGATGCTGCATTCTTTAGACGAGCAGGCCCAATCCACACAAAAACAGGTGCAAAAACTAAAAGAAAGCTGTCCCCATAAAACCATAACTTTGCTGGAACAAAAAAACGGGGAGAAAGACAAACGCCTCTTGTAATCTACAGCTTTTCTCTCCCGGTTTTCTTCCCTGTAACCCAATTTGTTTCAAACCCCATCTTCCCACCCTCTGTGCCATTATGGCAGAGGGTGGATTTTTCTGTCTTCCTAAGGCCAATCTCTCTTTCCGATGATGTTTGTTCTATCAAGCATTCTGTGGCAAAAAAGAGGCCCTTGGATAAAGTTTCTGTCAAAAGAAAAAAGCAGTGCGAAAAAAGGCGTCAGATCCTTCTTTTTTAACCGTTCTTCTTTTCTCCATTGACAGCAGAAGCTTTTTTTGTCATGATAAAGATAAATATGATTCATCCTGGAAACTGTGAAAAGGAGGAAAAATGGACGATCAAACATTGCTTTTTTTCCATTCTCATCCACAGGCACTGCCTCTTTATGAAGCCTTGGAAACAAAGCTGAAAAACAACATTTCTCCATTGGAAATTAAGGTGCAAAAAAGTCAGATTTCTTTTTACCACAAACGGCTTTTTGGCTGTGTTTCCTTTTTGCGTCCCAAAAAAGGAATTTCATATGCTCCCGGCTTTCTGACACTGACTTTTGGACTGGGTCATCCTCTTTCTTCCAGCCGGATTGCTGCCGTCATAGAACCTTATCCCAACCGATGGACACATCATCTGCTCTTGGATGATGAAACCCAGCTGGATGAAGAGCTGATGGCATGGCTCACAGAGGCCGCCGACTTTGCTGCAGCAAAATAACCTTATTGCTTTTCTTACGGAAAATTTCTTGTGTCTCCTATGGGGCTATGTTACAATAAAACAACTTCCTGTTTTACGACATAAAGGAGGTATTCTGATGCAATTTCTTTCTGTACATCAAAAACGGCTTCCTGTTCCCTCTTTTTTCCAAGTATTTAACTATGGCGGAGGAAACGGAGATAAGGACCGGGAGCTGGTTTACGGCCAGTTCAGCGGCAATACACCGGCTCTCATCAATTATTTTTATATCAATAACCGCTATCCCCATTCCTTTCAAAGCAGTCTCTTTCAGCCGGCTGCTTCCGGCATAGAGGTGGGGCCGTTATATAACCAAATTCGCCATGCGCTCATCGCAAAAGGGGAGTGTATGGCTGGCTATGAAACCGTTCCCTATGATTTTTCCCAAAAAGTATTTCTGCTTGATTCTGGCGCTTTTCATATTGTAAAACAGGTGGCGGCCGAAGTGGACTACGATATAACCCAGTTTCAAACAGCCATCCGCCAGCATATGATCGACTATTACACCTTTGCGCACCGGCTGAAGGTGGACTTGGTGGTGGGATTTGATTTGGGCGGAAAATATACAGAAAAAGACAATGAGAAGAAAAACTTGCCTTTGATGTCATTTTTAGAAGCACTGGATGCTGAAAAAGTCAACGACATGCTTTTGGAAGAAACGGTGCGTTTTTTGGCCAAAGAAAAGGATTTTTATCCCCATGTGCTTTCTCCCGTCCATGGCAAAACACCGGAAGCATATGCCGCCTGTGTAGACAACATTCTTGCCTTAGAAAAAAAATACCAGTATCAATTTTGGGGCTTTGCACTGGGCGGTATTGCCAGCTATAAACAGGTGGATCCAAGCTGGTACAGCGACATTTCCTTCCATAAAACAGGAAAACGCGGTTTTGTGGAAACAGTAACGCCGGCCAGAGCGGCTATGATACTGCGCAAAAAAGGCATCACACGCCCCATCCATGCCTTGGGCTGCGGCGGATATGCAAATATTGCCATGAATTATTTTTGCGGGGCCACCTCCTTTGATTCTGCTTCTCCAGTGCGGCGAGTGGGGGATGGCAGTTTGGAGTCCACCCGTCTGGTCTACGATCCAACACCGCAAAAAGAGGTGGGATTTAGCAAGTTTTTTGTGGGTGGCATCAACCGAGACGGTTCTTTGCGCCAAGAGCCTTGCATCTATGTAAAACTCAATGAAATCAGCGACCAATTGCCCCTTTGCGGCTGCCCAGCCTGTCAAGAGGCAAAAAGCATACGCCGCATCAAAGACTTGTATGCCCAAAAAGAACAGAATCATGAAGCCAACTATTTCAGCCGCCAGCTGATGGGAATGCACGCCGTTTGGCAGCACCGCATTCTTTGTGAAACGCTTTGCCGCTTTGCCTGTCTGGACGATTTTTGCGCCGCCTATCCCAGCCCTTTGAATCTGGCATTACAAACCATTTATCATCAACTTTAACACAGAGGGAAGACCTATGAACTTTGATGTCATTTATAACCATTCCAGCGAACAAATGGCGGAACTTGCCTCAGGCTCCATTGACCTGGTGGTGACATCGCCGCCTTATAATATTGATATTTCCTATGGAAACAAAACAAAACACGGAAAAATCACTGAAAGCAAAGGCATCAAATATAACGATTGTCTCGAAGAAGATGCCTATCGTCAAATGCTTTCTGCCGTTTTTTCCGAATGCAAGCGGGTGCTCAAAGACAACGGCTCCATTTGGGTAAACATCAAAAACCGTTACGAAAACGGTGTGGTGGTGCCTCCCTTTTGGATTCAAGACTTTTTTTCCGATTGTTACTTAAAAAATCTTATCATCTGGAATTTTGACTGGGGCGGCTCCACCAATAAACGGTTTGCCCCTCGTTACGAATTTGTGTTTTGGTTTGTCAAAGACAAACATCACTATACTTTTCATCTGGATGATGTGAAAATTCCAGCCCTCAACTACCGGCCGGACCGGTATAAGAGCCAGATGAAAAACCCCACTGACGTTTGGCGCATCTCCATGGTTTCCGGCAATTTTGAAGAACGCACTTCCCATCCAGCCCAATATCCAGAAGAACTGGTGGAGCGAATCCTGCTGGCCGGCACATCAAAAGGGCAGGTGGTGCTGGATCCGTTCATGGGCAGCGGCACAACGGCCGTTGTGGCAAAAAAACTGGGCCGGCATTATGTGGGGTATGAAACGGTGAAGGAATATTGTCTCATTGCCCAAAGCCGGCTGGATCGAGTGGAGGTGCCCCATGATTGAATTTAAAATTGGCGACTGCCGCCAGCTGTTAAAGGATGTGCCTGACGCATCGGTCCAGCTGGTGATCACATCGCCGCCTTATAACATCGGAAAACCCTATGGAAAATATAAAGATAAAATCCCCCTCAACGAATGGGAAGCATTGATCGACGAAGTCACCCAGCAGGTGTACCGGATTTTAACGCCCAACGGCAGCTTTTTTTTAAACCTTTCCCCTGTGCCTTTTGGGGAAGGGAAAGAAATTTTGCCGCTGCCTTTTTTGGGCTATCAAATTATGAAACAAAATCAGTTTTACCTGCGCAACATGATCACCTGGACTTTCAACAACATGCAAAATTGTGTCAACCGCCTCTCCGGCCGGTATGAAAACATCCTGTGGGGCGTCAAAGACATCAATAATTATGTTTTTCATCTTGATGAAGTCCGCGTTCCTTTCCTGACCAAAAACGATAAGCGCCTGGTGGGCAAACAAGGAAGAAATCCCACTGACGTCTGGTATTTTGACCGGGTAAACAACATGACCAAAAAGAAACTGAACCTGTCCCATCCCACCATCTATCCTCTGCCCATGATCAGCCGTATCATCAAAATGTCCAGTGATGTGGGAGACACTGTTTTAGATCCTTTTGCCGGCAGCGGGACAACGTTGCTGGCTGCAAAGCTTTTGGACAGAAATGCCATTGGATTTGAGCTGGATGAGCAGTATCGCCATGAAATTCAGCAGCGTCTTAGAGAAGAAGCAAAGCCCAAAGAAGCGCTGAAAGAGGAAACCGAAGAAAAATAAGGAGGGCAACCATGTTATACGAAGAATTACTGGACTCCTGCCAAGCACGCTTTGCTGCGTTTTTCCAAAACGTGCCTTTGTTTGAAACGCAGTTTACTTACACACCTTTTCATGCCCAATGCTATCAATAGATGTACCAGAACAACAGCTATGACCATCTTTACAGTGTCAAAGCACTGAAAGAGCAAATTCCATCCCTGGCCGAAACCTGCAAACAATGCGCCGCTTTCTATTTACCTGCCCGCAATAAAAGCATTCCAAAATATGATGTCATTTTGGGAAAACAGCATGAAGAGGCATTGATGCATTTTTTAGAAGAAAAACTTGGCACAGCAGTTGTGCGGGCCGACTTAGAAAACAGAAGCTATCCAGACTGCAAGGTGCTGCGGGATGATGGTTCTGTGGCTGCCTATTTTGAATTAAAATTCCACGGTGCTCCTTTCATTTCAGCCCTTTCTTTGACAGGACGGTATTGCTATGAAGGAAGCGCCACGCTGGATCACAAAAAGATCGAAAAACAGCTGCAGCTGATGGAAGAGGGGATGGATGCACCCGTTTTTTATGTCCATTGGCTGGAATATCCCTGTTTGAAAGGCATTTTCTTTGAAACCAGCCAGCAAGTCAAAGCATATCTGGCTTCACAGCATGCCGTCTTTTCCCGGGCCAAGCGGGAAGGGGACCTGCAAAAATCCAAACAGGCTGTTTATTTAAAGAAAATGTATTCGCCGCTGTTATCCATGGGCAGTTTTGAATCGTTTCTGGAAACATTAAAGCAGTGCATCCAATCAAAGGAGGCATAACGGATGCAGGCAGAAGAATGGATTGCCCGCTGTTTAGGGAAAGAAAACCCGTATCAGCCCTCCCTTTTGGAGACGGAAAACGAAACTTGTTCCTGGGACGAACAGACTTTGATCGATGCGTTTATACTCTATGTCAAAAAACACTGGAAAATGAACCTTTGTCCTTGGGAAAGCAGCACCCCCAGCGATCCCGGCTATCTTTTTTTGGGGGGAGACCGGGGCATTTTGGCCTATGTGGTTTTCCGGTTTTGGCAGGGAAGTCCTTGGGAAAAACCTGATTTATCCTGGCCTTTGCAGCCTTTGATTAAGCAGGTTACCAGCGCCTTTTCCCGGCTGGACCGTCCCATTTTTTATCTCTACTTCCTTTCAGATCAACAGGGGCCGCAGCTTCTTTTTGAGACGGACGAACAAATCAAAGACCGTTTGTTTCATGATGAAACTTGCCTTGACCCGACGAAAAGTCGTTATCTGCCCGATTGCTTTTTTATGGGCGATGCTTCAAATTTACATACCCTTTGGAATCTTCTCAAATCAAGCAAAAAATAAAAAAGCGCTGTCTTTCATCCTTTGAAAAGAACAGCGCTTTTTTCCTGTCCTGCTTCTGGCAGCGTAATCCAAAAAGTGCTTCCCATTTCTTCCTGGCTTTCCACCGCAATGGCGCCATCACAAAGTTCAACAATGCGTTTTACCAAAGTCAGTCCCAGGCCATTGCCGCCATCATTGCGCGATCGGTCCCCGCAGTAAAATTTTTCAAAAATATGTTTTTGCGTCTCTTTGGACATTCCAATTCCTGTATCTGTGCACCCAATGACAATGTTTCCTTGTTCTTTTTTCAACTGCACCGAAATCACGTCGCCCTTTGGCGTAAAACGGATGGCGTTGGAAAGCAGATTATACCAAATGTGGGACATCATGCTTTTATTGCCGTAATAGGAAACATTATCCAACTCCACATCCATGGAAATGTTTTTTTCACTCCATAAATGTTCCAAAGACAAGATGCAGTTACGAATTTGCTCGTCCAAAGAAAACCATTTCTTATCCAGTACAATTTGCTGGTTTTCCAGCTTGGAAATCATCAAAATATTGCCAGAGAGGGCAGAAAGCCGTTTGGAGCTGGCCAGAATTTTTGTGATATATTGCTCCCGCTCCAGGGAAGAAAGCGTTTCATCTTGCAGCAATGTGGCATAGCCTTCAATGGCAGACAGCGGTGTTTTAAACTCATGCGATACATTGGAGATGAAATCACTGCGAAAGGTTTCAATGTTTTTTAATTCCTGTGTCATAATGTTAAAACTATGCGTCATTTCAATGATTTCCTGCCCGATGCCAATTTCTTCAATCTGCACATCAAACTCACCTTTGGCTACTTTTTTTGTTGCTTCGTTCAAGTCCATTATTGGTTTTAACACCCGCTTGCTGATGATTTTAGATAAAATCAACCCAATGACAATACTGGTCAGCAAAATAAAGATCAGCATCACCACAGGGTTTTGATTTTGAAGATAGCCAAAATGAAACGCAATGATGGTAAGAAAGGGGAAAATAGAGGAACTGACAAATTGTATGCCAAACACCAGCAAAATGAAAAGGGCGCTCAAACGCAAATCAGGTAGTCTTTTCACTTTTTTTCACCGCCTTATACCCCAGTCCCCGTACTGTTATAATTTCAAAATCATTGTTTTCCTTCAATCGTTCCCGCAGCCGGCCAATGTGTACATCCACTGTGCGCATGTCGCTTTCCGTATTCATCCCCCAAATTTCATCCATCAGCTGATGCCGGGTGAAAATATGATTGGGATAAGAAACCAGTTTAAAGAGCAGCAAAAATTCTTTTTGCGGCAGTGTTTCCTCTTTTCTCTTTGTTGTCATGGTCAAAGAATCATAATCCAGTACCGTCTCTCCCGCCGTCAGCCGCCGCTCATGGCTGATTTGCGCCCGCTTTAGCAAAGCGTGCACCCGCAGCACCATTTCGTTGACATTGATGGGCTTTACCATATAGTCATCGGTCCCCACCCGAAACCCTTTTTCCATATCGTCATAACTGTCTTTTGCTGTGATGATTAAAATCGGCTGCTGATAAGAGGCATCCCGCAATGTTTGGATAAAATCATATCCATCCATCACCGGCATCATCAAATCAGAAATGATCAAGTCAATATATTCTTCATCCAGCCTGTCCAGCGCTTCTTTGCCGTTGTGGGCCGGAACGCAGGTATATCCTTTCTTTTCCAAAACGGTGCAAAACAGATGTCGCAGTTCATTATCGTCTTCCACCACTAAAATCCGAAACATCCATAGCCCTCCTTTCGCTGGCATCCCATTTTTACAAGTTTGTTTTTTATTCTAAAGGGAAATTGTAAACTAATTGTTAAGAATTTGAAAAAACGGCCTGTATTGTCAAAACTTCATATTCCGTTGATATTCATTTTGTATTTAGTTCATATTCCCTCTTTATACTTTGATAACGGCAAATACGAGAAGGGCAGAAAAGAGAGGCTAGGCGGGTTGTCTTATCTTTTTGTCTAAAAACCAGGATAAAAGGAGAAGTGAAAGATGAAAAAGAAGCTGATTGCAATAAGTATTCTGACTGCCATTTCGCTTTCTTGTTCGGCTTGTGGCGCAAAGCCGGCCATGGCGCCTGCCGCAAGCGAAGCGGTGACTGCCATCGCCGTCCATGTCAGCACTGTGGAGCCATTGACCATCGAACAGTACGTCACCTTATCTTCCAAAGTGTCATCGGAAAATGAAGTTTCTGTCGTTCCCAAAACAAGCGGCACGGTCAAAGAAGTCTATGTCGCCATAGGAGATGAGGTGAAAGCCGGCGATGTTTTATTTGAAATTGATGACACCGACGCACGCTTAGAAGTGCAGCAGGCACAGGCCTCCTTAAACTCGGCAGAAGCCGGCTTAGCATCTGCCCAGGCCAATTATGAAGCAAACATCGGAGGCAGCATGGAAGTGCAAATCCAGCAACTGGAATCTTCTGTGGAAACCTACCAAATCCAATACGATGATTTGCAGAAAACCTTAGAGCAATACAAACAGCTTTATGAAGTAGGCAGCATCTCCAAGCAGGCCCTGGAAGATATGCAATCCAGCGTAGACAAAGCCAAATTGCAGCTGGATACCACCAAAAACGAGCTGGAATTGCAGAAAAACCAAATTGCTGAGGAAACCAAAAAGTCCTCTCAAGCCACCGTCAACCAGTCGGAAGCCTCTGTCACACAGGCGCAAGTTTCTTTGGCAAGCGCCCAGCAAAATTTGGATAACACAAAAGTCCGGGCTGAAATTGACGGAACCATCGGCAGCTTGAACATTTCCAAAGGCTCCACTGTCTCCACCCAAACAGAAGCAATGACCATCACCAGTTTGGACCAGATCAAAGTTTCCTTCAGCGTTTCAGAAGATGTGATCAACCGGATTTCCACCGGTTCTGCCGTCTATGTGACGCTTTCGGCCATTTCCGACGAACCTTTTGAAACCGTAGTTTCCAACATTTCGCCCTCTGCCGACAGTTAAACCAAGCTCTATACGGTAGAAGCCTATCTCCCCAACGAAGACCACCAAATCAAACCCGGAATGTTTGCTTCCATCCGTCTGGTGCTGGAACAAAAAGAAAACACCATTTCTGTGCCCTTAAATACGGTCATTGAATCGGGCGGTGAAAAATATGTATTTGTTGTGGACGAAAACAACATTGCACATAAAACCATCGTGGAAACTGGCATCAAAAATGATGAATCCATTGAAATCACCAGCGGGCTCAATATGGGCGATCTGGTTGTCACCACTGGTCAGGATTTCCTCAACGACGGCAGCACCGTCAGCATTTCAGAAACGTAAGGAAGTCTTGACAGAAAGGTGTGTGATCGCTCTATGGATTTTACAAAAATTTCCATCAAACGTCCTGTTGCCATCATCATGGTGATGTTAATTGTTGTGATTTTAGGGATTGTGTCATTGACAAGAATGGAAATGACTTTAACGCCAGATGTGGATATGCCCATGGTCATGGTCATGACCAGCTATGCAGACGCCGGGCCGGAAGAAGTGGAAAGTCTGGTAACGGAGAAAATTGAAAGTGCCATTGCCAACGTGGAAGATGTGGAATCCATTTCCTCCACCTCTTCCGAAGGCAGCTCTATGGTGATGGTTGAATTTACCTATGGCACAAACCTGGATACGGCAGTCACCAACTTGCGGGATAAATTGAGCATGGTGGAGGCCATGCTGCCCGACGACTGTGACTCGCCCACCATCATGAAAATGGATTCCAACTCCATGCCCGTTTTGACGGCCGTTGTGGCTTCTGACAGCATGGACGAATATGAATTGAAAACATTTGTGGAAGACAACATCGAACCTCGGCTGGAACGTCAAAGCGGCGTTGCTTCCGTGGATGTAATGGGCGGCGCCCAAAAAGAAATCCGCATTGAAATTGATCCAGAATTATTGGAAGGCTATGGGTTGACCATGAGCTCCATCGGTCAAATTCTTTCTGCTGAAAACAGCAATCAATCTGGCGGCAGTATCGACTATGGCGAAAAAACTTTGACCATCAGTACGAAACTGCAAATGGAAAGCATCGAAGACATCAAAAAAACACCCATCCAAATTGCAGAAGGAACGGTGCTGAAGTTAGAAGATATTGCCACCATCACAGAGTGCGACAAGGAAACACAGTCCATCAGTCGTTATAATGGGGAGCAATGTATCTCCATTTCCGTCACAAAGTCCAGCGATGGCAACACTGTTTCGGTGGTGGATGATGTGGAACAAGAAATAGAAGCCATCTCCAAAGATTATCCGGAAATCACCATCGATGTCACCATGGAATCGGCCAGCGGCATTGAAAATTCCATCAATAATGTATTATCAAACATCTATACCGGTGCCTTTTTATCCATCTTAGTGCTGTTTGTATTCTTAAAAAACGTGGGTTTAACCGGCATCATTGCCGTATCCATGCCCATCTCCATCATCGGTACCTTCGTATTGCTGTATTTTTCCGGCACCACATTGAACATGATCTCCTTGGGCGGTCTATCTGTTGGGGTGGGGATGCTGGTTGATAACTCCGTTGTTGTACTGGAAAACATTTATCGTTACAGAACCACTTTAGGTTATGGCAAAATCAAAGGGACCTACCTGGCCGGCAAAGAAGTGCGTGCTTCCATCGTAGCCTCCACCTTAACTACCATTGTGGTATTCGTTCCTTTCGTGTTTGTGACAGGCATGATGATTGAAATGATGAAAGACTTGGCTTTTGCCATCATCTTCTCTTTAACCATGTCTTTGGTCACATCGATGACAGTAGTTCCCATGTTTGCCGGCAACTATGTCAATAACATTCATCGAAACCGAGCCCCCAAACAGTTGGATTTTATCAATAAACTGCTGGACTTGTTCGACCGGTTCATCAAAAAGCTGGATGCCATTTATGGCCGGTTTTTAAAATGGGCCGTTTGGCATAAAAAACGGACGCTGCTTGTGGTGATGGCCCTCTTTGTTGTTTCCTTAAGTTTAGTGCCTTCCATCGGCATGGAACTGATGCCATCCTCCGACGAAGGGGAGTTTACTGTCACTGTCAAAGCGCCAAAAGGCAGTCAGCTGGAAGTAGTCAATGCGTTATCGCTGCAAGCGGAAGAAGTTTTGGAGGAGATACCGGAACTGGTTTCCATGTCCGTTTCCCTTTCCGGTTCTTCCGGTTCCATGATGGGCTCCAGTGAAGAAAGCAGCATCACCTGCGAACTGGTGGATAAAACCGAACGAAACCGAAGCACAGATGAAATTGTGGAAGAGGTGAGAACCATGCTCCAATCTGTGGCAGGGGCAGAAATATCCGTTTCGTCTTCTTCCAGCATGTCCTCCATGTTCAGCGGCGGGGTAGAAGTGGAAATCACCGGCGATGACTTGGACAAAATGAGAGAAATCAGCGAACAGATTGCCTTCCAGATGGAACAAATCGAAGGCACCAGACAAATCACGTCTTCCTTGGACAATCAAGATACACAAATTGCCTTGACTGTGGATAAAGATAAAATCCGTCAGTATGGTTTGACCGGTTCCGATGTTGCAAACCAAGTGAAAAACACTGTTTCCGGCTATACGGCCACCACATTAAAAACGGATGGTACAGAGATGGATATCATCGTTGTTTTGCCGGAAGAAAAAACCTCTTCGCTTGTCAATGTGGAAGATATGTCCATTACCACCGGCGACGGCTCCATCATTCCTCTTTCGGCCATTGCCGATATTTCCATGGAAGATGTGCCTTCTTCCATCAACCGCGAAGACCAAACGAGATATGTCACCGTTTCTTGTGAAGTATACGGCAGAGACAGCGGCAGCGTCGGAAACGATGTGCAGGCCATGCTGGATCAGATGTCCATGCCGCAAGGCTATACTGCAAAGCTGGGCGGCAGCAACGAAACCATGAACGATACCTTTTCCTCTTTGGGCCTGGTGATTCTGCTGGCCGTTGTGCTGGTTTATATGGTGATGGCTGCACAGTTTGAATCCTTGATTAACCCATTTATCATTATGTTTACCATTCCGTTGGCCTTTACCGGCGCCATTTTCCTGCTCTTTCTCACAGGAGAGCACATCAGTATGATGGCTTTGATCGGCTGTTTGATTTTGGTTGGCATTGTTGTAAACAACGGTATTGTGCTGATTGATTATATCAATTTATTACGAGAAAGAGACGGTTATGAGCTGACAGAAGCTGTTTTGGCCGCCTGTCCCACCAGATTACGGCCTATTTTGATGACAGCCTTAACCACCATCTTGGGGCAGTTCCCCATGATTTTTTCCAACGGTTCCAACAGCGAAATGTTGCGCGGCATGGGCCTGGTTATTGCCGGCGGCCTTGCAACAAGTACATTCCTAACACTGGTTGTGGTGCCTTTGCTTTATATGTTCTTCGACCGCATCTCCAACACGGTACGAAAGAAATTCCACATTAAGCCAAAGGCAAACCCGTTTGAAGTGGAAAGAGAATGCTGTTAACCATATGTTCCTTCTTCTGTGCCGCCACCATAGAAGAAGGAAGAAGTAGGGGAGACAGAGCCGCACACAGGCTGCAGATGCCACCGCAGTTTGTTTGACATGTTCGCTCATTGGAACAAGCGCTACTTTCACTACTTTCAATCCTATTTGGGAGAAAACCACTTTTTGCTTTAATTGCTGTATCTCTCCTGGGCAGCAAGCAGCATAAAGTGGTTTTTCTCTTTTTGTTCCAATGATTTTCCAATACAACAAAAGACTGCCGCAAAGCAATTTTCCAAGAAAATGTGTTTCATGTTTTTTTCTTAGAAAACTGCCGCAGCAGTCTTTTTCATCAAGAAAGGGGTAAAGGCGGTTCTTTCAAAGGGCCCATGCTGTGAACACTGATGGCCAAAGTGGAAAGATTATGCAGCAAGGCAGACGTTGCAGGCGAAAGCAGTCCGGCCAGACCGGCTGCAATCAAGCTGCCATTAAAGCCTATGACAAACCGATAATTCCATTGGATGCGCTTCATCAATGCCATTGCAATTTGCCGCAGCAGCACCAGTTCCCACAGGCTTTCGGCCGAAAGTGTCACATCGGCAATTTCCTGGGCAATGGCCGCCCCATCTTGTATGGCGATGCCCACATCGGCTTCTGAGAGAGCAGGGGAGTCATTGATGCCATCTCCCACCATCACCACAATATGGCCCTGTGCTCTCCGCTTTGCCACCTCTTTGGCCTTATCTTCCGGCAGTACTTCTGCCCGAAACTGATCCACCCCCACCTCCTGGGCGATGGCACAGGCGGTGCGATAGCTGTCTCCGGTGAGCATCACCGTCTGCCGGATTCCCTGCCGCTTCAAATAAGCCAGCACTTCTTTTGCCTCGGCCCGCAGCGGATCTGCAATGCAAAGAACGGCAGAAAGGCGCTGGCCAATGGCCAGATACAAATGGGAATACTGGGCAGGAAGCGATGCAAACCGTTCTTCTTCTCCTTCCGGTACCACACAGCCGCAGTCTTCAAACAAATAATGGGCGCTGCCAATGCGCACTTGCTTGCCTTCTACTGTGCTGGCGATGCCATGGGCCACAATATATTCCACCTTTGTATGAAATTCCTCATGCTCTAATCCCCGCCGTTTTGCTTCCTCCACCACAGCCTTGGCCATAGAGTGGGGGAAGTGCTCTTCCAAACAGGCGGCAAGGCGCAGCATTTCTTCTGGATCCTGGCCGTCGAAGGCAATGACCTGCACCACTTTGGGGCAGGCATGGGTGAGGGTGCCAGTTTTATCAAAAACAATGGTATCTGCTTTGGCAATGGCTTCCAAAAATTTGCCGCCTTTAACGGTAATATGATCTTTTCCCGCTTGGCGCATGGCTGATAAAACGGCCAAAGGAATGGCCAGCTTCAGCGCACAGGAAAAATCCACCATCAAAACGGAGCTGGCGCGGGAAGCGTTTTTGGTGAAGGCCAGGCAAAGAAGGCTTGCCCCAAACGTATAAGGCACCAGGCGGTCTGCCAGGCGGGCAGCCTTGCTTTCGGTGGCAGATTTCAATTGCTCGGATTGCTCAATCATGGCCACAATCTTTGCATACCGGCTCTCGTTTGCCAGCTGCATCACTTCCATTTTTGCTTCTCCTTCTTCCACCACTGTGCCGGCATAGACAGTTTTGCCAGCATTCTTTTGTACTGGAAGAGCTTCTCCCGTAAAGGAAGCCTGATTAACGGCCAATTCTCCTTCCAAAATACGCCCGTCAAAGGGAATGACGCTTCCGGCCCTCAAAATCACCTGGTCGCCGCATTTCACCTGAGAGACCGGCAAAAGCACTTCTCCTTGGTCCGTCCAAACCCAAACCCGGTCCACCTGCAACGACATGCAGCGGGCCAAATCTTCCACCGATTTTCGCCTGGTCCATTCTTCCAGCAGTTCGCCCAGTTCCAGCAAAAACATGACCATGCCGGCCGTCCCAAAATCTCGGCGGTACATGGATAAAGCAATGGAACAGCCGTCTAGAACCTCAATTTTCATTTGGCGCCGTAAAATACACCTCAGACCGCGGCAAAAAAACGGCACTGCATGAAGCATCATTCTAGCCAAACGCAGCGGCTTTGGCAAAAACAACGCAGCGGCCGCTTTCGCCAGTACTTTTTGCACCAGTTTCTCTTCAAAGGTGCGGTTGAGGGCACGGCTGCTGTGAAAGGGCAGGGGAAAGGCTTCTTCCGCCTTCTGCCAGGAAAACTGACAGATACAGTCCAGCACTGCTGCTCTAGGACCGGTATAATAAATGATGGCACAGCAGGTTCTTTCATGAACGACTGCCCGGGAAATAAAGGGCTGCTGTTGCAGCCAAAGCTCCAGATGATCTGCCTGCTGGATTGACATATACTGTTGCAAAAGCCGCAGCCGTATTCTGCCGCGGCTTTCATGTTCAATGGTTGCTTTCATATCTGTCTCCTTTGATTGGATGCAAATAAAAAAGAAACTGTTCTCGGCGCAGCTTCTTGCCAATCCGCTTTCAGGATTTGTTCCATACAAAAAAACCGCCCCAAACAATTCCAGCGGGATGCACGGCCCAACAGTTCGCTTTGGGGCGGTTATGACAGATGAAATCGGCCAAAACCATCCTCCATCTGTCATGCCTCTTCCAAAGGGGATGGAGGAGGCTGCGCCAAAAACAGTTTTTTTCTGCCTTACATCATTCTGCCTCGTCTTCTACATGGTTTTCCAGTTCAGCTTCTTGGGCTGCCATGTAGCGGGCTTCGTTGATGTCCTTGGCCGAAGCCACAATATCATTGACATTTTCTTGGGCATCGGTGACCGTTTTCATCACGCTGTCTTTCATGCGCAGCCCGGCTGCCGTTGCTTTGATATACGTTTTTTTCGCATCCTGGCTGGTCAGAAGTTTCACGCCAAAGGAGCCAAACAGCACTCCGCCTGCAAAACAAGCCAATTTGTGGTATCCATTCATCTTTGTTCTTCCTTTCTCATTATTTTTTTTGATATCCCGTTATCATTACCATTGCCATACAAAAAAGAGCACCCCAGGCCCAAAATCGATGTTGTTTCAACCCAATTCCTCCTTTTTGTGTCGTTCGTTGCACTGCTTTTCGAACTCTTATGATAAACGAGGAGAGTTTGTTTCGTCTAACGGAAATGGTCCATTTTTGCCGGAATCGGACAATTTTCGATATTGCGTTGGTGTTACGCCAAAAAAGCGCTTAAAACAGGCATTGAATTGACTGATGCTTTCGTATCCCACTGCATGAGCCACTTCCAAAATGCTTTTTTCTCCTTCTCTTAAAGCCTGTTCTGCCCGTTCCATTCGTTTTTGCTGCAAATAACAATGCACTGGCAAGCCAAAATGGCTGCGAAAAGCCGTTTTCAAAGCCGTCTGAGACATATAAAAACGCCGGCTTAAGCTGGCAATGGTCAGCTTTTCATCCAAATGTGCCTCCAGATAAGCTGCCATGGCAGCCATCTGCCTTGTCTGGCATGCGTTGCGCAGGGCAAAAGAAGTTCCTTCGGCAAGCGTCTTCTGCTCGATGCGGCCGCAAATCTCCATCCCCTTTGTCAAACAGCAAAGCCCTTGCTCTTTTGGCGAAAGCCGGCTCCATGCATCCAAAAATGCCGCCGGCCAATCCAAAGGCTGTATTAGCCAGCCTTGTTCCACCATGAGCTTTTGCATTTTTGCTTTTTCGGCCAAAGTCGTTTCTTGTTTCTCTCTGTTTTGCTTCATCCAAAAACAAAAGGCATCATTTTGAATGGCCAGCAGCACTCCCTCCAATGCCCCTTGCAGCACCAAGGTCCTTTCACCTGAAGCAGGCAGGCACAGCAGCATGCAGTTGCCAGTCAAAGACCAGTGTTTTTTCTCTCCTCTCCAAAGCTCCATCTGTCCCGAAAAACAAAAAAAGAGTTCCGTCTCATTTTCCTGTCTGCAAACGGAAAGGGACGTTTCCATTTTTGTTTGCGCGCAGATGGAAACCCGGCAGGCGCGCACCCCTGGCAGCAAATCCTGCCAAAGCGGGGAAAAGGGAAGGGCAAAGCGGGAAAAAAATTCTGTCAACATGAAGAAACCTTCTCTCTTTCTTTAGGTTAGTAAAAGCTAACTAAAGCATACGACACCTTTCCGTTTCTTGCAACCTTTTTCTGACGGAATACTTGACAAAGAAATGGACCATTTGTATACTCTTTGTTGTTAGTTATATCTAACTATAAATCAGGGAGGTTCCATCATGGAAATTAAACAACTGGAGTATTTCATCGTTGCCTGCGACAAAGGCAGCTTCAATCAGGCTGCCGAGTGTCTTTATACCACCCAGCCAAATGTCAGCAAAACCATTTCTGCCATGGAAAAAGAATTGGGCAGAAAACTTTTTGAACGCACCAGCCGAGGTCTGCAAATTACGCCATATGGAGAAACGGTGCGGGAATATGCCCAAATGGTATTAAAAAGTATGTCCGTCATCAATGCCATGGCTGACCATAATCAAGGAAAAAAATTTGCCCTCTCCACTTATCCCAGCAATATGATCGCCCGGCTTTTAGCCGATTTTTATTGTCATTGGCACCCAAAGGGCTATGTGGTGGAGCATCAGGAGGGGACGGTGGAGGAGGTAAGCGACTGGGTAGCCAGAGGCATCAGCGAGCTTGGCATCGTCTATATTGCGCAAAAGCAGCTGAAAAGCTTTCAACATATCATGGGCCACAAAAAACTGGTATTTGGACCAATGGATGTGAAAAAGGCCTGCATCTACGTCGGTCCCAACCATCCTTGTTTTCAAAAAGACCATATTTCTTTTTCCGAATTGCAGCAGCTGCGTTTCATGCGCGGCGTACGGGATTATTTTTCCTTGGAACATCATTTGGACCACCTTTCTTTGGGTGCTATCAGTACCGAGCAGCTGCATTTTGCC